>NZ_CP151802.1:2117783-2420324 GCF_038446665.1 Lysobacter sp. FW306-1B-D06B | reverse complement strand
CACTTCGGCCTCGCGCTCGGACACCGCCAGCGTCGCCGGCACCAGCAGCGGCTGCGTGCGCAGGCCTTCGCCGTCGTGTGCGGTCTTGAGTTTCTCGTAGCCGATGCGCTCGTGCGCGGCGTGCATGTCGACGACGATCAGCCCCTCGGCGCTCTCGGCGAGGATGTAGATGCCGTGCAGCTGCGCGATGGCGTAACCCAGCGGCGGCAGCGTGGCGTCTTCGGTGCGTGGCAGCGTGGCGGGCTGTGCGGTCTGCGCGAACGACGGCGCGGCGGTCGCGGCATTTCCACCGCCGTACAGGGCCGCGTAGCCGGCGCGCGTATCCGCAACCTGCATCGGCAACGGTGCCTGGGACGCGCGTTCGAGGTAGCTGTACGACGGCGAGGACGCACCGTATCCGGCGGAGTAAGCGGACGGCGCGCCGGGCCCATCGTTCGCGGGCACGCCGGCGACACCCGCCACGGTGCCGGCGCGCGTTTCCGCCAGCGCGTCCTGCAGCGTGCGGTAGACGAAATCGTGGATCAGGCGCGCATCGCGGAAACGCACTTCGTGCTTGGCCGGATGCACGTTGACGTCGACGCGGCGCGGATCGAGTTCCAGGAACAGCACGTAAGCCGGCTGCCGTCCGTGGAAGAGCACGTCGGCGTACGCCTGCTTGATCGCATGCGCGATGCTGCGGTCGCGCACCGCGCGGCCGTTGACATAGAGGTACTGCTGGTCCGCGCTGGCGCGGTTGTACGCGGGCTGTGCGATCCAGCCGTGCAGGCGCAGGCCCTGTCCGGAGCCCATCGCATGCCCCGCACCGGCGTGGTCGACGCGCAGCGCGTTGCGCGCGAACTCCTCGCCCAGTGCTTCGTGCAGGCGCACTTCGGAAAGCAGGTCGCCCTCGCCTTTCCAGCGCCGCGACGGCTTGCCGTTGTGCGAGACACGCAGCTCGACGTCCGGACGGGCCAGCGCCAGCTGGCGCAGCCATTCCTCGATGTGGCCCAGCTCGGTGCGCTCGGCCTTCAGGAACTTGCGCCGCGCCGGTACGTTGAAGAACAGGTCGCGCACCTCGACCGTCGTCCCCTGCGGATGCGGCTTGGGCGTGATCTCACCGACGCGACCGCCGTCGACTTCCAGCGTCGCGGCGCGGTCGCTGCCGTCGCGGCGGGACGTCAGCGCGAACCGGCTGACCGAGGCGATGGACGGCAGCGCTTCGCCGCGGAAGCCGAGCGTGGCCACGCCTTCCAGGTCGTCGAGCGAAGCGATCTTGCTGGTGGCGTGGCGCGACACCGCCAGCGGCAGTTCGGCGGGCTCGATGCCCTTGCCGTCGTCGCGGATGCGGATGAGTCGGACGCCGCCTTCTTCCAGGTCGATGTCGATGCGACGCGCGCCCGCGTCGAGCGCGTTCTCGACGAGTTCCTTGACCACCGACGCCGGGCGCTCGATGACCTCGCCGGCCGCGATCTGGTTGATGAGGGTGTCGGGGAGCTGACGGATCGTCACGGTGTGGCGATGCGCTCCGGCATCGTCGAGGGAATCGACAGGAATGATAGCCGACGCAATGCCCGCCGACCCGGCCCGGACAAACAAAAACGCCCGGGAATCCCGGGCGTTGGCGTGTACGAGGGGCAATGGTTCAGAGACTGCCGCCGTTCGCTTCGCTCGTGGCGTACTGCGCGTCGGCGCGCGCCGCGTAGAGCGTTCCCGGCGGCGGCTGGCGGGTGAAGTAGGTGTTGACGCCGTCCAGCACCGCGCGCGCCAGGTTGCGCTGGTGGGCGGGGTCGATGAGACGGCGCTCCTCGTCCGGGTTGGAGATGAAGGCCGTTTCGACCAGCATCGCCGGCATGTCGGAGGTGCGCAGCACGGCGAAGTTCGCGCGCTCGATGTTCGGCTTGTGGTTGGAACCCACGCGCTTGAGGCCATCCAGCACGTGCCCGGCGGCGTCTTCGGACGCCTTCATGTGGCCGCTCTGGGTGAGATCGAGCAGCACGGAGGCCAGCGTGTTGTTGGTCTGCTCCAGGCGCACGCCACCAATGAGGTCGGAGGCGTTTTCCTTGTCGGCCAGCCAACGCGCACGCTGCGACGACGCGCCCTTCAACGAGAGCACGTAGACGGACGAGCCCTTGGCGGAGCGGTTCTCGGCCGCGTCGGCGTGGATCGAGATGAACATGTCCGCCTTGGCCTGGCGCGCCAGCTGGGCGCGACGCGGCAGCGGGATGAACACGTCGGTATCGCGCGTCAGGTAGGCCTTCAGGCCCGGCGTGCCGTTGATCTGGCGTGCGAGTTCGCGGGCGATTGCCAGGGTCACGTCCTTCTCGCGCTTGCCCGACGGCCCGAGTGCACCGGGGTCCTGGCCGCCATGACCGGCGTCGATGGCGATGACGAGCGGGCGCATGCCGCGGCCGCGCATCACGTCCTTCATGGTCTTGACCGGGGCCTGCGTGGTCGCGGGATCGGCGGCGGAGGCCGTGGCGGCGCCCGGCACGGGGGTCGGGACGCCTGTGGCGATGCGGGTGGGAACGCCGGTCGCGATGGTCGTGGCGACGGGCGCATTGGCGGTCGCCGACCCCGCCGACGCCTGCGGTATCGCCGCCGACGGCACCACCGGCGTGACCGTCGGCATCGCCGAAGGCGGCGCTGCGGTGGTCGCCACGGTGGATGGAGCCGACGTACCGCCATCGTTGCGCGCAACGATCTCGGTGATCAGACGGGTGGTCGCGGCCGAGGATGCGGCCGGATCGAATTTGCTTGGCTCGCCTGCGGCAGGCGCTGCCGGAGCGGCGCCAGTCGCGGGCGCGGTCGCGGAAACAGTTGCCGCCGGTGCAGGCGCGGTGGCAGCCACCGCCGCAGAGGGGGCGCCATCACCCGGCCACTCCAGCACCAGTCGCGGTCCGTTGCCGCCCTGCTCGATGCGCGGCTTGAGGACGGCGACCGGCTGGGCCAGATCGAACACGATGCGTGCGGTGCCCGGCGTCGGCTCGCCGGTGCGGACGGACTTGACCACACCGGTGGCGCTCGGCATGCGGAAGCCGCGCGCCAATGCCGAGGCCGGCAGGTCGATGACGAGCCGGTCCGGTCCCTTGAGGTTGATGACCTTGAAGTCGGCGGCGCGGTCGAGCGCGATTTCGGCGCGCGTGCCGGTGGCGCCTTCGCTCAACTCCAAGCCTTTGATTTCACTGGCGTGAGCCAGATTCCAGGCGAGTGCCGCGAGCAGCGCGAGGCCGAGCAGACACTTCTGGACGGTGGCGGCCTTGACACGCATGAGCGGTAGTCAAGCACCGGCAAATCAAATTTGCAAGCACTTTTTCCTTACGAATCCGGGACCTGCTGGCGTTTCCTTCAAACCCGTTCAGGAGTCGGCCGCAACTCCGTGCCCGACGGAGACCCGCCCGACCCACGCCTCCCCGGTTCCGGACCCCGCGCGCAGCCGGGCAACCCGCCCGGGACCGCGCATCGCCAGTTCGACCGTAAGGTCCGGCGACGGCAGCGCGCCGACGCCCCGCTCCGGCCATTCGACCAACCACAGCCGCACTTCCGCGCCGTCCAGGCCAAGGAATTCCAGCTCGCCCGGATCGGCGATTCGATACAGGTCCAGATGCCAGGCCTCGCCGCCGTCGGCCAACGGATAGCGCTCGACCAGCGTGTAGGTCGGGCTGCGAATCGCGCCCTGCACGCCGAGCGCGCGCAGCAGTGCGCGCGCAAGCGTCGACTTGCCGGCACCGAGATCGCCGTGCAGATGCACCACGGCCTGCGCGGGACGCGTGATCGCCAGACGCGCACCGAGCGCGTCGGTGGCATCGGCATCGGGCAACCACACTTCGGTCATCGCATCGGCTCCGGGACGTACGGTTCTTGATTGGCGAAATGACGCAACCACGGCATCAGATCGCTGGGCAGCAAGCCGCGCTCGCCGCCGTCATGCGCGGCGGCGTCACCGGCCACCGAATGCAGCAAGGCACCGCAACTGGCCGCATCGAACGCGTCGTTGCCTTGCGCACGCAAGGCCGCGATCACGCCGCTCAGCACATCCCCCATGCCGCCCACCGCCATGCCGGGATTGCCCGCGGCGATCACGCGCGGCGCTTCGTGCGCGGACATGACGATGGTGCCTGCGCCCTTGAGCACAACCACGCACGCATACCGCTCGCACAACGCGCGTGCGGCGGCGAAGCGATCGCGCTGCACGTCGGCGGTACTCACGCCGAGCAGTCGCGCCGCTTCGCCGGGATGCGGCGTGATGACCGCATCGGCAGGCAATGCGAAGGGTTTGGTTGCCAGCAGATTCAACGCATCCGCATCCAGAAGCAGCGCTTTTCCGCTGGCGATCGCGCGTTCGTACAGCGGCGGCCCCCAGTCGTCACGCCCCAGCCCCGGCCCCAGCGCGATCGCATCGGCGCGCTCCAATGCGGCGTGGAAAGCGTAGGTGTCGCCGACTTCGTGCACCATCGCTTCGGGCACGCGCGCGAGCAATGGCGCGATGTGTCGCTCGCGCGTGGCGACTTCCACCAGCCCCGCGCCACTGCGCAGCGCTGCTTGCGCGCACAGCATGATCGCGCCGCCGCTGCCGTGGTCGCCGCCGATGCACAGCACGCGCCCGTTGCGACCCTTGTGCGTGTCGCGCGGACGCGGTGCGAGCCAACGCGGAAGATCCGTCGCGGACAGGCGCTCGGCGGCGTGCGCGATTCCTTCGAAATCCGCGGCTTCCAAGCCGAGGGATGCAAGCGACAGCGCGCCCGCGTGATCGAGCGCGCTGCCGGTGCGAAGGCCGGCCTTGCCCGCCATGAATTCGAGCGTCCGCGTCGCGATCACGGCGTCGCCGGGCACGCAGCCGCGATCGGAGTCCACACCACTGGGCACATCGAGCGCGAACACCGGAGCATGCGCGCCGTTGATCGCCGCGATCAGCGCCTGCGTCGACGCGTCGGGCGCACGCGAGAATCCGATGCCGAACACGGCATCGACGATCACCTCGGCGCGCGGCAGAGCTTGTTCGAAGTCAATGACGACTCCGCCGACTGCGGCATAGTCGTCGGCCGCGCGACGGGCCAGTTCGCCGCGTGGCGCGTGCTCGCGCAGGCGCACGACCCGGACTTCGCGCCCGGATTCATGGGCGTGGCGCGCCAACACATAGCCATCGCCACCGTTGTTGCCCGGCCCGCAGGCCACCACGATCCGCTGCGTTTGCGGCCAGTGCGCGAGCAGATCGCGCCATGCGGCCTGGCCGGCACGGCGCATCAGCTCGAAGGCGTCGCCCAGGCGCTGCGCGGCGTGCGTCTCGAGTTGGCGCAGCGCGGCCGCATCGTAGAGCGGATGAACGAAGGGGGCGGCAGCGTGGGCCATCGCGCGATTCTATACTTGGCGCGCCGTGAAACCCGTCGAATCGCCGCCGCTCCCTCCGACCACCGCGCCCGACCTCGAGGCGCTGGCCGACCGCGTGCGCGAACTCGCGCGCGAGTTGGGCTTCCAGCGCTGCGGCATCACCGGCATCGAGCTTGGCGAGGACGAGGCCCACCTGCGCGACTGGCTTGCGCAGGGGCTGTACGGCTCGATGGACTGGATGGCGCGCCACGGCGAACTGCGCGCGCGCCCGCACGAACTGCATCCGGGCACGGTGCGCGTGATCTCCGTCGGCCTGGACTACGGCCGCGACAGCGACGAAGCCTGGGCCACGCTGGACGACAGCGAGCGCGGCTACGTGGCGCGTTACGCACTCGGCCGCGACTATCACAAGCTGATGCGCCAGCGTCTGCAACGATTGGCCGACCGCATCGCCGACGTCGTGGGGCCGTTCGGCCATCGCGTGTTCGTCGACTCCGCGCCGGTGCTGGAGCGCGCGCTTGCGCGCAACGCAGGGCTGGGCTGGATCGGCAAGCACACCTGCCTGATCGACAAGGACGGCGGTTCGTTTTTCTTCCTGGGCGAGATCTACGTCGACCTGCCGCTGCCGATCGACACGCCCGCCAGCGCGCATTGCGGCACCTGCCGGCGCTGCATCGACATCTGCCCGACGCAGGCGATCGTCGCGCCGTACCGACTGGATGCGCGGCGCTGCATCGCGTATCTCACCATCGAGCACGAAGGCGCGATTCCGGAAGAACTGCGCGCCCCGATCGGCAACCGCATCTTCGGCTGCGACGATTGCCAGCTGATCTGTCCCTGGAACAAGTTCGCGCAACGCACGGACGAACCCGATTTCCGTGTCCGAAACAATCTGGACAAGGCCACGCTGGTGGAGCTGTTCGCGTGGAGCGAGGATGAATTCATGCAGCGCACCGAGGGTTCCGCTATTCGTCGCAGCGGCCATGAGCGCTGGTTGCGCAACATCGCCGTCGCGCTGGGGAATGCGCCATCGACGCCGGAGGTGATCGATGCACTGCGCGCAAGGCGCGAAACGTCCAGCCCCGTCCTGCGCGAGCACATCGAATGGGCGCTGCGAAGGCATGGGGCTGGCTGAGGAAGACGCAGCGACGGGATGGCGTGCCGCCATGCGGTAGCGGGAACGGGACCGCCTTCGCAGAAGGTCGAGTGTGTGCCAGAACTGCTGTCATCCCGGCGAAGGCCGGGATCCAGGTTGTCACGCTGTCTGACACCTCACGTCATTCCAGCGGAAGCTGGAATCCATCTTGTTGGTGATGTTCACAGGTAATCGGGAAGGCGTGAAACGTCCCTGGAGAGTACCGCCATACGGCGGCCCAAAAGCCCCGCGTTCGCGGGAATGACGGTGAGGCGGTTTGCCGCAAACGGAGTGCCCGTACGCTGCGGGCCTGGGTCCCGGCCTTCGCCGGGATGACGGTATTTGCGGTGGTTGCGGTGATGGCGGGCCGGCAGCGTGAGCGCTGCGCAGCGAACGCTACACGTCCCCGCGCAAACGCCCCAGCAACTCGCGCGTCACCGGATCATCCGCACCCGCCTGCCCTTCCAGTGCCGGCAACAGACGGCTGGCGACCTGCTTGCCCAGCTCGACACCGAACTGGTCGAACGCATTGATCCCCCACACCAGCGACTGCAGGTAGACGCTGTGTTCGTACAGCGCGAGCAGCGCGCCGAAAGAGAACGGCGTCAGCGCGTCGAGCAGGATCGTCGTGGTCGGCCGCCCACCGGCGTAGTTCCGGTGCGGGTCGTCGCTGTGCTGGCCGTTGGCGAACGCCTCGGTCTGCGCGAGCAGGTTGGCGTGCAGCGCGCGATGGTTCTGCGGATACGGCGCATCGGCACGAACCACGCCGATGAAGTCCGCCGGCACGATCGAGGTGCCCTGGTGCAGCGCCTGGAAGAAGCTGTGCTGCGTGTCGGTGCCTGCACCGCCCCACCACACCGGCACGGTTTCGACGCCGACCGGCGTGCCGTCGGTGCGCACCGACTTGCCCAGGCTTTCCATGACCAGCTGCTGCAGGTAGTTCGACAGCAACTTCAGGCGTTCGTCGTACGGCAACACCGCCTGCGTCGAATACCCCAGGCCGTTTCGGTTCCACACGCTGGTCAAGGCGTGCCACGCGGCGAGGTTGCGTTCCAATGGCGCGCGCAGGACGTGCGCGTCCATCTCGGCCGCGCCCGCCAGCATCTGCTCGAACGCGTCCATGCCGATCGCCAGCGCGATCGGGAAACCCACCGCCGACCATAGCGAATAACGTCCGCCGACCCAGTCCCACATCGGCAGGATGCGCTCGGGCGGGATCGAGAACGCCTGCGCGGCGCGTTCGACGTTCGCCGAGACGGCGTACAGGCGCTCGGTACCGCCCAGCCAGTCGCGCAGGATCGTGCCGTTGAGCAGCGTCTCCTGCGTGCCGAACGTCTTGGAGATCAGCACCGCGGCAGTGCGCGCGGGATCGAGTCCGGCGAGCACGCGCTGTGCGGCATGGCCGTCGACGTTGGAGAGGAAATGCACGCGGAAGCGCCCCGGCGCCGGCCCGCTCAGGGCGTCGACCGCCAGGCGCGGTCCGAGGTCCGAACCGCCGATGCCGACGCTGACGATGTCGGTGACGTCAGTGGCCGCCAGCGCGTCGATCAGCGTGCGCATGCGCTTGCGCGCGTCCAGCGCCTGCGCGTGCGCGGCCTTCGCGACGGGCGCGTCGGACAGATCACTGCGCAGCGCGGTGTGCAGCACCGAGCGGCCTTCGGTCAGGTTGATCTTCTCGCCGTCGAACAGCGCCTTCACGCGCGCCGGCGCATCGACCGACTGCGCGAGGGCGAACAGCGCCTGCAGTGCTTCGCGGTCGTAATGCTGGCGCGCGAAATTCGCGTAGATCGGGCCGACGCGCAGGGCGAAATCCTGCGCGCGTGCCGAGTCGTCGGCGATGAGGGTCTTCAGCGGTTGCTGGAGGGCACGCCCGGCCTGGGCGCGAAGTTGGCTCAGACGGGCGTCGGCACTCATGTCCGGATCAGGCGGCCTGGGCCGGCATGGACCGGTTGGTGTGCGTGAGCGCGTTGTCGCGGTCGACGTAGACCAGCGTGGGCTTGTACTTGGCGGCTTCGGCCTCGTCGCACACGCCATAGGCGCAGATGATGACCAGGTCGCCCGGCTGCGCGCAGTGCGCGGCGGCGCCGTTCACCGAGATCACGCCGCTGCCCTCTTCGCCGCGGATGGCGTAGGTGACGAAACGGTGGCCGTTGTTTACGTTGTAGATGTGGATCTGCTCGTACTCGCGGATGCCGGAGATGTCGAGCAGGCGGCCGTCGATGGCGCACGAGCCTTCGTAGTGAAGCTCGGCGTGGGTCACCGTGGCACGGTGGATCTTGGCCTTGAGGACGTTCAGTTGCATGGTGTTCGGCTCCGACCGCGGGCGCGGGCGTGTGGACGCAATTGGGGAAAGTCTAGCAGCGCATGGCGCGGTGCAACATCACCCCGCCTTCGCCATTGTCGACGGCCATGGAACGGTTAAGCCCGCCCATGGCGGCGGCGTTCAGGCGGTAAATTCGAGGTTGTCGATCAGCCGCGTACGGCCCAGGCGGGCGGCGATCAGGGCGACCCACGGTCCGGCCTCGCCGTCGGCGGGCACGGTCAGGTCGGGGCGACGGACCACGGCGTAATCCGGGACGAACCCTTCGGACACGAGGCCTCCGTGCGCGGCGGCTTCCACCGTTTCGCGCGGCTGCCCGGCCCGCACGGCGTCGGCCATGGCGGACAGGCAGCGGTGGATTCCGGCGGCCTGCGCGCGCTCGTCGGCCGACAGGTACTGGTTGCGCGAACTCATCGCCAGGCCGTTGGCCTCGCGGACGATCTGCGCGCCGACGATCTCGATGGGGAACGCCAGGTCGCGGACCATGTAGCGCACCACGGCCAACTGCTGGTAATCCTTGCGCCCGAACACCGCCACATCCGGCTGCACCTGGTTGAACAGCCGCGAGACCACCGTGGCGACGCCGTCGAAGTGGCCCGGACGGTGCGCGCCTTCGAGCGTCTGCGTCACCTGCGGCACCTGCACGCGCACGGTGGCCTCCACCCCGTAGGGGTACATCGCTTCCACCGTGGGCAGCCACATCGCGTCGCAGCCCGCGGCCTCCAGGCCGCGCGCGTCGGCGTCGGGTGTGCGCGGGTACTGGGCGAAATCCTCGTTCGGTCCGAACTGCGTCGGATTGACGAAGACACTGGCGACCACCCGATCGGCATGCTCGCGCGCGAGCTTCACCAGCGAGAAATGCCCGTCGTGCAGGTTGCCCATCGTCGGCACGAAGGCGACACGCAGGCCGTCGCGTTTCCAGCCGCGGACGCGTTCGCGCAGGCGGGCCAGGTCGGTGAAGGTTTCGATCATGGTGTGAGCGTGGGGATCAGACGCGGAAAGCAGAGGGAGGCAGGTATACGCCGGACGAACCGAGCACGGGCTCGGAAGCGGCCCGCAGGCGCTTAGGCGTAGGAGTGTTCGGCGTCCGGGAAGGAACCGTCGCGCACCGCCTGGGCGTAGGCGGCGAAGGCACCGGCCACCGAACCGCCTTCGACCAGGAAATCCTTCACGAAGCGCGGGCGGCGGTGACCGGAGTGCACGCCCAGCATGTCGTGCAGCACCAGCACCTGCCCGTCGCATTGCGGGCCGGCGCCGATGCCGATGGTCGGGATGTGCAGGTCGGTGGTGATCGCGGCGGCGACCGGCGTCGGCACGCATTCCAGCACCAGCAGGCTGGCGCCGGCGTCCTGCACGGCGCGAGCGTCTTCGCGCAGGCGTCGAGCGGCGAGTTCGTCACGACCCTGCACCTTGTAGCCGCCCAGGCGCAGCACCGACTGCGGGGTCAGGCCGAGGTGGGCGCAGACCGGAATCTCGCGATCGACCAGAAAGCGGATGACCTCGAGCTTGTGGCCCGCGCCCTCCAGCTTGACCATCGCCGCGCCGGCCTGGAGGAATGCGATCGAAGCTTCCAGCGCCCGTTCCGGTGTGGCGTCCGCACCGAACGGCAGGTCGGCGACCAGCAGTGCCTTGTCCAAGCCGCGCGCGACGCACGTCGTGTGATAGGCGATGTCGGCCACGGCCACGGGCAGCGTGCTGTCCTGGCCCTGCACCACCATGCCGAGCGAATCGCCCACCAGCACCAGGTCGACACCGGCGCTGTCCATCGTGCGAGCGAAACCTGCGTCGTAGCAGGTCAGCATCACCAGCTTGCGGCCGTCGCGCTTGGCATCTGCCAGCGCGGGCACGGTCCAGGGCTTCTCGTTCGGAGTTCCGCTGTACATGGGGTCTGAGTTGGCGCCGGCCGAGGAGGCTCAGGCGGGATCGTGGGGGTCCGCATACGTTACCCCCTGCACCTGCGCCGGTGCCATCCCGGCCAGTGCCTGCGCGGCCGTTCCAACGCCGGGAATGCGGGCGTCGGGCGAAATTTCCGCAAGCGGCACCAGCACGAAGGCGCGCTCGTGCAGGCGCGGATGCGGCACGTGCAGGCCCGGCTCGTCGATGCGCTGTTCGCCGTAGAGCAGCAGGTCGAGGTCCAGCGTGCGCGGCCCCCAGCGGTCGCTGCCATCGGCGAGGCGATGGCGGCCGGCATGGCGCTCGATGTCGAGCAGGTCGGCCAGCAGTTGCTGCGGCGCGCGCGAGGTGCGCAGCATGGCCACCGCGTTGATGAAATCCGGCTGCTCGGTAACGCCCCACGCGGCGGTCCGGTACAGCCGGGAGGCGCGCACCAGTTGCGTTCCCGGCAGCGCATCCAGCGCGCGCAACGCAGCCCGCAACGTCGCGATGCTGTCGCCCAGGTTGCTGCCCAGGCCAATGAAGGCGACCGGGCGGTCGTCGGTTTCGCTCATTCGCCGCCGTTGACGGGCTTGCGACGACGGCGACGGCGCTTGCGCGGTGCATCGCCCTCCTCGCCCGGTTCCACCTCGTGATGCGCGTGCGCCTCCACGGCCAGCGCCTCACCCGGATGAAGCTGCGCTTCGCGCCAGAACGCCACGTCGTCGGCGTGTTCGTCGGACGCGGCCAGGCGCAGGTTGAGGAAGTCGAACGCTGCCCGGAAGCGCGGATGCGAAAGCAGTCGGAACACCCGCTTGCGCTGGCGCTGCGAGAAGCGCGACTGCAGCAGCCAGATCTCCTGCATCGGCAGCGAGAAACGGCGCGGCAGCGCGATCGTCTCCAACTGGTGCACGGTCACGCGATCGGCAGCGCGACGCTGCGCTTCGGCCGCGTGCACACCCTGCGCCTGCAGCTGCGCCAGGGCACGGCAGTACGCCGGCCACAGCAGCAGCGCGAACAGGAACGCAGGCGATACCGGCTCGTCATTGGCGACGCGCGCGTCCGTGCCGCTCAGGCCTTCCAGCAGCATGCGACGCAGCGCACCGGTGCGGTTGGACTTCAGCGCGGCCGCGGTCTCGGGCAGCAGTGCGGGCAACAGGCCATGGCGTTCCAGGCCGATGAAGCTCTTCACCGCGTGGCCGGACAGGAACAGCTTCAGGCACTCCTCGAACAGGCGCGCCGGCGCTGCTTCGCGCAGCAACGGCGCGAGCTCCGGGATCGGCACCGCGGTGGCTGCTTCGATCTCGAAGTCGAGCTTCGCCGCCAGGCGCACCGCGCGCAGCATGCGCACCGGATCTTCGCGGTAGCGCGTATGCGGATCGCCGATCAGCCGCATCAGGCGATCGCGCACGTCCTGGTAGCCGCCGGTGTAGTCGCGCACCGAGAAGTCCTCGATCGCGTAATACAGCGCATTGGCGGTGAAGTCGCGACGGACCGCGTCGTCCTCGATCGTGCCGTACACGTTGTCGCGCAGGACGCGGCCGCCCTCGTGCAACTCGCGGTCGCCGCTGCCGTCGTCGCTGTTGGCGCGGAAGGTCGCGACCTCGATGATCTCGCGGCCGTAAACCACATGCGCCAGGCGAAAGCGGCGGCCGATCAGGCGGCAGTTGCGGAACAGCCCCTTGACCTCTTCCGGCGTCGCGTTGGTGGCGACGTCGAAGTCCTTGGGGTGGCCGCCGATGAGAAGGTCGCGCACCGCGCCGCCCACCAGATAGGCGTCGAAACCGCCCTCCCGCAGCCGGTAGAGCACGCGCAGGGCGTTGGGACTGATGTCACGCCGCGAGACGTTGTGCTGGTCGCGCGGGATGATCTGCAGATGGGTTTGGATGTTGGCTTGCATCAGGCGGGCTTGCCGCGGGTCCTTTGAAAGATGGTCGTTGCCTGGGGCTACGGCGGCGCATATACTAGCAAGCCGCGTTGTGTTGAGAGCCTCCGCGGGGTTCACCGCTCCATCCGCTCCCATCGTCTAGAGGCCTAGGACACCGCCCTCTCAAGGCAGTAACACGGGTTCGAATCCCGTTGGGAGTACCAATTCCGAAGCCCGCGCAGCGATGCGCGGGCTTTTTCGTTGCGGCCCCGGCGATCAGCCAAACCCCGGATTGGGACCTGCGGCGGCGAATCGTTAAACTACCTCCCGCGCCACTGCTCACGCGCGCCTTTCCCACGGAAATTCCCGCCATGCCCTTCGTCGTCACCGAGAACTGCATCAAGTGCAAGTACACCGACTGCGTGGAGGTGTGCCCGGTCGACTGCTTCCACGAGGGCCCGAATTTCCTGGTGATCGATCCGGACGAGTGCATCGACTGCACGCTGTGCGAACCGGAGTGCCCGATCAATGCCATCTACCCCGAGGACGACGTGCCGGCCGGCCAGGAAGGCTATGTCGCGCTCAACGCCGAGCTGTCGAAGGCCTGGCCGGTGATCACCACGCGCAAGGACCCGCTGCCGGACGCGAAGGAGTGGGAAGGCAAGCCGGGGAAGCTGGATCTGCTGGAGCGCTGAGCCCGTTTCCCGCGAGAGCGGTTGAGCCGCGCGGATGCTGTCTGGCTGACGCACAAAAAAACGGGCGCCCACGGCGCCCGTTTTTTGTGCTGCCGCGGCGTCGACGCTTACTGCGCGCCCAGCGCCGTGCGCAGCGTGTCGACCAGCTTCTTCGGCGCATCGCCGGTGGCCGGCAGGCCGCGCGGGTCGACGGCCGAAACGTAGGAGCCCGCACCTGCACCGGCCACGCGCACGAGGAAGTTGCTGCCCTCGTAGCCCACGTCGTAAACGCCCAGCGCTTCGGCGCGGCTGGTGATGTTGACGCCCTCCACCGCCGCCAGCGCCTCGCCGACCTGGGCGTAGGCCTCTTCGCGGGCGATCGGCAGCGTGAAGCCGCCGGAGGCCTGGCCGGTGCTGATCGCCTTGGCGGCGGCTGCGGACGGTACGTTCACCGCAGTGTCGGTGCGCGGCTGGTCCAGGTCCGGCGGGACTTCCAGCGGACGCGTTTCCGGGCTCTGGGCGTAGAGGTCGCTGCCCTTGCGGAACCAGCTGCAACCGGAGCCGACCACGATTCCGGCCAGCAACAGGCCGGCCACGGCGGCACGGGTCATCGAAACATTGGGACGCATGTAAGTCTCCTGCAGAGGTTCAGGCCACGAGCGATTCGCGGCATTCCAGTTCGAGTTCGGCCACCAGCGCGGCGATCGCCGTCGCGGTGTCCGTGTGTGCGGCCGAGAGCGACAGCAGCGGCAGACGCAGCCCGTGGCCGATGCCCCTTCCCGCCAGCAGTGCCTTGACCGGGATCGGGTTGGGCTCGACGCCGAGGAAATCGTAGGCCGGTTGCAGACGCGCATCGAGTGCCAGCGCCGCGTCGCGCTTGCCGGCGCGGGACAGGTCGGCCAGGCGACGAAACGCGCGCGGCACGACGTTGGACGCGACCGAGATCACACCGTCGGCGCCGGCGAACATCGCACGGCACGCCGTCGGATCGTCGCCGCTGAGCACGGCGAAGCCGTTGTCCTTGAGCGCCAGCAGCGCGGCCATGCGGTCGGGTTCGCTGCGCGCTTCCTTGATGCCGACGATGCGCGGATGCGGCGCGAGTTCGGCCACGGTTTCCGGCAGCAGGTCGCCGCCGGTGCGACCGGGCACGTTGTAGAGCACGAGCGGCAGTGCGCCGTCGTCGGCGATGGCGCGGTAGTGCGCGATCAGGCCGGCCTGGGTCGGGCGCACATAGGGAGGCGTCACGACCAGCGCGGCGTCGGCGCCCAGGCGCGCAACGCGGCGGGTCAGTTCGATGGTCTTGGCGGTGTTCGACAGGCCGGTGCCGGCCAGCACCGGCACGCGGCCGGCCACGCGTTCCACCGCCGTGCGCAGCAGCGTGTCGTATTCGGCGTCGAATAAGGCCGCCGCCTCGCCGGTCGATCCGGCCACCACGAGGCCCTGCGTGCCCGACTCCAGTTGCTCGTCGAGCAGTCGGTTCCAGGCGTCGAGGTCGAGTTCGCCGGACGCGGTGAAAGGCGTCGCCAGCGCGGTGATGCTGCCGGTAAGTCGCAA
Organism: Lysobacter sp. FW306-1B-D06B; assembly: GCF_038446665.1. NCBI lineage: Bacteria > Pseudomonadati > Pseudomonadota > Gammaproteobacteria > Lysobacterales > Lysobacteraceae > Lysobacter > Lysobacter sp. FW306-1B-D06B. The sequence continues at coordinate 2,405,598 of NZ_CP151802.1, read as the reverse complement.
GGTCTTCAGGGTCCGAGGCCGCGTTTGCTTCTAGGTCCGTGCGATTTCGCACGGGTCGTTGGGCCGGGCCGTCGACCTGCGTCGTCGACTCGGGGCGTTCGAGCGGTGTCGAGCGCGCGCTCAGCGCCTTGCGATGTTACTTGCGGCCCGAAAGCGCGGGCAAGTATGCTCCTCGGCAAGCACGGGCCCCTCACGGGCCACCATTCAGTATCGCAGCTCACGCTCCCGACGCAGGCGCCGCCTTGACCGATTCCGCTTCCCGGCCGTCGCCGAACGAAAACCACCTCCTGATCAACGCCTACACGACGCATCCGGAGTCGCCGCTGCTTTCGGTGACGCGCCGGATCGCCGATTCGGGCTGCAATCTGGTGGACGCGCGCCTGGCCACGGTCGGTCGCGACGTGTCGGTGACCGCGCTGGCGGTGGGTTCCTGGGACTCGGTCGCCAAGCTGGAGGCCATGCTGACCCGCCTGGAGCGGGAAGAAGGCCTGAAGCTGGTGTGGTACCGGACCGGCGCCAAGCAGGCGCAGTCCAACCTGCTGCCGTACGTGGTCGAAGTGGTCGCGGCCGACAAGGCGGGCATCCTGTTCCAGCTGGCCGATTTCTTCGACCGCCAGGGCATCACCATCGAAAGCCTGCATTCCTCGCGCTACCGCGCCATGCAGACGGGCGCGGAGATGTTCTCGGCGCAGATCACCATCGGCGTGCCGTCGAGCATGCACATCGCGGCGCTGCGCGACGACTTCCTGGAGTTCTGCGACCACCTCAACCTCGACGCGATCATGGACCCCATGAAGTTCTGATTGCGAAACGCGCGCGAACGCGGCAAGTTGGTACCCGCAGCGGGCCAGCGCAGGAGCGATGAAGAAGTACGATGCTCGACACCGGCGACCGAATTCCCAAGACCGTTTCCGCCCTGCCCCTGGCGCTGTCCAGCGGTGAAACCGCCTCGCTCAAGGATTTCACCGGCCAGTGGCTGGTCCTGTACTTCTACCCGAAGGACAGCACGCCCGGCTGCACCACCGAGGGCATCGACTTCAACGCCCTGCTGCCGAAGTTCAAGAAGGCCGGCGCCACCGTGCTGGGCGTCTCGCGCGACTCGATCAAATCGCACCAGAACTTCTGCGCCAAGCAGGGCTTCAAGTTCGACCTGGTCAGCGACGGCGACGAAGCGCTGTGCAACGCCTTCGGCGTGATCAAGCCCAAGAAGCTCTACGGCCGCGAGTACGTCGGCGTGGAGCGCAGCACCGTCCTGATCGACCCCAAGGGCGTCATCGCCCAGTCATGGCGCCCGGTCAAGGTGCCCGGCCATGCCCAGGCCGTACTCGACGCGCTCAAGGAACACGCAACGCAGTGACCCCCTCCGCCTGCCCTTCGCGCCGCCGTCCCGCCCCGCGGGCCACGGCGGCGTCGCCGTGCGCGCGCGGTCCGCGTCTTGCATGTGCCGCAGTCAGGTTTCCGAACGCACAACGCAGTAAATCGTTCCATCAGCCACCGTTCTCCACGCTGTCTCACTCGCTCCGGAGTGTTCGATGACCAGAAGCAAGCGGATCTACGTGCTCGACACCAACGTCCTCATGCACGACCCGACCGCGCTGTTCAAATTCGAGGAGCACGATGTCTTCCTGCCGATGCAGGTCATCGAGGAACTCGACAACGCCAAGAAAGGCAACTCCGAAGCCAGCCGCAACGCCCGCCAGGTCAGCCGGTTCCTCAATGAGCTGATCGAAGCGCAGGGCAGCGACAAGATCTCCACCGGCATCCCGCTCAGCCGCCCGCAGGGCCTGCAGCTGCGCGGCGAGCAGAGCATCGGCCGGCTGCGTTTCCAGACGCGCGATTTCGACTCCGGCAAGCGCTTCGGCGCGGTGATCCCGGACAACCACATCCTGGGTTCGATCCTGGCGCTGAAGGAAAGCGAGCCGGGCGTGCCGGTGGTGTTCATCTCCAAGGACATCAACCTGCGCATCAAGGCGTCCATCGCCGGCATCGCATCGGAGGACTACGAGAACGACCGCGCGCTGGACGACTTCAGCCTGCTGTACACCGGCGCGACCGCGCTGCCGGAAGACTTCTGGCAGCGCTACGGCAAGGACCTCAAGTCCTGGACCGAGAAGGGCCGCACGTTCTACGAAATCTCCCGTCGCGACGAAGACGACTTCCATCCCAACCAGTTCCTCTACCTGCCCGGCGACGAGGAATCCGAACTGAAGGTCGCGCGCGTCACCGACGAGAAGGCGGTGTTGCAGATCGTCGACGACTACCGCCACCACCAGCACGCGGTGTGGGGCATCGCCGCGCGCAACCGCGAGCAGAACTTCGCGCTCAACGCGCTGATGGATCCGGAGATCGATTTCGTCACCCTGCTCGGCACCGCCGGCACCGGCAAGACGCTGCTCGCGCTCGCCGCGGGCCTGGCGCAGACGATGGACCAGCAGCGTTACCGCGAAATCATCATGACCCGCGCGACGGTGAGCGTGGGCGAGGACATCGGCTTCCTGCCCGGCACCGAAGAGGAAAAGATGACGCCGTGGATGGGCGCGCTGACCGACAACCTGGAAGTGCTCACGCACAACCAGGACGGCGGCAGCTGGGGCCGTGCGGCGACCAACGACCTGCTCGCCAGCCGCATCAAGATCCGCTCGCTCAACTTCATGCGCGGCCGCACCTTCCTCAACCGCTGGCTGATCCTGGACGAAGCGCAGAACCTCACGCCCAAGCAGATGAAGACGCTGATCACCCGCGCCGGCCCGGGCACGAAGATCGTCTGCCTGGGCAACGTGGAGCAGATCGACACGCCGTACCTCACCGAGACCACCTCGGGCCTCACCTACGCCGTGGACCGCTTCAAGAACTGGGAGCACAGCGCGCACGTGACGCTGCGTCGCGGCGAGCGCTCGCGCCTGGCGGACTACGCCTCCGAAGTGCTCTGAACCACCGCGTCGAATAAGCCCCTCTCCCGCTCGCGGGAGGGGGGTTGGAGTGGGGAGCCTGGTTGCCGTCAGGCACAATGCAACGCATCCACTTCGAACGGGCTGCGTCGCTCCATGATCAAACGCCTTCCCGCCTGGGTCTGGCTCGGCGCCGCGACGCTCGCTTTGGTGGCGGGCATGGTGAATGTCGTGGGTTACCTGGGTTTCGAACACCAGGCCATCACCCACCTCACCGGCACGACGACCCTGCTCGGCGCATCGCTCGCACAGGGCGATACCCGCGCTTCATGGCATCTGCTGACCGTGGTGCTGTCGTTCGTCGGCGGCGCGGTGCTGAGCGGGCTCATCATCCAGGACAGCACGCTGCGATTGGGCCGCCGCTACGGCGTGGCACTGGCGATCGAGTCGGCGCTGCTCGTCGCCGCCGTGCCGCTGTTCGAACGCCAGCAGATCGCCGGTGCCGCGCTCGCGGCGATGGCCTGCGGCCTGCAGAACGCGATGACCGCCACCTACAGCGGAACGCTGGTACGCACCTCGCACCTCACCGGCATGTTCACCGACCTGGGCGTCTTCCTCGGCCACCGCCTGCGCGGCGTGCCGGCCGAACCACGCCGGCTGTGGCTGTGCCTGTCGATCATCGGCGGCTTCCTGCTCGGCGGCGTGGTCGGCGCGCTGCTGTTTCCGCACCTGGGCTACCGCGCCTTGTACGTGCCCGCCGCAATCACCGGCGTGACCGGAGTGGCGTACGTCGCCTATCGCCTGCACCGCGGTCCGGCAGGCACACTGTCGCCATGAATCCTGCTTCCCCGCCCATCTGCGCGCTGACCATCGCCGGCTCCGACTCCGGCGGCGGCGCCGGCATCCAGGCCGACCTGAAGACCTTCGCCGCGCACCGCGTGCACGGCCTGAGTGCGCTCGCCGCGCTCACCGCACAGCACACGCGCGGCGTGACCGCGGTGCACGTGCCCGATACCGCATTCCTGCGCGCGCAGATCGACGCCTGTTTCGACGACTTCACCATCGGCGCGGTGAAGCTGGGCATGCTCGCCAACGCCGACGTGATCCACGCCGTCGCCGATGCGCTGGAACACCACCGGCCGCCGCACGTCGTGCTCGATCCGGTGATGGTCTCCACCTCCGGCGCGCGGCTGCTGGAAACCAGCGCACTGGATGCCCTGCGCACGCGATTGATCCCACTGGCGACGCTGATCACGCCGAACCTGCCGGAAGCCGAACTGCTCGTCGGCCGCGACATCGGCACGGTCGATGCGATGCGCGAAGCCATCGACGCATTGCGCGGGCTCGGCGCACGCGCCGTGCTGCTCAAGGGCGGCCACCTGCCGGCCGCGGCCTCGCGCGAGGAAGTGGTCGATCTGTTCCGCGACGACAACGGCGCGCACGCCATCGCCCACGCGCGCCTGCAACTGGATGCGCACGGAACCGGCTGCACGCTCGCCTCCGCCGTGGCGGCCAACCTGTGCCTGGGCATGGGCCTGCGTGAGGCCAGCGTCGCCGCCACCGACTACGTGCACGCCGCGCTGCTTGGCGGCTATCGCCCAGGTCGCGGCGATGTGCTGGTGCTGGATCACTTCGGAGCTGCTCCCCGTGGATGACGCAACGCGAATGCAGTCCGTAAAGGCGCTCGACCTCGACGCCCAAAGCGCCGACGGCCATCGCTTCCAGCTGATCGCGCGCATTCCGTCCGCGCCTCACGCAAGTCTGCTGTGGTTGCCGGCGATGGGCATAGGCGCCAAGCACTACCTGCCCTTTGCCGAAGCCCTCGCGCGGCGCGGCGTCGCGGTTTTCCTGCATGAATGGCGCGGCGCGGGCTCCAGCAGCCTGCGCGCCGGGCGCGGCAGCGACTGGGGTTATCGCGAACTGCTCACCCTCGACATCCCCGCCAGCGAGGCACTCGTCGCACAGCACGCGCCCGACACACCGCGCATCCTGGGCGGCCACAGCCTCGGTGGGCAGCTTGCCTGCTGCCGCCTCGGCCTGTCGCCGGAGAGCGCGCAGCGGCTGTGGCTGGTCGGCAGTGGCGCCCCGTACTGGCGCGCCTTTCCGCTACGCACCGCGTGCTGGCTGCCGTTCGTGTATCGATTCCTGGCCTGGCTGGCGCAGTTCCACGGTGCCCTGCCCGGTCGCCGCATCGGCTTCGGAGGCCAGGAAGCGCGCGGCGTCATCCACGACTGGAGCCGCACCGGCCTGTCCGGCCGCTATGCGGCGCAAGGCGTCGATCTGGACCTGGAAGCGGCGATGGCCGCGCTCACGCTGGACGTGCGCGCCGTCGTGCTCGCACAGGACTGGCTCGGGCCGCCGTCCTCGCTGGACTTCCTGTTGTCCAAGCTGCGCCGCGCCAATGCGCGCATCGACGTGCTGAGCGCCTCCGCGCTGGGCGCGCGCGCCGATCACTACGCCTGGATGAAGCAGCCCGACGCCGTCGTCGAGGCACTGCTGGATCCCTCGCCCTGACCGTTCGTCCGGGCACGCGACCGACGTCGCCCCCGCCTTGCGTTAGCCCGGAATGAGGCCACCTTCCCTTGCCGAAGGGTCGGCGGCCGGAATCCGGCCGCGCGCCGGGCATACAAGCGGTTTCCGTCCCTCCACTGCCCGCAAGGGACGCTGGAAGGGGTAACGGAGCAACGGGGGGCTCGATCGCATGGGCGGATGGGTATCGAGGTTTCCGGCTGCATGGATCGTGGTGAAGCTGGTCCTGATCGGCATCTATCTGCTTGGCACCAACCGCCTGCTCGCCGAGCGCGTGGCCCACATCGGGCTGCAACCCGGCCTGGCGGTGTTCGCCGCGGTCTGGCTGTTGTGCATCGTCTCGATGCTGGTACTCGCGTTCCATGCGCGTGCGGTCACACGCCTCGTATGGAGCGCGATCTTCTTCCTCGGCAGCACCTTCACCCTCGCCCACGCGCTGATCGTCTCGCGGCATCTTGGTCTGCTCGAATTCGAACAACTGCTGGGCCTGATCGGCTTCGCCAGCAACCTGAAAGGCTTCCACGACACGCAGGTGCTGCAGGCCGTCGCGTGGTCGGCGCTGGGCGTGATCGCGATCAATCTGCCGCCGTGGCTGGCGCCGCCCAACTCCGCCTCGCTGCTGCGCTGGCCGCAGCGCAATCCGGGACTGCTCCAGTTCCTGCCGATCCTGGCGATCGGCGCGATCCTGTACCTGCGCGGTGGTGAAGGCTCCAACGGTTTTCCCGGCCAGTACAACACCGCGGCGTTCGCCGGCGTGCTCAGCGCTGAAAAGCTTCTGGCACCTCCCGCACCGGAGCGCGAGGACATCGCGCTGGCGCACCTGGGCCAACGCCCGTTCCGCCACATCGTGTTGGTGATGGACGAAAGCGTGCGCGGCGACTATGTCGATCTCAACGTCGAGGACGGCGTGGAAACGGGACTGCGTCCGTTGGGCCCGGCGCTGTTCAACTTCGGCGTCGCGGCCTCGTCGGCCAACTGCTCGTCCACCTCCAACGCCAGCGTGCGCTACGGCGTCACCCGCGACAGCTACCTCAAGGACCTGCAGATCAACCCATCGTTCTGGCGCTACGCATCCCGCGCCGGCTACCGCACGGTCTACATCGACGCACAGCGCAACGACGGCAAGTTGCAGAACTTCATGGACAAGCGCGAAGTGGGCGAGATCGACGAGTTCGTCCAGGTCGGCACCGCATACGCGCCGGACGCGAAGGACATCCAGGCCGGCCGCCTGCTCAACAGCGTGCTGCTGCGCGACCGCCCCAGCTTCACCTACGTCAACAAGATGGGTTGCCACTTCCCGTACGAGGGCAAGTATCCGACGGCGAACACGCTGTACTCGCCCACGATGCCGCGCACGTTCCTGTCGAAGGAAGCCGACGACGGCACGGGCTACCGCCTGGCCGAGAACGCCGAACAACGCTGGCGCCAGGTCAACAGCTACCGCAACTGCGTGGCCTGGAACACGCGCGGCTTCTTCCGCGAGGCGCTGGCGAACGTGGATCTGTCGGACACCTTGATCCTCTACACCGCCGACCACGGCCAGAACTTCCACGAAGACGGAAGCCCCGGCGAGCAGACGCACTGCACCCCCGGCCGCGCTTCGGCGGGCGAAGGCCGCGTGCCGATGGCGGCGATCACGCGCAATGCCGAACTCTCGCCGTTGCTGCGCGATGCCTCGCGGCGCAACCAGGACAAGACGACCCATTTCAACGTCTATCCCACGCTGCTGACGCTGATGGGCTATGGCCCCCCGTCGGCGCAGGCGAATTTCGAACCGGACCTCATGGCGACTTTGCCTGAAGACCGACGCGCATTCCTGTCCACTTACTTCGTGCGTTTCGGACGGGATCCGGTGTGGAATTCCATCGGCCGCCCCGCACAACTGCGCGACGGACTCCAGCAGGCCCTGGCCGACGACGATCGACGCCCCCTCGCGGGCGACACGGGCACGGCTGGCGCGGCGCCTTGAGCGCCGTCGTCGCACGTACCACGACACTTTGACGAACGGCTCCCCGCGAGCGCTTACGCGCAAGCGGAGCCGCACGCATCAATACGCATCGGCCACCCGCGCCGCCACGATCTTCGGCCTGCGAACCCGCATGACCGGCGTGCGGCGTACCGACGTGCGGTAGCCCTCCGGATTCATCGCCTGCCACCGCCACGCGTCCCGGCACATCGCGTCCACGTCGAACTCCGCGCGCCAGCCCAGCAGTTCCTGCGCCAGCGAGGGATCGGCGAAGACGGACGCCGCATCGCCGGGGCGGCGGTCGACGATCTCGTAGGGAATCCGCCGCCCGCTCGCCCGCTCGAACGCGTGCACCAGTTCCAGCACGCTCACGCCGCGGCCGGTGCCGAGGTTGACGGTCACACTGCGATCCTCGCGCACCATGTACTCCAGCGCGTCCACATGCGCGCGCGCCAGGTCCACGACGTGGATGTAGTCGCGCACGCCGGTGCCGTCCACGGTGGGGTAGTCGCCGCCGAACACGCGCAGTTTCTCGCGAACGCCCACGGCGACCTGGCAGATGTAGGGCATCAGGTTGGTCGGCTCGCCGCAGGGGTCCTCGCCGATGAGGCCGGAGGCGTGCGCGCCCACCGGATTGAAGTAGCGCAGGTTCGCCGCGCGGAAACCGGTGTCGGCAGTGCACAGGTCGCCGATGAGTTGCTCGGCCACCAGCTTGGTGCGTCCGTAGGGGTTCATCACCGACAGCGCCGCGTCTTCGCGAACCGGCACCTGGGCTGGCTCGCCATAGACCGTGGCCGATGAACTGAACACCAGCCGGCGCACGCCCGCCGCCTGCATCGTCTGCAGCAGGACGATGGTCCCGCTGATGTTGTTGTCGAAGTACTCCAGCGGGCGTCGGCAGGAATCGCCCACCGCCTTGAGTGCGGCGAAGTGCAGCACCGCGTCGAAACGGTACGTGGCGAACAGCACCGACAACGCCCCGCGATCGCGCAGGTCGACACGATGCACCGGGACCGGCATGCCGGCCAGGCGACGCAGGCGCGGCACCACGCGCGCGGAACTGTTCACGCCGCTGTCGGCGACGACCACCTGGTGGCCGCGTTCGGCCAGGCTCAGGCAGGTATGGCTGCCGATGTAGCCCGCGCCACCGCAGACGAGGATTCGCATGGACGGTCGATTCCGGAAAGGCCCTCACCGGGCAACGCGTGACGACCGCCCGGGCGACCGACACGCACGCGCCGCCGGTGTTTCGTGGCGGCTCCCCCGGACGACGCTGATCCGCCGTCCTGATACCTCCAACGCAAAGTGCGGCCCGCGCCGGGCAGGTCGGAATGGCGTGAAATCCGGCATGCGCCGGCATGCCCCCGGCACGAGCCCAATTGGCCGGATTTCCGCCGTCGCGCCGTTCGCTCAGGACGAATGCAAGGGGGTTGTCCGACATGCGCACGTTCCACTTCGTACTCGTCATTGCTTTGATGGTGTTCGTCTCCGCCTGCGCCTCGTCGGGGCGCTCGGCAAACTCGCCGCCTCCGGCGGAATCGGAAAATCTGGTCGACGCCTACCAGATCGGCATCGATGACATCGTCCAGGTGTCGGTGTGGCGCAACCCGGAACTGGGCATCACCGTGCCCGTCCGGCCCGACGGCAAGATTTCCGTGCCGCTCGTCGGCGACGTGTCGGCCGGCGGCCGCACGCCCAACGCCGTCGCCAAGGAGATCCAGGAGCGCCTGGCCGTCTTCGTCCGCGACCCGCAGGTGGCGGTGATCCTCACCGACCTGCGCAGCCATGAATACCTCTCCCGCGTGCGCGTGACCGGCGCCGTGCGCCAACCGATCTCCATCCCCTTCCGCCAGGGCATGACGGTGCTCGACGCCGTTCTCGCCGCGGGCGGAGTGACCGAGTTCGCCGCGCCCGCCAAGTCCGACCTCTACCGCAAGACCGGCGAAAGCACGCGCAGCTATGCCGTGCGGCTGGACCACATCCTGGAAGACGGCGACCTGACGACCAACTTCAAGGTCGCGCCGGGCGACGTCATCACCGTCCCGGAACGCACACTGTGAACGGGGCATCGATGGACCTGACGGTCCCGGAGACGCGCCCCTCCGCCGTCGCGGCGATGGTGCCGGTGGCCTTCGAGGAATGGCGCCGCCGCCCGGTGATGCTGGCGACGGTGTTCACCCTGATCGCGCTGGGTGCCCTGGTCTTCGGCCTGCTGCTGCCGAAGAAGTACAACTCGCAGACGACGATCCTGGTCGAGGAAAGCAACATCATCAAACCGCTGATGGAAGGCCGCGCCGTGCCGACCAGTGTGGTGAGCCGCGCCGCGATCACGCGCGAGGTCGCCTTCAGCCGCAAGACGATGGAAGAGATCCTCAAGACCGGTGGCTGGCTGGCGAAGAACCCCACGCCGCTGCAGAAGGATCAGATCATCGAGATGATCACCGGCCGCACGATCATCTCCAATCCGCGCGACAACCTCATCCGCGTGTCCTACACCGACACCGATGCGGCGCGCGCGCACGACGTCACCCAGCGCTTCGCCGAACTGATCATCCAGGAAAGCCTGGCGACCAAGGCGAACGAAAGCCGCGACGCCTACGACTTCATCGACTCCCAGGTGCGCGCGTACCACAAGAAACTCACCGACGCCGAGTCCAAGCTCGAGGCCTACCGCAAGTCCAATCCGGACGCGCGCCCGGGCATCGACGGCGACGTGAACTCGCGCATCGGCGAGCTGCGCCGCATGGCCGACACCTCGCGCATGGAGCTGATGGACCTGGAATCGCAGGGCAATGCGCTGCAGGGCCAGCTCAACGGCGAGAACGAAGTCAACGTGGTGCAGACGCGTTCGGGCCAGCTGCTGGCGCGCATGGCCGAACTGGAAGCCGAGCACGACAAGCTGATGATGAACTACACCGAACAGCATCCGGACGTGGTGCGCATCCAGCACCAGATCCGCGACCTGGAAGAAGAAGTCCGCAACGAAGACGCACGCGTGGCCGCGCGCAAGGCCGCCGGTCCCGGCAATTCGTCGGGGCAGGACATGGCCAGCAACGGCACCGCGCTTGGCGGCGTCGCCGGGTTCAACCCGCTGTACGGCGAACTCAAGAGCAAGCTCTCCGAGAACCGCCGCCAGGCCGCCGCGGTGACGTCGCGCATCAACACCAGCCAGGCCCTGCTCGATCAGGAACTGGCGCGCAGCCGCCACATCGCCGCTTCCGAGAGCACGCTCGCCGAGCTCTCGCGCGACTACGAAGTCAACCGCGATCTCTACCAGGACCTGCTCAAGCGCCGCGAGAACGCGCGCGTGTCGATGAGCCTGGACTCCGAGCAGCGCGGCCTGAGTTTCCGCGTGCAGGAACCCGCCAGCTTCCCGCTGCGCGGTGTCGGCCTGCGTCTGGTCCACGTCGCCAGCGCCGGCCTCGGCGCCGCCGCATTGGCGCCGTTGCTGCTGCTGTTCGGCTTCGTCCGCCTGGATCCGCGCGTGCGTTCGCCCTATCAGATCGAAACAGCGGCGGCGCTGCCGGTGCTGGGCTCCGTGCCGCGCTACCAGACCGCGCCTTCGCGCCGCCAGGGCACGCGCCGCTTCGTGATCGCCGCGATGATCTTCCTGGTGGTACCGCTCGTGTACGGCCTGACCCTCGCCCTGAAGATGGTGAACCTGCAATGAGCGCCGCCAATCCCGAACTCGCACCCGAACTCGCACCCGCGCAGGAAGACTCCGCCCACGAAGACGGCCGCGAACGCGACCTTCGCCCCACCATCTCGCGCACGGCGGGCGTTGCCCAGCTCACGCCGACGCAGCTGGAAGACCGCGCGATCATCCACCGCGGCGGCGTGTCGCGTCCGGAGGTCGATGCCTTCCGCGAACTGCGCACGCGCCTGCTTTCGGCGATGGAAGGCAGCTTCGTGGCCCTGGTCGCGCCGGTCAGTGCCGGCAGCGGCGGCAGCTTCGTCGCGCGCAACCTCGCCACCGCGATGGCCTTCGACGAAACCAAGAGCGCGTTGCTGGTCGATTGCGACCTGCGCCATCCCACGCAGGCGCGCACGATGAAGATCGAGACCGAGGCCGGCGGCCTGGTCGAGTACCTGGAAGATCCCGAAGGCGACCTGGGCGATGTCATCTACGAGACCGGCGTGAACGGCTTGCGCCTGATCCCGGCCGGCACGCCGCGCGAAATCGGTGCGGAGTACTTCTCCTCCGTGCGCATGCGCCTGCTGCTGGATTCGATCCGCAGCCGGCATCCGAACTGCTACGTGTTCCTGGACGGACCGCCGGTGCGGGGCACGCCGGACGCACGCATCCTGGCCGACATCGCCGACGTGGTGATCCTCGTCGCCGGCTACGGACGCGACACGGCCGCGTCGATCGCGCAGGCGGCGGCGAATTTCGATCCGGGCAAGTTCGCCGGCGTCGTCTTCAACGAAGGCGTTTGAGAGCCAGCTCAGGGGAGATTCAATGGCCAACGGAAGACTCCATGCGGTCGCGGGCTCGTCCCGTCGATCCGCGCTCTGCATCGCCCTGTTGGCCACGCTTCCGATGGGAGCGAAGGCGGCGCAGATCAACTATTCGATCGGCGGACGCGTCGAGCACAGCGACAACATCGCGCTGACGGAAACCAATCCGCAGGAAGAAAGCACGCTCGCCACCGACCTGGACTTCGACCTCACCCAGACCGGCCGCAACACGGCACTCACCGCGCGCGGCGGCCTGGAGTACCTCTACTACACCGGCGATCTCTTCGACGACGACCTGCGCGCCACGATGGTGGGCACCTTCAACTGGAACACGTGGCAGGACCGGCTGAAGTTCATCATCGAGGACTACGCGAACTACGAGCCGATCGACGTACTCGCCGCCGACGCGCCCAACAACCAGCAGCAGGTGAACGTGTTCGTCGCCGGTGCGCAGTTCAACCTGCGCCCGGGCGCGGCCACGCGCGTGCGGCTGGACCTTCGCTACAACAACTACTGGGCCGAGGAAACCGACGACTTCAACGGCGACCGCTACAACGCGGCCTTCACCCTGTGGCAGGAACCCAGCGCGACCACGCGCTTCGCCGTGACCGTGGAAGGCAGTGAGGTCAAGTACGACCAGGTCAGCCTCGACACGCTCGGCGCCGACTACCGCCGCCTGGACACCTACGTGACCTGGAACCGCAACCTGGCCAACATCAACGTCGAAGTACGCGCCGGCTATTCGTGGATCGAGCTGACCGACTTCGGCACCAAGGACGACGCGCCGCTGTTCCGCACCGTGTTCACCTGGCGCGCTACACCGCGCAGCACGCTGGACATGGGCCTGTACTACCAGTTCTCCGACGCCGCGCAGGAACTGATGATCAACTCCGGCGACCCGACGCTGGGCGGCACGCCGCTCACGCCGGTGGACACGCCCAGCGCGGATCCGACCGGCGTCACCATCGGACCGGACCTGTACCGCCAGCGTCGCATCGACATCGGCTACCGCTACAACGGCGAGCGCTTCAACGCCAGCGTTCGCCCGTACTACGAAGACAACGACTACATCGACCCCACCGCCGACAGCGAAGGCAACTACGGCATCGGCGTGGGCATGAGCTGGGCGATCCAGCCCTCGCTGTTCCTGACCGGCTCGATGTCCGCCGGCGTGCGCAGTTTCGACAGTTTCGACCGCGACGACGACGACTTCTCCGTCTACGTCGGCATCCTCAAGGTGCTGACCCGCCACTGGAGCTTCGCCTTCGATCTGCGCCACCAGGAACGCGACTCCAACACTCCCGAAGCGAGCTATGACGAGAATGCCGCCATCTTCAGCGTTCGCTATACCCGCTGAGCCGGCGGCCGCCGTGCGCGCGGGCGATCGGCGCATCCGACTGCTGCTGATCACCGACACGCCGGTGCTCGCGCCCGGCGGCAGCGAACGCTTCCTGCAGAACCTCGCCACGCGCCTTCCGGCCGATGCGTACCGGATCACGCTGGTGCAGCTGCACGAGCAGAAGATGCCCGGCAACCACGGCCATCACCTGCTGAGCCAGCCGCACCTGCGCATGCTGTCGCTGCCGGTGCACGCGGTGTACGACCGCAGCGGCGTGAGCGTCTGGCGCCGCCTGGGCGAGATGCTGCGTCGCGAACGCTTCGATGTGGTGCAATCGCAACATGAGAAGGCCGACGTGCTCAACGCGCTCCTGCCGCGACTGCCGGGCACCGTATACATCTCCAACCGCCGCGACATGGGTTTCAAGAAGAGCCCGAAGCTGCAATACGCCTTCCGCTGGCTGAATCCGCGCTACGACACCGTCGTCGCACCGGCGCGGCAGATCCTCGCGGGCCTGGCCGATTGCGAGCGTCTGGACCCGCTGCGCATGACCTGGATCCCCAACGGCGTGGACACGCGCCGTTACGCGCCCGCGCCGTTGCAGCGCCGGCTCGATGCGCGCGCCGCGCTGGGGCTGGATTCCGAAGCGATCGTGTTCGGCTGCGTCGCACGCATGACGCCAGTGAAGCGCCACGTCGACCTGATCGAAGCCTTCGCCACCGTGCATCGGGAGCTGCCGCAGGCGCACCTGCTGCTGGTCGGCGACGGCCCCGACCTGCCGCAGGTGCAGGCGAAGATCGCCGAATTCGGCGTGGGCGACGCGGTGACGCTGCTCAGCTTCCGCGACGACGTCGACGACCTGTTGCCGGCGATGGACGCGCTGGTGCTGTGCTCCTCCAGTGAGGGCATGTCCAACGCGATTCTGGAGGCGATGGCCTGCGGCTTGCCGGTCGTCGCCACCGCGGTCGGCGGCAACCTGCACCTGGTGCAGCACGAACAGACCGGCCTGCTGGTTCCGCCGATGGATCCGATCTCGCTGGCCGCTTCGCTGCAATGGCTGGCGCAATCGCCGCACGCGCGCCGCCGCATGGGACTGGCCGCACGCACGCGCATCGAGCGCGAGTTCTCGCTCGACGCGATGGTGCTGGCCTTCGACCAGCTCTACCGGCGCCTGCTGGGCCGTGCCTGAGGCCGCCATGAGCGAACGTCGACCCGTCGCCCTGCAGGTCCGCTCCAGCGCCGGACTCTACGGTGCCGACCGCGTGGTGCTCGCATTGAACCGCGCGCTCGTGCACGCAGGCGCACGCGGCCGGCTGCTCAGCATCAACAACTACCGCATGCAGGAGCAGGCGCTGCACGACATCGCCTCGGCCACCGGCCAGGACGCGGTGCTGCTGCCCTGCCGGGGCCGCGTGGACACGGCGACCGTCGGCGCGCTGGCCGCGCAGATCGACGCCGCGCGCGAACGCGAGGGCCGCGCGCCCGTCGTCCACGTGCACGACTACAAGAGTGCTTTCTACGCCTGGCTGGCGACGCGACGCCAACCGGCGCCGCTGGTCGCCACGCTGCACGGTTGGGTCGAGGGTTCCACCTCGCTGCGTCTGTACACGCGGCTCGAGCTCGCACTGCTGCGCCGCTTCGATACGCTGGTCGTGGTCGCCGGCGAGCAGATCGATCGCCTCGTCCGCGCCGGCGTACCGCGCTCGCGCATCCGCCACGTCGACAACGGCATCGACTGCCCGGTGCGCGACGAGCGCGGCGCCTCCAGTCTGCGCGCGGAACTGAGGCTGTCGCCGAAGGCGCGCGTGTTCTCCGCCGTCGCGCGGCTGTCGAGCGAGAAGAACCTGGCGATGCTGCTGCGGGCGTTCGCGCCGGTGGCCAATCGTCATCCCGATGCGGTGCTGCTGCTCGCCGGCGACGGCCCGCAGCGGGAAGAACTGCAGGCGCTGGCCGAGCGCCTGTCGCTGGGAACGCGCGTGCGCTTTCTCGGCGTGCGCCACGACATGCCCGCCGTCTACACGCTCAGCGACCACCTCGTACTGCCCTCGCTTACCGAAGGCATGCCGCTGGTGGTGCTGGAGGCGATGGCCTGCGAAGTGCCGGTGATCGCCAGCGCCGTAGGCGACGTCCCGCGCCTGCTGGCGCAAAGCGCGCATGGCCGACTGGTGCCGCCGGGCGATGCGGACGCGCTGGAGCAGGCGCTCGACGAAGCCGCATCGCAAGCGACTGCGCGCGACACGAGCGCGCGCGATTACGTGCGCGAGCGCCACAGCGCACACGCCATGGCGATGGGATACGTGGACATCTACCGATCGCTTCGGGAGCGGGGCCATGCCCGGCGCGCATCCTGACTCCGGCGGTTCGCGCTTCCCGCTCGCGGCGCGTGCGCTGCGCGGCGGCATGCCGACGGCCACGCGCACGCGTGTGCCGGCCCTGCCCGGCGCCATCAACACCGCTGCGGCCGTGCCCACGGCGGGCCGCGCACCGCGCAACTGGGCGCTGTACCTGTTCCTGATCCTGCTTCCGTTGCAGAACATCACCGCCGGCTACCTGCCCAACATCGGCGGTGGCTTCAACTTCCTCAACGTGATGTTCCTGATCTCGCTGTTCACGGCGATGGCACAGGGCGGGAAGCTGGCACCCAACGAACCCGTCAACCTGTGGGCCGGCCTCTACGCCGGCTACATGGTGCTGTCGCTGCTGGTCGGCTATCACTTCGTCGACGATCCGGCCAACCACTTCAACCAGCTCAAGGATCACCTCGTCGGTCTGTTCGTGGTCTACGTCGTGCAGATGAGCGTGCGCGACTGGAACGGCGTGCGCATGGTCGTCCTGGCGACGCTGTTGCCGCTGCCCTACATCGCCAAGGTGGTGTGGAACCAGCACGTCAGCGTCGCCAGCACGCACTACACCGACGACCTGCGCATCAGCGGCACCTTCGCCCTGCTGGGCGCGAACGAATTCGCCGCGTTCTGCGTGACGGTTGCCGTCGTCCTGTTCGCGCTGCTGCTCGCCTGCCGGATCTCGCGCAAGTGGAAGCTGCTGCTGCTCGGCGGCATCGGCTGCATGATCGTGGGCGTGCTCTACGCCTATTCGCGCACGGCCTACATCAGCCTGATCATGGGCATGGTGGTGGTCATCATGGTCTGGCGCGGGCGGCTGAAGCTGATCCTGCCGCTGTGCCTGGCCGTGGCCGTGGCGCCGGCGGTGCTGCCCAAATCGGTGGTGGAGCGCTTCGACAGCACCACGGTGGAGGAAGGCAAGCGCGACGAGAGCACGGAGCTTCGCATCGAATATTGGAAGATCGCCTGGTCCAACTTCCTGCGAAATCCCGTGGTCGGAACGGGTTACCACACCTTCCACCACCGCGAGATCAACCCCTACGGCCGCGACACCCACAACCTCTACATCCGCCAGCTGAGCGAGGGCGGCGTGCTCGGGGCGATCGTGCTGTTGGGCATCCTGCTGGCGGTGCTGCGCACGGCCATGCGCGAGGTGGCCCAATCGCGGACAGGCACCTGGCGTTACGCCCTCGCGCTCGGGCTGATGGGCGCGTGGGTGTCGATGATCATCAGCAACCTGTTCGGCGACCGTTTCACGTATTACCCGGTAGTCGCCTACTTCTGGGCCTATGTGGCCCTGGTGATGAAGGCACGCCACCTGCCGCCGGAGGATTCCTCACGATGACCGCCGCACTGCGCGCCTGGATGCGCTACACGCTCGCCCTGTGCAGCCACTACAGCGGGCTGGATGCGCTGTACCGCCGGCTCAGCGGCTCGGGCCTGGTGATCCTGATGCTGCACCGCCTGCGCGATGACCACGACCCCTACCCGCTCAGCGTCTCGCGCGCGCAACTGCGGCAGCTGGTGACGTGGCTGCGCGCGCGCGGCGCGCTGGTCGGGCTGGACGACGGCCTGCGCGCGCTCTCACCCGAACGCGCGCAGCGCATCCACTACGCGCTCACCTTCGACGACGGCTACCGCGACAACCTCGGCCTGATCGACGCCCACCTCGGTCCCGTACCGGCGGTGGTGTACGTCGCCACCGGCCACATCGGCGGCGAGCCCATCTGGGCCTATCGCCTCGTGCACGCGGTGGAATCGCGCAGCCGCAACGCGCTCGACCTCGGCGGCCTGGGGCTGGGGCATTTCGATCTCTCGCTCAGCGACGACCGCGTGCGCCTCTACGAACTGTTGCCGCCGCGCCTGAAGAAACTGGAACCGGCCGAACTGGAAGCCTGGGTCGACCATGTCTGCGAACAGACGCGGCCGCGGCCGCTGCCGCACGAAGATCGCGAGATGCTCGAGTGGAGCGACGTGCGGCGCCTGGCCGACGGCGGCATCGAGATCGGCGGCCACACCTGCAGCCACGCGATCCTCAGCCGCCTGGACGATGCGGCGGCGAGCGAGGAAATCGGTCTCTCGCACGCCAGCATCCTCGCCGCGCTGGGCACGCCGCCGCGCCATTTCGCCTACCCCAACGGCGGGCGCGAAGACTTCGGCGAACGCGACGTGCGCCTGGTGCGCGACGCCGGCTTCGCCACCGCCACCACGTCGATCGAGGGCGTCAACCGCCCCGGCGCGGACCCGTACCGCCTGCTCCGCTTCAACGTGCACGAAGACCGCTTCCGCGCGCCATCCGGCCGACTGTCCAGGGCGCTGTTCTTCAGCGAGACCAGCGGCATGCTCGGCTGGCTGCGCGAGGCGCGAACCGCATGAGGTGCTGCCCGTGAGCACGCTTCCGATCCTGATGTACCACGGCCTGCATCGCGAGACGTCCTCGCGCGGCCGCTTCGATCCGGTGTACAGCGTGCATCCGGAGATGTTCGCCCGCCAGCTCGACTGGCTGCTGCAGCAGGGCCATCGCACGGCGCTGCTCGACGAACTCCCCGCCGGCCGCCGCGACGGACGCGATGTCGTCATCACCTTCGACGACGGCGACGTGTCCAACGTCGAGATCGCCCTGCCGCTGCTCGCCGAACGCGGCCTGCGCGCGGAGTTCTTCGTCACCACCGACTTCGTCGGCCAGTGCGGCATGCTCGCGCCGGACGACATCCGCTGCCTCGCCGCGCACGGCATGGGCATCGGCTCGCACGGATGCACGCACTCGTTCCTCTCCGACCTGGACGTGACCGATCTGATGGCCGAGCTCGACGACAGCCGCTGCCGCTTGCAGGCGATCTGCGGGCGGCCGATCGACTCGCTCGCCCTGCCCGGCGGCCGTGGCGGCGAACGCGAACTGCTCGCCGCGCAGCGACTGGGCTATCGCCACCTGCTCGGCTCGGTGCCCGGACCGAACCGCCGTCTGCGTGCCGATGCCTGGTTGCAGCGGTTGCCGGTGACGCGCCAACTCGCGCTCGACGACTTCGCCGCGCTGGTGCACTGGCGCGGAATCCCGCCCCGCTGGATGCAGGCACGCCACGCCGCGCTCGCGCTGCCCAAGCGCGTGCTCGGCAACGGCGGCTACCAGCGCCTGCGCGAGCGCCTGCTGTGAGCGCGGCGCTGCTGTTCTGGTGCTGCATCGCGCTGGTCGCGTACGCCTACGCGGGCTATCCGCTGTTGATGACGCTGCTGGCGCGGCGCTACGGGCACTCGCCGTTCGAGCACGACGACGGCGAACACCTCACCGTCGTCATCGCCGCATTCGATGAAGAGGCGCGCATCGCCGCGCGCGTGCATGACATTCTCGACCAGGACTACCCGGCCGATCGCCTGCGCGTGCTGGTGGTCAGCGACGGCAGCCGCGACGGCACCGCGCGTGCGGCCGCTTCGGTGGACGATGCGCGCGTGGCCGTGCTCGAACTGCCGCGCAATGTCGGCAAGGCCGCCGCATTAAACGCCGCGCTGCGCGAGGTGGACAGCGAACTGGTGGTGTTCACCGACGTCAGACAGCGCTTCGCGCCCGGCGCATTGCGTGCGCTGACGGCGCCGTTCGCCGATCCGTCCATCGGCGCCGTGAGCGGCGAGCTGATGATCGCCGCAGCCGAACACGGCACGGGCGAAGGCGTCGGCCTGTACTGGCGCATGGAGAAACGACTTCGTTCCGACGAAGCGCGGCTGGGATGGCTGCACGGCGTGAGCGGCTCGATCCATGCGCTGCGCCGCCGTTTGTTCGTGCCCATTCCTGCCGGCACCGTGCTCGACGACATGTGGATGCCGTTGCAGGTGCTGCGCTCGGGCCATCGGGTCTGGATGGCGCGCGAGGCCGTCGCCTTCGACCGCGCCAGCGTCAGCGTCGACGAGGAATTCCAGCGCAAGCTGCGCACACTGGCCGGCAACTGGCAACTGGTGGCGCGTCTGCCGTGGCTGCTCAATCCGTTCGCGAACCCGGTGTTCTTCGCCTGGTGCTCGCACAAGTTCCTGCGCCTGCTGGTGCCGTGGGCGCTGTTGATCGCGCTGGCGGCTTCGGCCTTCGCCGAAGGGACGTTCTACCGCGTTGCCTTCGGCGCGCAACTGCTCGGCTATGGCGGTGCATTGGGTGGTCTGGTGCTGCCGCGACTGGCGGCGCGCATGCCGCTGCTGCCGGCGGCCAGCAGTTTCGTGATGCTCAACTTCGCCGCGCTGCTGTCGCTGCCGGCCTCGCTGGCGATGGATCCGTCGCGTCTATGGAAGAAGCACTGAGAGGGACACGATGGCCCGCATCCTCGCCGTAACCAGCCGCCTGCCATTCCCGCCGCGCGAAGGCCACCAACTGCGCGCCTGGCACGTACTGCGCGCACTGGCTTCACGCCACGAGGTGACGCTGCTCAGCTTCCAGCGCAACGACGACCTGGCCGACGAAGCCGCGCCGCTGCACGCCGCGATGGCGCGCGTGGAGACCTTCCGCATTCCCTGCGAGCGTTCCCGCGCCGCGCTGGCGACCGCCGTGGTGCGCGGCACGATGACGCGCACGCCGTTCCTGGCGGCGAAGTACGACTCGCCCGCACTGCGTTCGCGACTCACCGCGCTGGCGGGCGACGCGGACCTGGTCCACTTCGACATGCTGCCGCTGATGGCGCACGCCGACTGCGTTCCCGACGGCATCCCGGTGACGCTCAATGCGCACAACGTCGAACACGACCTGCTCGCCACGCGCGCGCGCATCGAAACGCGCGCCTGGGCGCGGCGTTTCCTGTCAGGCCAGGTGCAACGGCTCAAAGCGTTCGAGCGCGCGGCCTGCGCGCGTGCCGACGCCGTGCTGTCGTGCTCGGTCACCGATGCGCAGGCACTGCGCGAGCTGGCCCCCGGATGCAAGGTGCACGTCATCGCCAACGGCGTGGACCTGGATGCGAACCGCCCCTCACCGCAGGCGCCCGACCCCGACCGGCTCGTCTTCGTCGGCCAGATGGGCTGGTTTCCGAACCGCGACGGCGTGGAGTGGTTCCTGCGCGAGGTCTTCCCGCGCATCCTCGCGCAGCGCCCGACGACGCGGTTCGAACTGGTGGGCAAGGCGGACGGATTCGAAATACCCGAGGCGGTGCGCGCCAACGTCACCCTCGCCGGTTTCGTCGACGACCTGCGCCCGCACGTGCACGCGGGCTCGGTCTACGTGGTCCCGTTGCGCGCGGGCAGCGGCACGCGGCTGAAGGTGCTTGAAGCGATGGCACTGGGCAAGGCGATCGTCACCACCTCGGTCGGCAGCGAGGGCATCGTGCTTCGCCATGAACGCGATGCGCTGTATGCGGACGATGCGGCGTCGTTCGCCGATGCGGTGCTGGCGCTGCTGGCGTCGCCTTCGCGTGCCGCGGAATTGGGCGTCCGGGCGCGGCAACTGGCCGAAGCCGAGTACGGCTGGGACGCGATCGGCACGCGACTGCTGAACGCGTATGAGCCGCTGCTCACCTCGAACGTGCGCGTGCCGCGGGCGCATGTGGAGACGTTGGGGGCGATTGAGGCTTGAGGGGTGTTACCAGACACCGTCATCCCCGCGAAGGCCGGGACCCAGGCTCGTAGCGCATGGGCACTCCGGTGGCGGCAAACCCTGTCACCGTCATTCCAGCGAAAGCTGGAATCCATTTGCTTTTGCTCCTCAGGACAACAAGGTAGAAGCGAAGAGCGAAAATGGATTCCAGCTTTCGCTGGAATGACGTGATGTGGTTCACCCGTGAAGGAGCGCCCGAACGCAACGGGCCTGGATCCCGGCCTTCGCCGGGATGACGGATTACGAAGACGACCGCGCGCGACGCCACCGCTTCACTCCGCCTTACTTCACTCCGCCTTACTCCGCCCCGCCTTCCACCGATAACTCACCGTCCCCGCCAGCTCATACAACGCCAGCTGCGTCTTCTGCATCGCCGACAACTGCGGCATGAAGTAACCCACGCTCCCCATCGGCACGAACGCCGAATCGCTCGCCACCGCGCACGGCGTGAATCCCGCCGCTCGGAAGGCCACCACCGCACGCGGCAGGTGCGTGGCCGAACTCACCACGCGCACGCGCGCCGGCAGCGTGCCTCGCAGCGCCATCGCGCTCTCCCACGTCGTCGTGGATTGCGTCTCTTCGCTCAGCATGGCCGCAGGAATGCCCCAGTCCTGCGCCAGCCGCGACAGCACCGTGGCTTCCTTGATCGCGAACGGACCGCCGCCGGCGATGACCATCGGCACCGGCGGCCCGCTGCGCCACAGCGCCACGCCGCCGCGCAGTCGGCGCCAGCTCGCGGGCATCAGCGCGATGTAATCGTCCTGCGCGCGGGGTTCGTCCGCCAGGCCGCCGGACAGCACGACGATCGGGGCGCCCGCATCACCGGCACCGCATCGCGCGTCGGTGGGCACATGCGATTCCACCACGCGGATCAGCGCGTTCGCGCCCAGCGGCGTGCACAGCAGCACGATGGCCAGCCCCGCGGCGACCAGCACCACGCGCCACCACGCACGCCCGCGTCGCCACGACATCCACGCCACCGCCATCCACAGCAGGGCCCAGGTCATCGGCGAGAGCAGGAGGTGGTGCATGGCCGGCGCAGTCTTGCATGAACAGGCGGGCTGCGCACGCGAAGGCCGAAGCACGGCGTACAACGCGTTCTTCACGGTATCGGGCCCTCGCCCGCTCCCTTTCCCGCGCCCGGTGTTCGCCATGAAGCTTCCACGCCTTCGCTCCGCCTCCCTCGCCCTGCTCGCATGGTGCGTGCTCGCCCCACTCGCGGGTTCGCTGTCCGCGCAGGCATCGGCAGCGACGTACTACGTGCGCACCGACGGCGGCGACGACGCGCAGTGCAACGGCCGCGCCGACGTGGCGTATCCGGGCAGCGGCAGCAACGTGGATTGCGCGTGGAAGCATCCCAACTACGCCCTGCCCGCCAACGACAAGCCGCGCATCGACGGCGGCGACACGCTCATCATCGGCCCGGGCGAGTACATGATCGGCTGGGATTCGCCGGGGCTTTCGACCAAGAGCCTGCGTTGCGACCGCAGTTCGCCCTACGACTGCTACCCCGCCGCGCCGCCCAGCGGCAAGCCCGATGCGAAGACGCGCATCCTCGGCGCGGGCCACGACAGCGGCTGCAAGGCGCCGCCGAAGTTGTGGGGCACCAACCGCGTCGAGCTCGTCTTCAACCTGCAGGATGCCGACAACGTCGAAGTCGGCTGCCTGGAAATCACCGACAAGAGCGACTGCGTGGAATTCCACGCCGACGACGCCGTGCGCTGCGAGCGCGACGCACCGCCGTTCGGGCAATGGGCGTCGATCGGAATCGGCGCCAAGAATTCGAAGAACGTCTATCTGCACGACCTCAACGTCCACGGGCTGTCGGGCCGCGGCATCATGGCCGGCGGCCTGCGCGACTGGACGATCGAGCGCGTGCGCATCGTCGCCAACGGATGGGCCGGCTGGGATGGCGATGTCGGCGAAGGCGAGAGTTCCAACGACGGCGACATCGTGTTCCGCAATGTCGAGATCGCCTGGAATGGCTGCGCCGAGCGCTGGCAGACCGGCGAACCGTTCGCGTGCTGGGCGCAGGAGGAAGGCGGTTACGGCGACGGACTGGGCACCGGCAAGACCGACGGCCACTGGTTGATCGAAGACTCGCGCATCCACCACAACACCTCCGACGGACTCGACCTGCTCTACACCGACGAATCCAAGACCGCCACCGTCGTCGTGCGCCGCCTCTACGCCGCCGCCAACGCGGGCAACCAGGTGAAGACGGCGGGCAACGCGTTGATCGAGAACTCGGTGATCGTCGGCCAGTGCGCCTACTTCCACGGCAAGTTCGCGATGAGCGACGGCGACATGTGCCGCGCCTACGGCAACGCGCTGTCGATAGGCATCGGCCCGAAACAGACCGCGACCGTGCGCCACAACACCATCACCGGCGAAGGCGACTGCCTGATCCTTACCGCGGGCGGCAACGCGACCTCGCGCGTGGACATCTACAACAACGCGCTGATCGGCCAGAAGGACGTCACCGCCAGCGACGGCGACATGCGCAGTTGCGGCCATTACGCCGACGAGAGCACGGCGGTGGTGACCTTCGCCGGCAACGCCTTCTGGGACGTGAAGGACGACATGTGCCCGCCGGGCAACGTATGCGGCCGCGAGCCGAAGATCGCGAGCATGGAGATGGGGAGCTTCGATCCTGCACCGCTCGCCGGCAGCCCGCTGATCGACCATGCGACGCACCAGACCAGCGTGACTTCGGACTTCCTGCGCCAGTCGCGCCCGATGGGCGCGGCACCGGACATCGGCGCGATCGAATACCAGGGTGGACAGGCGAAGGCGACGGGCGCCACGCCCTCCACATCGAAGGCCGCCTCCGGCGATGCGGACGGCACGAAGATCGACCAGACCTCCGGCGCGGCGACGCCGACGCAATCGTCGGGCTGGATGATTGGCACGCTGGCGGCGGCATCGCTGCTGACGGCCGGTGTCGCGGCGGCAATGCGGAAGCAGCGCGGGCGGAAAGGCGCGTAGTTCGCCGGTCATCCCGGCGAGGGCCGGGATCCAGGTCGTCACGCTATCCGTTACATCACGTCGTTTCAGCGAACGCATCAGCACATAAGCGCATTGCCAATGCCGTCATCCCGGCGAAGGCCTGTCCGAGCTGGTCGAAGGGCCGGGATCCAGGCTGTCACGCCATCCGACATGTCACGTCATTCCAGCGGAAGCTGGAATCCATTTTGCTGTTGCTGTTCACAGGCAACAGGCAAGCGTGAAAAGTCCCTGGATTCCCGCCTTCGCGGGAATGACGGTGAGGGCGTTCACCGCAGAGGGAGTGCCCGGACGCTGAGGGCCTGGGTCCCGGCCTTCGCCGGGATGACGGTGAATTTGCTGTTGCTGTTGCTGTTGCTGTTGCTGTCGAACAGCCTTTCAGATCACTAGCCCCGAAGGGCGCCGCACATGGATGTGCGGCGGTGAGCGCTGAGCCATGGATGGCGAATCGCGAACGCGCCTACTCGCTGTCCGGTCGTGGGATTGGTTTGGGCAAATGGAAGGCCCTTTCTTTTGGTTACTTTTCTTTGGGCAAGCAAAGAAAAGTGACCCGAGCGGCGTAGCCGATCGGAAGCTTTGCTATTGCTCCTTCTTTGAGAAGCCTGAGAAAGCCAAATCAAAATGGATTCCAGCTTTCGCTGGAATGACGGTGACAAGGTTTGCCACTATCGGAGTGCCCACGTACTGCGGGCCTGGATCCCGGCCCTTCGACCAGCTCAGGACAGGCCTTCGCCGGGATGACGGTGAAGTGGGTCGCCGCACGGGGAGTGCCCACGCCCTGCGGGCCTGGGTCCCGGCCCTTCGACCAGCTCAGGACAGGCCTTCGCCGGCATGACGGGGACCGCAAGCCCCTACCCCACAACCCCCTCACTCACCCGCCGCTCCACCGCACGCAACTTCGGATACAGCATCGCGCGCAAGCGCCCATCGAGCGTGAGCAACGCCAGCAGATACGGCCCGCCGATCAACATCCCACCGACCAGCATCCGCTGCCAGCCCGGCCGCAGGTCCAGATGCACGGTGATCCACTCGCCCGCCAGCGCCAGCACTCCCGCGCACAACGCCGTCAGCAGCGTGCGTCGATCCGGGAACTGCCGCAGCGCCGGGTTGACCAGCAGGCAGGCCGCGATGCTCGACACCGCCGAGCTCGCCAGCGTCGCATACGCCGCGCCCATCACACCCCAGGCCGGAATCCACCACCAGTTCAGCGCCGCGTTGATCGCCACCGCACCGCACATCAGCACCATCACCGTCTTGGTGCGACGTTCCAGCACCAGGCCGAAACCGCACACCAGCAGCACCGGCAGCACAGCGTTCATCGCGCCCATCAGCTCGAACACCGGCCCCGACGCCGCCTTGCTCGCGCCGCTGAGCGCGATGATCAGATCGGTGCCCAGCGTCCACAACAGCAGCGCCACGCCGATCGCGGCGTAGGTCATCGGCATCAGCATGGTGCGCTTGAGCGCGCGCACGGCGGCCGCGCCTTCGGTCACATAGACGCGATTGGCGGCGGGCGTGAACGACTCGAACACCGTGAGGTTCATGAACATGTGCACCTGCATCGCCAGCGCCGCGCCGACGCTGTAGATGCCCACCACCGCGAAATCGCCCGACAGGCCCTTGAGCATGATCCGGTCGATCGACACCAGCGCGACGGCGAGGATTTCGGTCATCACCAGCGGCATGCCGTAGGCGAACGACTGGCGCATCTCGCCCGCGTTCACCGTATCGCGCGCGAAGTGCAGGTGCCGGCGTGCCCAGCCCAGGTAGAACACCAGGCCGATCACCACCGCCAGCAGCTTGCCGCCGTACGCGGCGGCCGCCGTGTGCTGCACCGCCATCACCGCGCCGAGCATCAGCGCCAGCTGCAACCAGCGCCACGCCACGCGCGTGAACATCACCGTTCGCGACTGCTCGGTCACGCGCAGCACGGTCTCCACCAGGCTGGAATAAACCAGCATCGGCGTCATCACCAATGCCATCCAGAACACCGGCGAATGGCCGTCGCCCGTCGCGTAGCCGTGCACGATCGCCACCGCGCCGACGAACGCCCACAGCACCAGCGAGCCGAGCATCGGCAGGTAGAACAGGTTGGTGGCGAAGGCGCGCATGCGCGCTTCGTCGCCGCCGTGCGGATAGAAGCGCTGGATGGAATGCTGCGCGCCGAGCTTGGCGACCGCCACCGCCATCAGCACCCAGGTCTCGTAGTAGCCCAGGATGCCGTACTGCGTGTTGTCGAGCAGGCGCGTGAGCAGCGGGAACGACACCAGTCCCGCCATCATCACCAGCACGTTGGCGGTGGAATAGCGCAGGTAGTGCTTTGCCAGACCGGGGGAAGACTCGCTCATCGCGTCAATGCGACCCCACTGCGCCGAATTCCGAACGCATCCACGCGCCGATCCGCGCCAGCAGCACGCGCCGGTGCTTGCGCAGGAAGAAGGTGTGGTCGTACTCGCGCCAGAACTCCAGCCTCACCTGCGGCGATGCCGCCGCGCGCCCCAGGCAGGCGGTCAGCTGCGAGCGGTGGTTGAAGTAGTGGTACGCGCCGCCGGTGAACACGAACAGCAGCCTCGCGTCGCGCTCGACCATCTCGGCCAGCATGCGCCGTGCATCCGCGCGCGCGGGCCAGTCGCGGAAATCCGCCAGTGATGGCCCGGCGTTGCGGCGCGACAGCAGGAAGCGCAGCACCTTGCCGAAGTCGAGCAGGCGCGGCAGCGCGTGCCGCACCCAGAAGCCCGGCGTGGGATACGCGACGCCGTCCAGCAGGATCGCACCGGCGATGCGCGGATCACTCGCGCCGACATGGAAGGCGTCGTCCGCGCCGGAACACAGACCGCACAGCACGAAACGCTCCACCCCGGCTTCCTGCGCGAGCAGTCGCATCGCGGCATCGGTCTCACGATGGCGGCGCTCGCCCGCGGCCTTGCCGGGCA
Organism: Lysobacter sp. FW306-1B-D06B; assembly: GCF_038446665.1. Classification (NCBI taxonomy): domain Bacteria; kingdom Pseudomonadati; phylum Pseudomonadota; class Gammaproteobacteria; order Lysobacterales; family Lysobacteraceae; genus Lysobacter; species Lysobacter sp. FW306-1B-D06B. Next base: position 2,378,580 of record NZ_CP151802.1, on the reverse strand, counting down.
GCGCACTGTCGCCCAGTCCCGACTGGTCGAAACGCAGGACGGCGAAACCCTGCGCCGCCAGCATTCTTGCGAGGTCCACGTGCACGCGGAACGGCCCGGTGTGGCGCGTCAGGCCGGCATTGAGCAGCACGACACCCACCTTCGAGGCCGCGCCCAGCGGACGGGTGACCACGCCGACCAGGCCATCGCCGAAGCGGTGCGCCGTCTCCGTGGCCTCCAGTGCGGGCAGCCCTTCGGCTGCGCGTGCGGAGGGCAGTTCCTGGCGTTGTTCCAGCGCTTTCTCGTCGAGCTGCAGATTCACCACGGCACCTGTTCGGTCATGCGCTGCGCCAGCTGGGCCACGGCGCGTCGCGGAAACACCTGGCCGCCGAAGCGCGACGGCACGGTCCATTCCGGCCGCTCGCCTTCGTCGAGCAGCACGGCCTCCACCGACACGCCGTTGGCGCGCTGCTCGCGCGCGAAGCGGTCGAGTTCCTCGTCCATCTCCCACACCGCCATGCGCACACGGGTGCCGCTCGGCAAGCGCAGCTTCGCCGCGTCCAGGCCTTCCAGCGCCGACAGCAGCGCGTCGTCGACACCGAAGCCGAGCAGCTCGCCGGCATCGGACTCGTGGCGCGCGTTAACGTAGCGCCCGCTTTCGTGAAGTTGCCGCTGGTGCTGCGCTCTCCACTCGCGCACCAGGCGCGCACCGTCGAGTTGCGGATCCCACAGCACCACTTCCGCCGGCTCGGCGCTGCGCTCCAGGTGTGCGAACAGCGGCAACGCGGCGCTGCGCAGCGCCAGCCAGTGCAGGCGCGGTACTTCGCTGCGACGCAGCAGTTCGCTCGATGCCTGCTGCAGATCGTCGAGCATGCCCGGCAGCGTGAGCGCGGTGTCCTCGCCGGCCGAATCGCCCGTGCCGAACCAGTCGAAGGTCAGCGTCGGAACGCCATGCTGACCGACCGCTTCCGCCAGCGCCCACAAGGCACGATGGCTGCGTATGCCGTCCTGCAACAGCGGCGCGCAGACCAGCAACGCGTGGTCGGTCGACGCCGCGGCGCCGTCGCATTCGTGCAGCAGGCCGAACAGGTGGCGGTCCGCCGCGCCGAAGAAGAAGGGCGCGCTCATTCCACCGTCCCCGGCGTGCGCAGCAGGCGCTTCATCTGCCGCGCCATGCGCGCGCCGACGCCGCCCTTTTCCTCGCGGACGATGTGCTCGGGCAGGTCGGAGGCGATCTGCGCAAGGTTCTGCGCCGCCAGCCGCATCAGCTGGATGCGCACGCCCGTGTCCTTCACCACGCGGCTGGACATCTGCACGGCAAGCATCGAATTGCCTCCCAGGTCGAAGAAGTTGTCGTCGATGCCGACCTCGACACCGAGCAGGTCCTTCCACACGCTGCGCAGGTACTCGGCGCGCGGGTCCTGCGCGGCCACGCCATCGCCCGTTGCGGCGGTTTCGCGCGGTGCGTCCGGCGCGGTCACGGCGACCCGACCCTGCGCGCGCAGGATGGCGTTGCTGAGCTGGGCCACCAGCGACGGCGATTCGATCATCACGCGGTGGTCGCCGGGGATCGAGAGGACATCCACCGAACCGACCAGACCGTCCCAGCCCAGCGTGGGCTTGTTGCGCAGCATCGAGGGTTGATCGCTGGCGCGGAACAGCACCAGCGCGCCCGGATAGGGCTTGACCACGTACTTCCCGTACGCGCGCATGTGCGTGGCTTCCAGCTCCGCATAGCGCACGTTGTGCGGCAGGGCCTCGCCCGCTTCACGCGCGGCCTGCGCCTGCTGGCGCAGCTTGGATGCCTGCAGTCGGCCGTTGACCACACCGCCGATCGTGGCGATGCGTTCGCCCAGCGATTGCCCCTGCATGCGTCGATGCAGTCGCTGCACGCGCGCGGACAGGCCGCGGCGGGCGTCGTCGCGATAGCGCAGGCCGAATTCGGCGGAGGTGTCGACCAGGCCCAGCAGGCCGACCGTCTCACCGGCAGCCATCAACTGCTGCGCCATTTCGTAGGCGATGATGCCGCCCATCGAACCGCCGGCCAGGTGGTACGGGCCGTGCGGCTGCACGCTGCGGATCTCGGCCACGTAACGCTGCGCCATCGCCTCCACGCTTTCCAGCGGTGCGGTGCGGCCGTCCAGACCCAGCGCCTGCAGGCCGTACACCGGGATGCCGGCAGGCATCGCTTCGGCCAGCGGGCGGTAGTTGAGCACGTTGCCGCCCACGGCATGCACCAGGAACAGCGGCTTGGCATCGCCCTGCGCGCGGATGGACACCAGCGGCGCCCACGGATCGCGCTCGCCGCCGTCCAGCGCGTCGGCGTCGTTGCGGGCGCGCTGGTACTCGCGCGCCAGCGCACGCACGGTGCGCGCGGTGAGCAGCGTTGCCAGCGGCAGGTTCACGCCGGTCTCGCGGTTGAAACGGTGGAACATCTGCACGGCCTGCAACGAGTGCCCGCCGAGCGAGAAGAAATCATCGTCCGCGCCGATGTCGGGCTTGCGCAGCAGGTCGCGCCAGATCGCCAGCAGCTGCGTGCCCAGTTCGTCGAGCGGTTCGTACAGTTCGGCGTCCAGCGCCGCCGGGGCCGGCGCAGCCTCGATCGGCGTCGACTCGACGCTGCGGCCGAACTGCAGCGCCTGGCCGTCGTCGAACTGCGTGATCTGATCCAGCGTCAACGACGGATCGCGTCCCAGCGCCTTGAGCACGGCGATGTAACGGTCGCGCAGCAGCGCGGCGGTGTCGTCGAGGAAGATGTCGGCGTTGTAGATGAAGCCGCCCGACAGACCCGTGTCCTGTTCGACGAACCACAGGCCCAGGTCCTGCGTGGACGCGGTCTGGAACACCGGATAACGCTCGTGCGTGAGCGGACCCCATTCGCACACGCGCTGGCGGATGTCCTGGAACGAGAACAGCGCGTGGTAGAGCACGGCGCCGCCTTCGCGGCTGCGTACGCTGAGCTCCCGCACCAGGTCTTCCAGGCGGATGTCGGGGTGCGCGAAGCTGTCGAGCACCACGTCCTTCACCTGCTTGACGGCCTGCGCGAACGTCATCGTCGGATCGATCTCCATCCGCAGCGGCAGCAGGCTGGTGAAGTAACCCATCAGGTTCTCCACCTCGGCCGTGTTGCGACCGCGCACCGGCGTGCCGACGATCAGCTCGCGCAGGCCCGAGGTGCGGCTGATCAACGCGAAGTACGCGGTGAGCAGCACCATGTACAGCGTGGCATCGACCTGCTTGGCGGTGTCGTGCAGCGCTGCCGTCACGTCGTGCGCCACCACGATCCGATGCGTGACGCCCTTGCCCGACATTCCGGGACGACGCGGCATGTCGGTCGGCAACGCTTCGATTCCCCTGGACGCCGTGCCCTGCGCTGTACCGCCGAGGCGCTCGCGCCAGAAGGCCAGTTGCTTGGCGTACTCCGGCCCCTGCAGCCATTCGTGGTGCCAGGCGGAGAAGTCGGCGTAGCTCACCGTCAGTTCCGGCAGCGTCGGCTCGCGGCCTTCGATCTGCGCGGCGTAGAGCTCGGCCATGTCGGTGTACATCAGGTCGAACGACCAGCCGTCCCAGATGAGGTGGTGGGTCATGAAGAACCACACGTGTTCTTCCGGCCCCAGGCGGAACAGGCGCGAGCGGACCAGCGGCGCGCGGTCGAGTTCGAACGGCGTCTGGATCAACGCGTCCATGCGACGCGAGACTTCGGCCTCGCGCTCGTCTTTCGGCAAGTGGCTGACGTCGACGACGTCGGTGATGTCGACATCCACCGCGTCGTGCACGATCTGCATCGGTTCGCCGTCGACCAGACCGATCGTCGTGCGCAGCACGCTCTGGCGCTGGATCATCGCGTCGATCGCGGCCTGGAAGGCATCCAGCTGCAACGGCCCGCGCAGTCGGTGCGCGCTGGGCGTGTTGTAGGTGATCTGCCCAGGATTGAACTGCTCCAGCAGGTACAGGCGTTCCTGCATCACCGACATCGGCCCGCGCGTGCGGTCGGCCAGCGGCTTGATCGGCTCGCGCTTCGGCGCGGCTTCGCCGTCGATGCCCTGCACCATGCGCGCGAGCTTGGCCACGGTCGGGCCGTCGAACAGAGCACGCAGCGACAGCGCGATGCCCAGTTCCTTGTTGATGCGCGAGGTCAGCTGCGCGGCCAGCAGCGAGTGTCCGCCCAGCGAGAAGAAATCATCGTCCACGCCGACTTCGGCCACGCCCAGCACCTGCGCCATCGCCTCGGCGATGGTGCGTTCCAGCGCGTTGCGCGGCGCGACGCGTTCGCCGGCGAGCTTCACCGCCAGGTCCGGCACCGGCAGGGACTTGCGGTCGATCTTTCCGTTGGGCAGCAGCGGGATCGCGTCGAGGAACAGGATGTGCTGCGGGATCATGTAGTCGGGCAGCGAGCCCTTGAGGTAGGACGCGAGCAGCGATTCGCCCTCCCCCGTGGTCAGGCTGTCGGACACCACATAGGCCACCAGCCGCACATCGCCCGGGCGATCCTCGCGCGCCACGACCACGGCGCGCGCGACCTGCGGATGCGCCGCGAGCAGTGCTTCTATCTCGCCCAGTTCGATGCGATAACCGCGCACCTTCACCTGGAAATCCAGGCGGCCCTGGTGCTCGAGCACGCCGTCCGGACGCCAGCGGCCGCGATCGCCGGTGCGATACAGCAGCGCACCGCTCGCGGTGGAGAACGGATCGGGCACGAAGCGCTCGGAGGTGAGTTCGGGGCGGTTGAGATACCCCAGCGTCACGCCGTCGCCGCCGATCCAGATCTCGCCCGGCACGCCGAGCGGGCACAGCTCGCCGCGCGGATCCAGGATCCACACCTGCGTGTTGTCGATCGGCCGACCGATGTGGATGTCGCTTGCCGTCGTCACGCGCGAGCAGGTCGACCACACCGTGGTTTCGGTCGGCCCGTACACGTTCCACAGCGAGCCGCAGCGCTTGAGCAACTGCGCGGCCAGGTCCGGCGGCAGCGCTTCGCCGCCGCACAGGATCTTGAAGTTCGCATCGCCCTTCCATTCGGCGTCCAGCAGCAGCCGCCACGAAGCCGGTGTTGCCTGCATCACGGTGGCGCCACTGGCGGCAATCAGCGCCTTCAGCGCGACGCCGTCGGCGGCGGTGACGCGGTCGGCCAGTACGACGCGCGCGCCCACGCTCAGCGGCAACAGCAGTTCGAGCACGGCGATGTCGAACGATAGCGTGGTCACCGCGACGAGGCGGTCCTCGGCGGACAGCCCGGGCTCCTTCGCCATGCTCGCCAGGAAGTTGCTCACCGCGCGATGCGGCACCTGCACGCCTTTCGGTCGGCCGGTGGAGCCGGAGGTGTAGATCACGTACGCGATCGACTCCGGCTGCGCCGCGCCCTCGTCGCGGCCCAGGCGCGTGGCCGGCAGCGATGCAAGTTCGTCGTGCAGCGTGTCCAGCGACAACACGGGGCGCCCGCGCAGATCGAAATGGGCGGCGTGCTTCGTCGTCGTCAGCAGCGCAGCCAGGCCCGCGTCGCCGGCCATGTAGGCCAGGCGTTCGGCGGGGAAATTGGGGTCCAGCGGCACATAGCCCGCGCCGGCCTTCAACACGCCGAGCAGGCCGGCCAGCATGTCCACGCCGCGATCGAGCACCAACCCGACCAGCGTTCCGCGGTGCACGCCGCGCGCGCGCAACAGGTGCGCGATGCGGTTGGCGCGTGCTTCCAGTTCGTCGTAGCGGATGGACTCGCCGTTGAACTCCACCGCCACGCGCTCCGGCGTGCGATCGCATTGACGTTCGAACGCCTCGTGCATGCGGCACTCGCGGTCGAACGCGACCGCTGCCGGTTGCAGCGCCTGCAGTTCATCGCGCGCGGCATCGGAGACCACCGACAACCGGCCGAACGCAAGCGTGGGCCGTGCCACGGCGGCGCGCAACAGCGTTTCGTACGCGGCCAGCCAGCGGCGGATCGTGGCGTTGTCGAACAGGTCGGTGTTGTACTGGCACTCCAGGCGCATGCCGCCCTGCACCTGCACGGCGTTGACGAACAGCTCGAAGTTCTCGTAGCTGCGCGGGTTGGTGATCAGGCGCATGCCCAGGCCGTGGAAGCCGGTGCTCTCCTGGTCCATCGCCTGGTCGATGTTGAACATCACGCTGCACAGCGGCAGGCGTGCGGGATCGCGCTGCAACGGCAGCTTCTTCAGCAGCGTGCCGAAGGTGTAGCGCTGGTGTTCGATGGCATCCAGCAGCGTGGACTGGGCCGCGCCCAGTGCCTGTTCGAACGGCTGCGCCTGGTCGAGTTCGAAGCGCAGCGGCAGAAGATTCACGCAATGACCGACCAGATGGTCGTGGCCGTCCACCGACTGACCGGCGGCGGGAATGCCGATGACCACGTCGTTCTGCGCGGTCAGGCGCGACAGCAGGCCGGCGAAACCCGCCAGCAACGTCGCGAACAGGCTCGCGCCCTGGCGCGCACCGAGGCGACGCACGGCGGCGACGAGTTCGTTGTCGAGGATGTGGTCTTCGCGGATCGACGCAAACGTGCGGCGCGTCGGCCGCGTGCGGTCGGTCGGAAGATCCAGCACCGGGCCGCCGTCGGCAAAACGCTTGAGCCAGTACGCCTCGTCGGAGCGGTACGTCGCACCGTGCGGATGTTCGGCCTCGGCCAGCGCGTAGTCGGCGAAGGATTCGGCGGGCGGCAGCGGCTGCGCGCTCTGGCCCACCGCCTGCGTATACAGCGTGCCCAGTTCGCGCACGATCACCCACCACGACCAGCCGTCGCAGACCAGGTGATGCGCGGTGAGCACGAGATGATGATGGTCGAGGGACAGGCGCAGCAGTTCGGCGCGCAGCAGTGCGCCGTGGTCGAGATCGAACGGCGTCTCCACGACCTCGCGCGCGTGCGCGGCGATGCGTGCGGCGCGCTCGGCGTCGTCCAGTGCGGACAGGTCGATCAGCGGCAAGTCGATGGCGCGCTCGTCGCCGACGCACAGCGTCTTGCCGTCGGGGCCGAAGTTGGCGCGCAAGATGTCGTGCCGCGCCACCAGCCCAGCCAGCGCGGCCTGCAGCGCATCCACGGACAGCGGACCGCGGAAGTCCAGCGAGATCGACTCGTTGTACGCCAGCGAGGCGTCGTTGCCGAGGCGATCGGCCAGCCAGACTTCGCGCTGCGGTTCGGTGGTGGGCGCTACGCGGGAGAGCGGGCCGTCGGCGAACGGATCGTAGTCGACGGCCGTGTCGGTTCCATTCGACTTGTCCAACCTGCCCTTATCGAACACGGCTGCATTCATGCGCTCACCTTCATGTACTTGCCCGGCTCCGCCGGGTTCGGCACGAACCAGGCCGGCGTGCCGTCGGGCTCGCGGCCCAGGCGCGCGCCGGGCACGACGGGCTTGCTCGCGTCCATCACCGTTTTTGGCGTGGCCGCGCGGCGTGGCAACAGTTCCATGTCCTGCAACTCGCTCACCGATTCCTTGAACGCGGTGGCGATCCGCGCGATGTCCTCGTCGCTGTGCGCCGTGGTGATGAAGCACGGGAAGTTGTCGAGGATGTGGATGCCGCGCAGGCGCATCGCCGCGAACAGCAGGTCCTGCAGCGGGTGGTTCTCGGGCCAGTGGGTCTTCCACACCGACGCGTACTGCTTCACCGACACCGGCGCACCGACATCGGCACAGTAGGCGTTGATGTCCGTCGCCAGCGCTTCGGCCTTGGCGTTGAGGCGCTTCTGCAACTCGCCGCCGTCGGCCTTGAAGTGTTCGAGCACGGCCTTGGCCGCGACCAGCGCCAGCGGATGGCGCACGAAGGTGCCGGCGAAGTACGTCACGCCCACCGTCGGCACAGAATCGTCGCCGTACTGCCAGTGGCCGCCGTCGAGCGCGTCCATGTACTCGCGCTTGCCGGCAATCACGCCGATCGGGAAGCCGCCGCCGACGACCTTGCCGTAGGTCGCGATGTCGGCCTTGATGCCGAAGATCGCCTGCACGCCGCCCGGGTTTGAGCGGAAGCCGGTGACCACTTCGTCGAAGATCAGCAGCGCGCCGTTGTCCTGGGTGAGCTGGCGCAGTTCCTTCAGGAACTCCACCGGACGGAAGTCCAGGCGGCGGCTCTGCACCGGCTCGATCAGCACCGCGGCGATCTCGCCGATGCGCGAGCGGATGATCTCCATCGACTCCGGCGTGCCGTAGTCGAGCACCAGCACGTTTTCGGCCGTGTTGCGCAGGATGCCCGGCGCCGCCGGCACCGCGCGCAGCGACTTGGTGCCGCGCACGATCACTTCGTCGACGATGCCGTGATAGGAGCCGGTGAACAGCACCACCGTGCTGCGCGCCGTCACCGTGCGGGCGATGCGCAGCGCACCGAGCACCGCTTCGGAACCGGTGTTGCACAGCGCGGCGCGGTCGTGACCGGTGAGCTCGCACACCAGCTGCGCGACTTCGCCGGCGACGGGGTGCTGCGGGCCGATCTCGTAGCCCTTGTCGAGCTGCTCGCGCACTGCGTCGAGCACGAAGTCCGGCTGCCAGCCGAACAGGCTCATGCCGAAACCGTTGAGCGCGTCGATGTACTCGTTGCCGTCGATGTCGAACACGCGCGAACCCTTGGAGCGCTCCACCACGATCTGGTAGACGATCTCCTTGGTCAGCGGACGGAAGCCGTTGACCACGCGCGGATCGGCGAGCTGGGCGCGGTTGGCCTGCGTGTACTCCTTCGACTTGCGCGTGCGCGCGATGTAGCGGTCGAAGAACGTGTCGAGCTTGGCCTTCTGCTGCGGCGAGAGGTCCAGCTCGGCGTTGTTGTCGATGCGCGCGATCGCGCCGAAGGCCTTCTTGACGTCGTACTTCTGCTGCACGGCACCGGTGTCTTCCTCGCCTTCGGCGGGCTTGGGCGCGGCGGCCGGTGCGGATGCGACCGGAACCGGCGCCGCGGCGACGGGCTGCGGTGCGGGCACGGCGACGGGAGCCGTCGCGACCGGCGCGGCGACGCCGCCGGACAACAGCGCCAGCTGCTGCGCCATCAACTGCATCTGCTGGGCGATGACCTGGCGGGTGAAGTCGTTGCCGCCATCGAGCGCAGGCAATGCGACCGGCGCCATCGCGACCGGCGCGTACGCGGCAGGTGCGGCGACGGCCACCGGCGCGGCGGCCACTGGCGCGGGTACGGCTTCGGCCGGCAGTTCCGCATCGAGCATTCCGGCCAGGCGATCCAGGCTGGCGCAGTCGCCCATCAGCTGGCGGAAGTTCACCGGCACGCCGAATTCCTTCTGCAACTGCACCGCGACCTGGGTCAGCATCAGGCTGTCCAGGCCCAGCTCGATGAAGTTGGTGTCCGCGTCCGCGTCGGTCATGTCGAAGCCGGCGACGTTCTCGAACAGGCCGCGCAGTTGCCCGACCAGGCGCTCGCGACGGCCGGTGGCGGCCGCGGGGGCGACGGGGACGGCGGCGGGCGTGGACTGCGGCATGACGGTCTCCAGTACGGTCGGGGTTCGTGCGGCGGCCGCGACGGCCGGATGGGGAATGACGTTGCTCGGGTTCGCGGGTACTGCCTCCACCCAATAACGTTGTCTCTCGAATGGATAGGTCGGCAGGCGCAGGCGATGGCGAATCGCACGCGTGTCGAAGGCCGCCGGATCCACCGCGGCGCCCTGGCTCCACAGCTTTCCGGCGGCGGCGAGGACATCGCGGCACTCGCTGGCGGGGTTGTCGGTGAGCGTGGCGACGGCGGCGATGCGCTGCTTCTGCACCAGCGGCTGCTGGCGCGCCAGCGCGTTCAGCGTGCCGCGCGGGCCGACTTCGAGCAGCACGCGCCCGACGTCAGCCTCGCCTTCCAGCAACGCCTGCAGCGCGCTGGAGAAGCGCACGGGCTCGCGGAGGTGACGGGCCCAGTAGTCGGGCGAGGTGGCCTCGTCTGCGTCCAGCGCCGCGCCGGTGACGGTGGAGACGATGGGCCGCGTGGGCGGATTCAGGCGCACGGCGGCCACGGCTTCGCGGAACGGCGCGACCACCGCTTCCATCATCACCGAGTGGAACGCGTGCGAGGTGCGCAGCGCACGGCAGGCGATGCCCTCGCCTTCCAGCTGCGCCTGGAATGCCGCGATGGCATCCGACGGCCCGGCCACCACGCACGCCAGCGGCGAGTTCTCCGCGGCCAGCGACAGCGTTTCGGGCAGGCGCGACTGCACGGCGTCCGCCGGCAGCCGGATCGACAGCATGGAACCGGCCGGCTGCGCCTGCATCAGCGCGCCGCGACGGGCGATGAGATGCAGCGCGTCGCGCAATTCGAACACGCCCGCCAGCGTCGCGGCGACGAACTCGCCGATGCTGTGGCCGATCATCGCCGCCGGCTCGATGCCGCGGCTGATCCACAGCTTCGCCAGTGCGTACTCGATGGCGAACGTCGCCGGCTGCATCACCGAGGTCGGCAGCAGCGCTTCGGGTTCGTCGCCGAACATGCGTTCGCGAAGGTCGAAGCCCAGATCCGTGTGCAGCAGCTGCGCGCATTCATCGAGGGCGGCGCGGAAGACCGGCTCGCTCTCGTACAGGCTGCGGCCCATGCCGGGGTATGTCGCGCCCTGCCCCGGGAACATGAAGACGATGCCGCCCGCGCGCGCCGGTCGGCTGCGTGCGGCTTCGGCCTGCGTGTCGGGCGCGCGCAGCGCGTCGATCGCGCCGGACACGTCGTCGGCCGCGATGGCGATGCGGTGCGCGAATGCCTTGCGGCCCACGGCCAGCGTCCAGGCCACGTCGGCAAGGTTGAGGTCGCGATGCGCGTGGAGATGATCGGCCAGCCGGTTCACCGCCGCGCCCAGCGCCGCCGGCGTGCGTGCGGAGAGCACCAGCAGCTGCGCGCCGACGGCGTCGCCGGATTCGGGCAGTAGCGGCGCTTCCTCCAGCACCGCGTGCGCGTTGGTGCCGCCCAGGCCGAAGGAACTCACGCCTGCGCGGCGCGGCGCGTCGCCCTCGTTGTCCCATGCGCTCATGCGCGCATTGACGACAAAGGGCGTGCTGGCGAAGTCGATGGTCGGGTTGGGTGCTTCGAAATGGATCGTCGCGGGAATGCGCTTCTCGTGCAGCGCCAGCGCAGTCTTGATCACGCCCGCCGCGCCGGCGGCCGTCACCATGTGGCCGACGTTGCTCTTGAGCGAGCCGATGCGGCAGAAGCCGGTGTCGTGCGTGCCGCGACGGAACGCGCGCGTGAGGCCCTCGACTTCGATCGGGTCGCCCAGCGGCGTCGCCGTGCCGTGCGCTTCCACGTAGGAAATGCTGCGCGCGTCGATGCCGGCGCGGTCGTGCGCCAGCGCGATCACCGCCGCCTGCCCTTCACTGCTGGGCGCGGTGAAGCTGGCGCGGTTGGCGCCGTCGTTGTTGAGCGCGGCGCCGCGGATCACGGCGTACACGGGGTTGCCGTCGGCAATCGCATCCGACAGGCGCTTGAGCAGCACCACCGCCGCGCCGTCGCCGAACACCGTGCCCTTCGCGTTCGCATCGAACGTGCGCGTGTGGCCGTCCGGCGACAGCATCGATCCTTCCTGGTACAGATAGCCGCTGCGCGGCGGGCACGTGACCGCGACACCGCCGGCCAGCGCCATGTCGCACTGCCCGGACTGCAGGCTCTCCACCGCCTGCGCGATGGCCACCAGCGAGGTCGAGCACGCCGTGTGCACGCTCACGGCCGGGCCGGTGAGGTTGAGCTTGTGCGCCACGCGCGTGGCGATGTAGTCCTTCTCGTTGCCCAGCATCACCTGCAACGCACCGACGCGGTTCACCAGCTCCGGATGCGCGGAGGCGTGACGCTGGAAATAGGTGGCGTTGTTCATGCCGCCGAAGATCCCGGTGACGGTGGCGCCGGTGGAATCCGGTGCATGGCCGCCGCGCTCCAGGACTTCCCAGCACAGCTCCAGGAAGATGCGCTGCTGCGGATCCATCAACTCCGCCTCGCGCGGGCCGATGCCGAAGAACGCCGCGTCGAACAGCTCCACGTTGTCGATCACGCCGCGTGCGGCGATGTAGGACGGGTCGCTGCGGTCGCTGGCGCTGACTGCCGGATCGAGTTCGTCGATGCGGAACTTCGTGATCGAGTCGCGGCCTTCGCAGAGGTTGTTCCAGAATCCTTCGACATCGTCCGCGCCGGGGAAGCGCCCGGCCATGGCGATGATCGCAATGGGTTCGCGTGCATCGACCGCGCTGCGGCGCGCAGGCGCCTGCGCGGCCTGCACGCCTTCGAGCACGGCCGCGAGCCGCGCGGGCGTCGGGTTCTGGAAGATCGTCGGCGCCGCCACACGCGGGCCGGCGTCGTCGGTCTGCCAGCCTTCGTTGCGGATCTGCTCGGCCAGGCGCACCGCCAGCAGCGAGCTGCCGCCGAGTTCGAAGAAGTTGTCGTCGCGACCGACGCCCTCGATGTCGAGCAACGCGCCGAAGGCTGCGCACAGCTTCGTTTCCAGCGGCGTGACGGGCGGCGCGTGATCGACGGTGAGCTCCGGGCGGCGGCGATCGGGCGCCGGCAACGCGCGACGGTCGACCTTGGCGTTCGCGGTCAGCGGCAATTCGTCCAGGCGCACGTAGCGCGTGGGCACCATGTACGGCGGCAGGGACGCGGCCAGGTGCGCGCGCAGCTGCGGTGTGTGCGCCTCCACGCCCGTGGGGACGTAGTACGCAACCAGGCGCTTCTCGCCGGGGAAATCCGCGCGCGCCACGACCGCGCACTGCGCGATCGCCGGGTGGCGCGAAAGCACGGTCTCGATCTCGGTCAGTTCGATGCGGTAGCCGCGGATCTTCACCTGCGCATCGGTGCGGCCGACGAACTCGATCAGGCCGTCGTCGCGGTAACGCACCTGGTCGCCGGTGCGGTACAGCACGTCCGCATCGTCGCGATAGGGATTGGCCACGAAGCGGTCGGCATTGAGTTCGGGGCGTTTGAGATAACCGCGCGCCACGCCGACGCCGCCCACGCACAGCTCGCCGATCACGCCGGCCGGCAATGGCTGCAGGCGACGGTTGAGCACGTAGGCGCTGGCATCCTGCAACGGCCGACCGATCGGGATCGACGCCGTGCCTTCGGGCAGATCGCGCGGGATCTCGTAGGAGGTGCACATGATCGTGCACTCGGTCGGGCCGTAGCCGTTGTGCAGGCGCAACGTCGGCGAGATCGCGTGCATGCGGCGCACGTGGTCGACGGAGAGCGCCTCGCCGCCGATGATCAGGTCGCGCAGGCCGGCAAAGATCGTGGCGTCTTCGTCCACCACGGCATTGAACAGCGCAGCGGCCATGATGCCGGCGTTGACATCGTGGCGCTCGATGGTCTCGCGCAGGCGCGTGGCGGTCGGCGCCACTTCGTCGTGCACCACGATCGTGCCGCCGTTGAACAGCGTGCCCCACAGCTCCAGTCCGGAGATGTCGAAGCCCAGCGGCGCCTGGTGCAGCATGCGCGTTTGCGTGTCGAGGGTGACGTAGTCGATGCCGTGCAGGCGGCGCACCAGTGAGCGGTGGCGGATCTCCACGCCCTTGGGCACGCCCGTGGAGCCGGAGGTAAACAGCACGTAGGCCAGCGAGTCGCCGTCCGTGCCGGGATCGAACGCGGCCGGGGCGTCATCGCCGTGGACGTTCACGCGCGCCGGTTCGCGCGGCAACGCGGAGGCGTCGATGGCGGGGTCTGCCACGAGCGTGCGGACACGCGCGTTGTCGATCATGAAGGCCAGGCGATCGGCGGGCAGCGCAAGATCCAGCGGCAGATACGCGCCGCCGGCCTTGATCACGCCGAGCAGCGCGACGACGGCATCGAGCGAGCGCGGCAGCGCCACGCCGACGATGTCGCCCTTGACGACGCCCGCCGCGCGCAGGCGCGTGGCCAGCGCGGCGGCACGACGATCGAGTTCGGAATACGTGATGTGCGCATCGCGATGCTCCACCGCGACCTTGTCCGGCCATGCCGCCAGTGCCTGTGCGAAGCAGGCGTGCACGGTGTCGTGCAGCGTGCGCGCGGGCGGCGCCACGCCCCACTCCTGCAATTGGCGGGCGCGGTCGACGGGATCGAGTGCGTCGATACGCGAAAGCGGCTGCGCGGGAGCGGATGCGATCGCACGAAGGACACGCGTGGCCGCATCGCCGATCAGCAGCGCGGCCTCGTGCGTGAGCGGTGCGCGGAAGGTGACGTGCAGGCCGCCGTCGTCCAGGTGCCACTGCGATGCGGCGAACGCCGGAAGCGATGCTTCCGGTGCTTCATTCACCGCCCACACGCACGGCTGTGTCGATTCGGCGGCGGCGTTCAATGTCGCACCGACATGCGCGGCGGCGAGCGATGCCGGCGCGATGCGCGCCTGCCGCCATGCATCGCCGCACGACAGCGTCACCAGTACTTCTTCGCTGCCTGAGAGCCAGGATTCCACGGCCGCGAGCGCGGCGGCGAGTGCATGGGCGCGGGTCAGGCCGTGGCCGGCGAGCGCGGACGCGAGGCCGTCATCCACATCCAGCGTCAGCGCACGCGATGCGTCGCCGGCGGCATCGGCGTGCTGCGGCAGCACGTCCAGCAATGCGGAATCGATGGCCGGCGTCGCGCCGGGAATGGCCTGTGCCCGAACCGCTTCAGCCCGCGTACTCATTCCACCTGCTCCTTCTGCAACTGCCGGACGGCGCAGGCGCCGTCGGCAACGATCACGTCCAAACCGGCGACGATCGGCCGCCGGTCATGCGTTGAAAGCCGGTTGTCGGGCCGGCTCGGCGACGTCATTGCGCGCCGATGCGTTGCCCGGCCGATGGCGGGCGTGTCGTTGCGCACAACGTGTCCGGCACCTCGACGCGGGACGCCAGGCCCCTGCGCGAACGGAAATTGCCGGAACTCCACGACATCGCTCACCCCACATGCGGCACGACCGATGCCACCCGGCATCTGTCTCTTCCCTGCCCCTCTCATCAGTCCAAACGGTTCTCGCCGGATCAAACGGCCATTCGCCGGCGACAGTGCGTGACGACGGCCACCGCGCTAGGATGGCGCCGACAAGGGGGGCCCATGAGCCAGGACTTCGCGCTTCTGTACATGCAGCTTGGCCTGCATCCGGACTGCAGCCTCGAAGACCTCAAGCGCGCGTACCGTATCCGCGTGGCCGAACTGCACCCGGATCGCCACCTCGACCGGCCTTCCTCGAACGACGCAAGCGCCCTCACCGAACTCACTGCGCTGTATTCCGGCGCGATCCGCTTCCATCGCATTCACGGGCGTCTTCCGGGATCGACGTTGCGCAGCCCGGTCACGGTGCAGCGAGCGGTTCCCGATGCAGCCACGCCCGCGCAGGCGCAGGCACAGCAGACGCATTCCCGGACGATGTCCGCCACGTCGCACGAAACCCCCACCAGCGCTACGCCGCGCATCGCGGTGCTGAGCGTGCTCGTGCTGGTGGTCGTGATGGTGGTGCTGCACTGGTCCGAGACCGCACAGGTGACGCCGCAGGCCGACGCCAATGGCGCGGTGGCCGAAACCGCCGATCCGGATGCGCCCCGCCTGGAACTGGGCATGGAGGAAGCGGCGGTCGTCGCGATCCAGGGCCCGCCGGAACGCGTGCAGGACGATGTGTGGAACTACGGTTCCTCGTGGGTGCGCTTCGAGGAAGGCCACCTCGTCGACTGGGCAAGCGTGCCGCCGAACCGGCTGATGACGCCCACGCCCAGGCCGCCGACGCCGGAAGAGGACGAGGCGCAGGAGCCCTGAGGGCCGTCCGCGGTGTGTGACGCGCGGCCTTCGAACGAGCATGCGAGTGGGTTCGGACGAGGTCGCCGCTGGGTCGAGCGGGCAACGGAAAGACCTAACGTACCGGGATCAGGCAGCAGGCTGGGCTGTCATTTGAGAATCGTCGCATGTTCACCACTTCGCAGAGCGTCCATGCTCGCTGGGACAGTAACCGTCCATCTGCTGCTCGTGGCGAGCATCCATCAGGCGTCTTGGAGAGGAAATGCCCTCCGCCCGGTCAATCCCGACTTTGAACAAATGGTTCGGACGCACTGACGCAGTTGCCTGCGCTGTGTTCGTGCTGCTGTTCGGCTGGACGTTCATAACGTCCAGGTCACCTGACGAAGAAGCGTGGATCGTCATCGGTTGGTCAGCGATCATGGCGCTCTGCCTTGGCATTGCCTCCATCCTTAATCTTCGGAGACGAAGAGGAGGCTTTGCGGTGCACTGGATAGCTTAGTCGCTTGTCTCGATTCCGATCGCGATGACTATCGTCATGTCCAGCTATGAGGCGCGTTGATGTGTCGCAATTGACTCCGCCGACCAGCAACAGTCTTTATGGTGATGCGATCCTCGTTCGAACCCGCTCCTCCCCTCAATAAGGACCAGCGCGGCGGTGCGCGTTGTTTACCGGGACCCGCGCTGGAACAGCACCACCTCGACCGTCTGCAACAGGATGATCAGGTCGAACACCAGGCCGTGATTCTTCACGTAGAACAGGTCGAACTTGAGCTTCTCTTCGGCATCGCGCACCGAAGCGCCGTACGGGTAGCGCAGTTGCGCCCAGCCGGTCAGGCCCGGCTTCACGCAGTGGCGCACGGCGTAGTAGCGGATCTCGCGACTGAGCATGTCCACGAACTGCGGACGTTCCGGACGCGGGCCGACGATGCTCATCTCGCCGCGCAGGATGTTGAACAGCTGCGGCAGTTCGTCCAGCCGCGTGAGGCGGATGAACTTGCCCACGCGCGTGGTGCGATCGTCGCCGCGTTGCGCCCAGCGCGCCACGCCGTCGCCTTCGGCGTCCACGCGCATGCTGCGGAACTTGATCAGCTCGAACGGGCGCCCGCCTTCGCCGATGCGCGTCTGCTGGTAAAGGATGGGACCGCGCGATTCGAGCCGGACCAGCAGCGCGACCACCACCATGAACGGCCAGGCCACCAGCAGCAGCGCGGACGCGGCCAGAACGTCGAACAGCCGCTTGTTCATGCAGCGCGAGGTGGAGTGGTCGAAACCGCCTGAAAACACCAGCCAGGACGGATCGCACAGGTTGGTGGTGACGATGCCCGCCTCGCGCTCGAAGAACGTGGACAGGTCGGTCATCGCCACGCCGCGCTGCACGCAGGTCAGCATTTCTTCCATCGGCAGGCCGCCGCGGCGCTCGTCCGGCGCGACCACCACTTCGCTGATCTGCAAGCGGTGCGCAACTTCCGACAGCCCGTCGGGCGCGACCACCTGCATCGACGTCGGCACGCACGATTCCTGCCCGTTGATCGGCACGAAACCGACCAGCGTGAAGGCGCGTCGGTCGCTGCCGCGGCGCATGCGCGTGTTGATCAGGTCCGCGTTGTGACCGGCGCCCAGCACCAGCACGCGCCGTCTGAACAGGTCGCCGCTGAACACGTGCATCACACAGAAGCGCAGCAATGCCATCCCGAGCAGGCCCAGTACCATCGCGATCACGATGACGCCGCGGCCGATGTACGCGGTAGGGATCAGGTAGTACAGCACCATCAGCCCGATGCCGCCGATCGCGAACGACACCAGCAGACGCAGCGCGAATTCGAACCGGTTCAGGCGCACGTGCACCTGGTACAGCCCCAGCGCCGACATCGCGGTGGTGACGAACATCGCCACCAGCGCCGCGCGCAGGGTGAGGTTCTCGGAAAAGATTTCGTGCCCCTCGGGGTCGTTCATGAAGCGCAGCCACGCGGCACCAATGACCGCCGCCATCAGCAGCAGCACTTCGAGCAGCCACAACAGCAGCAGCGCCCGGTTCTTCAGACTCGCCTTGCCGAACGTCATGGACCGCACTCCCACGACGTGCGCACGCGGGCGCACGCACGTCTGTCAAACAACTGGTCGAAGGTTCGGAGGATCCCCGGCCCGGTGGGCCGTGCGTCGCGCGTCATGGACATGACGTTCCCCCTCTGCGACGCCATCACGACAGGTACAACGCCCTCTCGCCGGCCGTCCGGCCAGCGGAGTTCCCAAGCGGGTGCGCAAGCAAACATTCGACCGCGGCCTCACGCGGCGCCGCTACGGCCGCGGTCCATCGCTCGCCTACATCGAGCATGGCCAGGCGCACGCTGCACGCCGCAGGTTCCCGCGCGTGCCCGGCCAGTAAAAACTCCGCGCCGGCAGCGGCGTGGAAACTGCTCATCTCGCGCGCCAGGCCGATGCCTTCGGCCTTGAGCAGGGCTTCCTTGCGCACCCACAGCGCCAGCAGC
Organism: Lysobacter sp. FW306-1B-D06B; assembly: GCF_038446665.1. Taxonomy (NCBI): domain Bacteria; kingdom Pseudomonadati; phylum Pseudomonadota; class Gammaproteobacteria; order Lysobacterales; family Lysobacteraceae; genus Lysobacter; species Lysobacter sp. FW306-1B-D06B. The sequence goes on along the minus strand of NZ_CP151802.1, from coordinate 2,360,482 downwards.
GCGCGGCTGCAGGCCGGTTCGGGAAAGCCCGCCAGTGACTGCCATTCGTCCGGATGACAGACGCTGGCCGCGATGCCGGGCAATTCGGCCGCGCGGAACGCGGCTTCGATATCCACGCCCACCGGCCCCGCCGCGCACAGCGCGAAGGCCGCCACGCCGTCGGCATGGCTGAGGCTGGTGCGCACGGGCCGGCCGCGCAGGTGCACGCCGGGCAACCACGGGGCGCCTTCGGCATCGCGCGCGATGACGACCGACGCCTCGTCCAGATCCAGCGCCCGCGCCACGAAAAGCCGGTGCAGCGCATACGTCAGCGCCAGCGCTTCACGGTCGGCCGCGAAACGGCGCTGACTCACGCGCTGGCGGTGTGGCGCGTCGAGCATCGCCCAGGCTTGGTCCAGCCAGGGGTGCCAGTCGCGCAGGTCGACGACGGCGGTCGCACAGGCGCCGGGCGCCATCGGCCCGCACGCGAACGCCTCGCGCAGTGAACACGCCGATGCTTCCTGTCGCCATGCGACCGCCACCCTCGCCCCCTGTCCGGTCATGCCGGTTCCGATTCGGATTCAACTGAAGACGAACGCAGCGGTGGCCTGGACGCGGACACGGCCTGTTCCGGGCCCGCGCTGCGTTTGCTGCATCAAGGCGACCGTGGCCGCATGCGGCCGGTCGCCAGCCAACGAACGAGCGAGTGAATGGACACGACCGATTTCGGGGAACGGCTGGTCCACCGGCCCACACGCGACACCCACCGGCGCGATGCCGACGCGGCAGCGCAAGGCGGAGGCGTCGCCGCATCGCCACCCTCGCTGCAGACGGTGCGCGTGGGCGTGGTCGGCCTGGGGTATGTCGGATTGCCGTTGGCGGTGGCCTTCGGCCGCCAGTACGACACCGTGGGCTTCGACATCAACGCCCAGCGCGTGGCGGAACTGCGCGACGGGCGCGACAGCACGCTGGAAGTGGAACCGGCCGACCTGGCCGAAGCCCGCCGCCTGCGATGCAGCAACGACCTGGACATGTTGCAGCGATGCAACGTCTACATCGTCACCGTGCCCACACCCATCGACGCGGCCAAGCGCCCGGACCTGGGCCCGCTGGCGCGCGCGAGCGAGGCGCTGGGCAAGGTGCTCAAGCGCGGCGACGTCGTCGTCTACGAATCCACCGTGTACCCCGGCTGCACCGAGGAAGTCTGCGTGCCGATCCTGGAGCGCGCCTCCGGCCTGGTGTTCAATCGCGACTTCTTTGCCGGCTACAGCCCGGAGCGCATCAACCCGGGCGACCGGGAACACCGCCTCACCAGCATCCTGAAGATCACCTCCGGCTCGACACCGCAGGTGGCGGATTTCGTCGATGCGCTGTACGGCTCGATCATCGAGGCCGGGACGCACAAGGCCAGTTCGATCAAGGTCGCCGAAGCGGCGAAGGTGATCGAGAACACGCAGCGTGATCTCAACATCGCGCTGGTCAACGATCTGGCGATCCTGTTCAACAAGCTCGGCATCGACACGCTGGAAGTGCTGCAGGCAGCGGGAACGAAGTGGAACTTCCTGCCGTTCCGGCCGGGGCTGGTCGGTGGTCATTGCATCGGCGTGGACCCCTACTACCTCACCCACAAGGCGCAGGAAATCGGCCACCATCCGGACGTGATCCTCGCCGGCCGCCGCACCAACGACGGCATGGGCGCGTACATCGCCAGCGAGGTCGTGCGACTGATGGTGCGCAAGGGCATCAACCCGGTGCAGGCGCGCATCCTGATCCTCGGACTGGCATTCAAGGAAAACTGCCCCGACCTGCGCAACACGCGCGTGGTCGACATCGTGCATGCACTGCACGGGTACAACGCGCAGGTGGACGTGCACGATCCTTGGGTGAATGGCGGCGATGCCGCGCACGAATACGGCATCACACCGGTTCCCACGCCCGCACAGGGCGGCTACGACGCCGTGATCGTCGCGGTCGCGCACCGCGAATTCGCCGAACTGGGCGGGAACGGCGTGCGCGCATTCGGCAAGCCCGTGTCGGTGGTCTACGACGTCAAGTACGTGCTTCCGCGCGATGCGGTGGACGGCCGGCTGTGAGCATGAAGGTCCTGGTCACGGGTACGGCAGGGTTCATCGGATCGCATGTCGCGCAGGCGCTACTCGCCCGCGGCGACGAGGTGATCGGCTTCGACAACCTCAACGACTATTACGACGTGCGACTCAAGCGCGCACGGCTGGCCCGCTTCGCCGATCATCCCGGCTACACGCACGTGCACGGTGATCTCGCCGATCGTGACGCGGTGGAAGCGCTGTTCCGCGACCATCGCCCCGCGCGCGTCGTGCACCTGGCGGCGCAGGCGGGCGTGCGTTATGCCGCCGAGAATCCGCACGTATACGTGGCGAGCAACGTCACCGGGTTCCTGCATGTCATCGAAGGATGCCGGCATCACGGCGTGGAGCACCTGGTTTATGCATCGACCAGTTCGGTATACGGCGCGAACACCGCGATGCCGTTCTCCGAACACCAGCACACCGAACATCCGCTCACGCTCTATGCCGCGACCAAGAAAGCCAACGAGGCGATGGCGCACAGCTACGCGCATCTGTACGGATTGCCATGCACCGGGCTGCGCTTCTTCACCGTGTATGGTCCGTGGGGCCGGCCGGACATGGCGTTGTTCCTGTTCACGCGCGCGATCCTGGCGAGCGAGCCGATTGCGGTGTTCAACCACGGTCGCCACAAGCGCAGCTTCACCTATGTCGACGACATCGTCGCCGGCGTGGTGCGCGCGCTCGATCGCGTGCCCGGTGTGGATACGCGGTGGGACGGGCATTCGCCCGATCCCGCGAGCAGTGGCGTTGCGCCCTATCGGCTGTACAACATCGGCAGCGGTGAAAGCGTCGAACTGTTGCGCTACATCGAAGTGCTCGAACAATGCCTCGGGCGCAAGGCGACGATGCGCATGCTGCCGTTGCAGGCCGGCGACGTGCCCGCGACCGAAGCCGATTGCACGGATCTCGCACGCGACATGGGCTATGCACCCAGCGTGACGGTGGAAGAAGGCATTGCGCGATTCGTGGCGTGGTATCGCGAGTATTACGGCGATGCGCCGGAGCATGGACGCGAGTCGAACGCCGCAGCGGAAGTGACCGCGGGTTGAGCGTTGTCGGCGATATCGGCCTTCGCGTCGGTCAGGCTTGCGCTTGTCGTGCCGTCATTCCCGCGAAGGCGGGAATCCAACTTTCCAGACTCACGCTTTCCGGACGACACAGCGGCGTTTGCGAGTTGGATTCCCGCCGTCGCGGGAATGACGACTCGAGAGAAAATCCCGAATCGCAGACAAAACAAAAGGGCCGATGCTTTCGCATCGGCCCTTCTGCCTTGTATGGCGCGCCCGGAGAGATTCGAACTCCCGACCACCAAGTTCGTAGCCTGGTGCTCTATCCAGCTGAGCTACGGGCGCTGAGTTGAAAAATTATGAAGGACCGTTTCCGATTCGTCAAACATTTTTCGAACATTTCTGTCGATGCCGTTGAAGGCGATTCGACAGTGCACGGACCGCGCGGATCTCGTGCGACCGCTTCGGATTGCCTGCGCGACGCGGCGTACCGCTTCGTGCAGCGCCAGCATGCCGAAGCATCCTGGCCAATCCGGCCGGTCGATGGAACTGGCGGAGACTGAGGGATTCGAACCCTCGATGGAGCTTTTGACCCCATACTCCCTTAGCAGGGGAGCCCCTTCGGCCTCTCGGGCAAGTCTCCGCGGAACATCAAAACGGTGCGGGCGCAAAGGATAACGGCTCGCCCCGCATACGGCAAACGATTTTCTCAGGCCGCGCCGTGCTTGCCCGAATCGTTGTCCGCAGGCTCCTCGCCGCGCTGGATGCGCTGATAAATTTCTTCACGGTGAACCGCAACATCTTTCGGTGCGGTAATTCCAATGCGCACCTGGTTTCCCTTGACGCCGAGCACGGTGACAGTCACCGAGTCGCCGATCATCAAGGTCTCACCGACGCGACGCGTCAGGATCAGCATCTAAACGTCTCCTATAAGCCGGCTTACGGGTCCGGCATATGGCACTCCCCGGGGAGTGCCGCAGATCACATAAAAACGTAGGCCATCTTAGCGGTGGGCCAAACAGGCCCGCAACCGCAGGTGGCTTGCGTTCACCATTCAGCCAAGCTTGTTTTCCACCCAACGGGCCACTTCGGCAAGTGCCTGGACCAGGGCCGGACCATCCTCGCCGCCTCCCTGTGCCATGTCGGCGCGACCGCCGCCCTTGCCATTGATCCGACTGGCGACATGCGCGAGGAGTTCCCCGGCCTTCACCTTGCCGGCCGCACTGCCGTTCACTCCCGCCACCAGGGCTGCCTTCCCGTCCGCCGCGCCGGCCAGAACGATGACGGCATCGCCGAGTTGCTGCTTCAGGCGGTCCACCGCGTCACGCAGCGCCTTGGCGTCGAAGCCCTCCAACCGCGTCGCCACCACCTTCACACCGTGGACCTGCGTAGCGGAGCCCGCGAGATCGGAGGTCGCGCCGGTGGCGGCCTTGGCCTTGAGCGACTCCAGCTCGCGCTCGAGCTTCCTCTGGCGATCGAGCAGGCTGCGCAACTTGTCGGACACGTCCGCCGCATTGCCTCCCAGCAGGCGGGCCGCATCGTCCAGACGACGCTCTTCCTCGGCCACGAAGTCCAGCGCGCCCTGCCCCGTCAGCGCCTCGATGCGACGTACGCCGGCCGACACGCCGCTTTCGGAGACGATCTTGAACAGGCCGATGTCACCGGTGCGCGAAACGTGGGTGCCGCCGCACAGTTCGGTCGACGCCTCGCCCATGCGCAGCACGCGAACATGGTCGCCGTACTTCTCGCCGAACAGCGCCATCGCGCCGAAATCCAGCGCTTCCTGCATGCCCATGTGGTGCACTTCGGCAGCGTGGTTGTTGCGGATCTCGGCGTTGACGCGGCGCTCGATCTCGGCAAGCTCGCCCGCGCTCATCGGCGCGAAATGCGAGAAGTCGAAACGCAGGCGGTCGGGCGCGACGAGCGAACCCTTCTGGGTGACGTGATCGCCCAGGACGCTGCGCAGCGCGGCGTGAAGCAAATGGGTGGCCGAATGGTTCAGCACGGTCGCTGCGCGGCGCACGCTGTCGACGGTCGCGCGCACGCGTTCACCGCGCTGCAGCGAGCCGCTGGCGAGCGTGCCGACGTGGCCATGGAACTGGCCGGCGAACTTCACCGTGTCGCGCACGGCGAAGCGTGCCGCACCGGCTTCGAGGTCGCCGGTATCGCCGACCTGGCCGCCGCTTTCGGCGTAGAACGGGGTGCGATCGAGAATGACCGCGGCCTCTTCGCCCGCCTCGATGCGGTCGACCGCGCGACCATTTTTCAGCAGCGCGACAATTTCCAAGCCCTCGTCACCCAGTCGCTCGTAGCCGAGGAACTGCGTCGGCGCCAGTTGCGCGGCCAGCTCGGCCGGCATCGTCGCGGCATTGCCGAACTTGCCGGCGGCGCGGGCGGTTTCGCGCTGCTGTTCCATCGCAGCGTCGAAGCCTTCCATGTCCACCGACAGGCCGCGCTCGCGCGCGATGTCGGCGGTCAGGTCGACCGGGAAGCCGTAGGTGTCGTACAGGCGGAACGCGTCCACGCCCGGAATCGTCGTGTTCGAGCGCGAAGCGACTTCGTCGAAGATGCGCATGCCCGAATCGAGCGTCTCGGCGAAACGCTCCTCCTCGGCCAGCAGCGCGCGCTCGACGAACTCACGCTTGGCGGTCAGCTCCGGATAGGCATCGCCCATCACTTCGACCAGCGGCGTCACCATGCGGCTGAAGAACTGGCCCTTCTGGCCCAGCATCCAGCCGTGGCGCAGCGCCCGGCGGATGATGCGGCGAAGCACATAGCCGCGGCCTTCGTTGCTGGGCAGGACACCGTCGACGATGAGGAAGGCGCAGGCGCGGATGTGATCGGCGATCACGCGCAGCGACTTGTTGTCCAGATCGGCGGTGCCGGTGAATTCCGCGGCCTTGGCGATCAGGTGCCGGAACAGGTCGATCTCGTAGTTGCCGTGCACGCCCTGCAGCACGGCGGCCAGGCGCTCCAGGCCCATGCCGGTGTCCACGCACGGCGCCGGCAGCGGTTCGAGCGTGCCGTCGGGCTGGCGGTCGAACTGCATGAACACCAGGTTCCAGATCTCGATGAAGCGATCACCGTCCTCATCGGGCGAACCCGGCGGGCCACCGGCGATGTGGGCACCGTGATCGTAGAAAATTTCTGTGCACGGACCGCAGGGGCCGGTGTCGGCCATCTGCCAGAAATTGTCTGATGCGAACGGCGCGCCCTTGTTGTCGCCAATGCGGACGATGCGCTCGGCCGGCACGCCGATCTTCTTGTTCCAGATCCCGTAGGCCTCGTCGTCGGTGTGGTAGACCGTGACGGTCAGGCGCTCGGGCGCCAAGCCCCAGACCTGGGTCAGCAGCTCCCAGGCCCAGGCGATCGCGTCTTCCTTGAAGTAGTCGCCGAACGACCAGTTGCCGAGCATCTCGAAGAAGGTGTGATGGCGCGCGGTATAGCCGACCTGATCGAGGTCGTTGTGCTTGCCGCCGGCGCGCAGGCAGCGCTGCACGTCGGCCGCGCGCACGTAGCCCGGCTTTTCGCTGCCGAGGAAGACGTTCTTGAACTGGACCATGCCCGAGTTCGTGAACAGCAACGTCGGGTCGTTGGCCGGCACCAGCGGTGCCGAGGGCACGATGGTGTGGGCCTTGCTGCGGAAGAACTCGAGGAAATCGCTGCGGATTTCGGTAGTGGTTTTCATGCCTGTCGCGCGAAGTCGGTGACGGGGCCGGAGTGACTCGGACCGGCCCATGCCCTCTTGATTGGGGGCGTCGACTGGAGCAGGCAACCCAGGCCGGAAAGCCCGCTAGCGTAGCAGGCCCCGCGGCGATGCGCTTGGCAAAGTGGCATCGCCGGGTTGGCGGCGCCTTGGCAGTATCCGGCCGCCCTGCGGGGGGCGGCGGGGTCATCTCACTCGTCGTCCGGGTCCCACCGGGTCGCGGCCCGTACGCTGGAGTGGTCGAAACCACGGCGGATCAGGAAGTCCGCCGCCTTGCGACGCTGGGCGATATCGTCCACCGCGGCCCCGAAACGGCGGCGGACCAGATCGCGGGCGTTCTCGGTCCAGTCGCCTTCGAAGGTGTCCATGGCGCGGGCGACGGCCTCGCGATCGAGCCCGTGCGTGGACAACTCGGCACGGATACGCAGCGGCCCGTAGCCACTGGCGGCGCGGTTCCGGACGACTCCCTGGGCGAAACGCTCGTCGTCCTGCCAGCCCTCGCCCGCCAGCCGATCCACCGCGGCCTTGACCTCGCCGGCATCCAGGCCACGCGAGGTCAGCTTCCGGTTCAGCTCCTTGCGGGAGTGCTCGCGCCGGGTCAGCAGGCCCAGGGCACGTTGCACGGGGGTCTGCTCCCGTCCCTTGCGACGGGGCCGGCTCTCGCCGGGCCCGCTGTCGCTCGGATCGTCATGCATGGCGTGATGTCGCCTTCATTGGATCCAGCCCCGTACCGGTTTACTCGTCCTCGGCCGCGTCATTGGCCTCTTCGCGAGAGGCTTCGGCCGGCACGAACTTTTCGCGCAGCGCGGCTTCGAGCCTGGCCGCCACTTGCGGGTTGTCCTTGAGGTACTGGCGGGCGTTCTCCTTGCCCTGGCCGATGCGCTCGTCGTACGCGCTGTACCAGGCGCCCGACTTCTCGACCAGCTTGGCCTCCACGCCCATGTCGATCAGCTCGCCCTCGCGCGAGATGCCCTCGCCGTACAGGATCTCGGTGACCACCTGCTTGAACGGGGGCGCCATCTTGTTCTTGACGACCTTGATGCGGGTCTGGTTGCCGATGATCTCGTCGCCCTTCTTGATCGAACCGATGCGACGGATGTCCAGGCGCACCGAGGCGTAGAACTTGAGCGCATTGCCGCCGGTGGTGGTTTCCGGGCTCTGGCCCGGCATCATCACGCCGATCTTCATGCGCAGCTGGTTGATGAAGATCACCAGGCAGTTGGAACGCTTGATGTTGCCGGTGAGCTTGCGCAGCGCCTGGCTCATCAGGCGCGCCTGCAGGCCCGGCAGCTGGTCGCCCATCTCGCCTTCGATTTCCGCCTTCGGCGTCAGCGCCGCAACGGAGTCCACCACGACCATGTCGACGGCGTTCGAGCGCACCAGCATGTCGGCGATTTCCAGCGCCTGCTCGCCCGTGTCGGGCTGGCTGACCAGCAGGTCGTCGACGTTGACACCGAGCTTGCCGGCGTAGATGGGATCGAGCGCGTGCTCGGCGTCGATGAAGGCGCAGGTGCCGCCGGCCTTCTGGCACTGGGCGATGGCCTGCAGCGTGAGGGTGGTCTTGCCCGAGGATTCCGGACCGTAGACCTCGACCACGCGGCCCTTGGGCAGGCCGCCGATGCCCAGCGCGATGTCGAGCATCAGCGAGCCGGTGCCGATGACCTCGGCGGCCTCGATCGTGCGGTCGCCCATGCGCATCACCGAGCCCTTGCCGAACTGCTTTTCGATCTGGCCCAGTGCGGCCGAGAGGGCGCGCTTCTTGTTGTCGTCCATCGTGGTGGTTCCTTCAGTGTCAGTGGCGGAAGTCGTTGCTTGGGTCGCAATCTAGCGGGCGCGTATCGCACGGGTTGAGACGCGAACGCGGTCGTCGTCAGATTGCATGGGCGATGGCTCGCCGGGCATGAGGGGTGTCCGGGACAGGGTGTGGGAAAACCCCGCACCCTGCCCCGGAACGCCACTGACGCCGGTCCGGCCATTCGCCGGGAAGTTCATCGGTTCGGCCTCACCAGGCCGCAGTACAGGCCTTCGATGGCGAAGTCCTGGCCCGGCTCGACCTCGATCGGTGCGTAGTCGGGATTACGGGGAAGCAGGCGAATGCGGTCCTTGCCGATCTTGAGGAGCTTGACGGTGATCTCCTCGTCGATGCGCGCGACCACGATCTGGCCCGAGCGCGCGTCGTTCGTGCGGTGCACGCCGATGAGATCGCCGTTGAAGATGCCTTCGTCGCGCATGGAGTCGCCCTTCACCTTGAGCAGGTAATCAGGGGTGGGCGAGAAGAAGACGCGGTCGAGAAGGACGAAGTTGTCCGAGCCGATGTCGGCGCCAATCGGACGACCGGCGGCGACCTGACCCAGCACCGGCAGGCGCAGCGCATCGTTGGCGGCCTCTTCGGCTTCGACGTGCTTCACCGGGAGTTCGCGGGCGGACAGGTCCGGCACGGCGCACAGACGGATCGCGCGCGCCCGGCCCGGCATGCGCTGGATGGCGCCGGCCTGCTCCAGTGCTTCCAGGTGGTACTGCGCGGCGCGGACGCTGCTGAATCCCATCGCGCGGGCGATCTCCGTCTGCGACGGGGGAACGCCCTCGACCTCGATGCGCTCGGCGATGAGGGCGAGGATGGCGCGCTGGGTGTCGGTGATGTCCATTAGTAGCAATACTACTAACAGACTTTCCGGGGCGTCAACGCCGCTCGTCGGCCCCGGGTGGACTCGGCCGGTGGATCAGGCCATCAGCTCGGCCAGCCCGTGCAGCGCGGCGGCCACGGTCTGGCGGCGCACGGCGTCGCGGTCGCCGTCGAAATGGAACGTGACAGCCGTGGGATAGCCGCCGCGACGCTTCCACGCGATCCACACCGTGCCCACCGGCTTGTCCTCGGTGCCGCCGCCGGGGCCGGCGATGCCGGTCACCGCTACTGCGAGCGTGGCGCCCGAATGCACGAGTGCGCCGGAGACCATTTCGATCACCGTCTCGCGGCTCACCGCTCCATGGGTTTCCAGCGTCTGCGGACGCACGCCCAGCAACGCCTGCTTGGCCTCGTAGCTGTAAGCCGCCATGCCGCACTCGAACCAGCCCGAGGAACCGGGGATGTCGGTGAGCATCTTGGCGATCCAGCCGCCGGTGCAGCTCTCGGCGGTGACCAGGGTCTGGCGATGGGCGCGGGCGGATTCGCCGACCTGTTCGGCCAGGCGCAGCAATGCGGTGTCGGTGACGTCGTTCTTCATGGGCCGAATGATAACGGGTCGGCCCAGCCCTCAACCCAACCCCTCTCCCGCGTGCGGGAGAGGGGCTTCGAGCTCGAATCAGTACAGCACCCGCAACGTCATGCCGTAGGTGCGCGGTGCGCCGAGGAACGCGTTCCACGAACCGGTCTGCAGCGGCGCGTCGAAGCCGACCTGCATGTAGTCCTCGTCGGTGAGGTTGAGCGCCCACGCCTCCACGCTCCAGCGGCGGTTGCTCGCGCCGATGCCCACGCGTGCGTTCACCACGGTGTAGGCGTCCTGCAGCTTCTCGGGGTCCAGGTCGGAACCGGTGTTGTAGTCCGACATGTACTTGCCGCCGATGTTGAAACGACCCATCAACGTATCGGTGAAGTCCCACTCGTACGTCACCGACGCCGTCGCCGACCAGTACGGCGCGAAGCTGGCACGGCTTCCGGGCAGGCGCGCGAGGTCGGCGTCGGGCAGCGGGTCATCGCCGTAGCGCGTGTCCGCGTACACGACGCCACCCTGCAGGCTCAGGCCTTCCAGGCGCGTCTGGTACAGCACCTCGGTGTCGATGCCCTTGGAGATCAGCTCGGGAATCGAGCGCACCACGAAGCTGGTCCCGAGGAAGCTGTTGAGCTGGAAGTCGCTGTACTCCTGGTGGAACAGCGTCGCGTTGAGCAGCAAGTTGCCGTCGGCCCACGTCGTCTTGGTGCCCAACTCGTAGCTGTCGACGAACTCCGCAGGGAACGAGGTGTCGTTCACCGGCACGATGCCCGCCGTGCCGCTCGACAGACCGTCGGACGATTGCACGCGATCGAGGTTGAAGCCGCCGGCCTTGTAGCCGCGCGCGCCGGAGGCGTAGACCATCACCTGCTCGTTGAAGCGGTACGCGGCCTTGAGCGTGCCGGACCACTCCTTTTCCTCGCGCTCCTGGTGCGTGTCGCGACCGTTGTGGCGCACGTTGGCCCAGGGCAGGCAGCCGAAGGCGACCACCTGCGGCACCATCGCCGGAATCGCCGCCGCCGGCGCGCCGCGCGCGGCCAGCGCCTGCGCGGCGCGGGTCGGGTTGGTCAGCAATGCGCTGCAACCCGGGCTGCCGTTGGGATTGGAGTAGACCGAATCCAGCGTCTTCTCCTCACGCGTGTAACGCAGGCCCAGCGTGAGGTCGAGCGCGTCGGTGGCGTGCCAGGTGTTGTTGGTGAAGATGGCAGTGCTCTTGGCGTTCTGCTCGTAGTCGTCGTCCGCGCCCAGGCCCGCGAACACGGTGCCGAACGGACGTCCCGTCGCCTGCGAATAGAACGCCGCCGCATTCGCCATGTTCACCACGCCGGGCGGCAGGCGCGCGGCCAACTGGCCCAGCACCGCCGTCGACAGGTACGGCTCGTAGCCCGCGCCGATGCGATAGGAATCGTGGCGCGTGAGGTCTTCGTCGGAATAGAACAGGCCCACCATCCAGTCCACCTTGTCGGTGGAACCGGTGAAGCGGAACTCCTGACTCAGCGTTTCGAAGGCCGTCAGCGATTCGTCCGGGTTGGCCTCGCGGTACAGCAGGTCGGCGCTGGAGAAGTCGAAGTCCAGCCCGTTGATCGCCTCCCAGTCGCGCCAGCCGGTGATGGACGTCAACTCCGCCCCGCCGAACCACGGCGTGATCCAGTCGACCTGCATCGCCACGCCCTTGTCCTTGATGTCCTGCTCCGTGCTGCGATTGCTCCAGGCCTCGCGTGCGAACGGGTCGGCCACCGGGGCCACGCCGCTGTCGGTCGCCAGCGCGTCGATGATCGCCGCCGTCGGTCCGCGCACGGTGGTGACGCCGGCGCAGCAGTTCTCCTCGCGGCTGGTGAAATCGCCGATGAAGGTGATGTCGAGGTTGTCGGTGGGCTCCAGCAGGAACTGGCCGCGCAGCGAATGGAAGTTCTGATCGGTGTCCTCGTGCTCGGTGCGCGGGCCGGCGCCGGTGTGCACATCGAGGTAGCCGTCGCGCTTGCGCTTGGCGGCATATACGCGGAAGGCGGCCATGTCGCTCACTGGCATGTTCAACGAACCCGACACGCCCAGCGCGTTGTAGTTGCCCGCGGTGATCTCGCCCTCGACCTGGGTGATGTAATGCGGTCGCTTGGTGATGACGTTGATGACGCCGGCGGAGGTGTTCTTGCCGAACACGGTGCCCTGCGGGCCCTTGAGCACTTCGATGCGCTCGATCTCGCCCAGGTCGCCGAAGCCCACGCCGTTGCGCGGACGGTAGATGCCGTCGATGACCACGCCCACGGAGGATTCCAGGCCCGCGTTGTCGCCCACCGTGCCGATGCCGCGGATGCGCGCGACCGTCTGCACTTCGCTCTGGGTGCTGCTCACGGTGAGGCCGGGCACGAGGACCTGCACGTCCTTGACGTCACGTACGCCGGTGTCGCGGATGATCTGGTCGCTCAGCGCGGTGACCATGATCGGCACGTCCTGCAGCGCCTCTTCACGCTTCTGCGCGGTCACCACGAGGCCGGCGAGCGTCTTGGCCTCCTTGTCCTCAACCTCCTGCTCGGCGCTGAGGCCACTGCGCGGCACTTCCTGCGCGCGCACTTCGATCGCCGGCGACGATGCGAGCGCCACGGCGATCGCATACGGCATCAGCTTGCGACTCAACTCTCCCGAACCCTTTCCCGAACTGAAGCCCCCGGACATCCACGGATTGCACGAACCCATCGCGATCCCCTCCCCTCGTCGGAATGACTGGCGTGTGTCGTTATTGGAATGGCTTGCTTGCGAACTCCTGGCAACGTGCCCGGACGGGCACATGCCGGTGGCGCGACCGGCGGGTCTGGAAGTTATGGCTACGACGCGGTCCAGTTCCCCAACAGACGTGCGCGTACGGCGAGCCGACCGTAGCACGCCGCAGGCCCGGGTCACGCCGCAGCGCACAAGCCGCGGGCCGGGGCGTCCCGCTGCGGGTGCAACACGGTTCGGCGCCGCATGCAACGGCGCCGGAAAGGCCGTCGGCTGCTAGCCTAGTGGCCCGCTTCGCCGGCCCTTCCGCCGGCGCCACCGCCCCCCGCAGCAGATCCACGATCCATGAGCCAAGCCGAACGGCCGCAAGAACACACGCCCCTGATGAAGCAGTACTTCGCCGCCAAGGCGGACCATCCGGACGTGCTCATGTTCTTCCGGATGGGGGACTTCTACGAGCTGTTCTACGACGACGCCCGCAAGGCGGCGCGGCTGCTGGACATCACGCTGACCCAGCGCGGGCAGTCCGGCGGGCAGCCGATCCCGATGGCCGGCGTCCCGCAACACTCCGCCGAGGGCTACCTGGCCCGCCTGGTCGCGCTGGGCGAATCGGTGGCGATCTGCGAGCAGATCGGCGATCCCGCGCTGGCCAAGGGCATCGTCGAACGCAAGGTGGTGCGCATCGTCACCCCGGGCACGGTGACCGACGAGGCGCTGCTCAACGAGCGCCGCGACACGCTGCTGCTGGCCGTCGCGCGCGGCAAGACCGGCTACGGGCTGGCCTGGGCCGACCTCGCCGGCGGCCGCTTCCTGGTCAACGAAGTGGCCAACGAGGACGCGCTGGAGGCCGAGCTCGCCCGCCTGGAACCGGCCGAAACACTGATGGCCGACGAGGACGGCTGGCCGTCGTGGCTGGCCGAGCGCACCGGCCTGCGCCGTCGCGCGCCGTGGCTGTTCGACGCCGACAGCGGCCGCCGCCAGCTGCTGCGCTTCTTCAACCTGCACGACTTGTCCGGCTTCGGTCTGGAAGACAAGCCGCTGTCGATCGCCGCGGCCGCCGCGCTGCTGGGCTACGTCGAGGAAACGCAGAAGCAGCGCCTGCCGCACCTGACCTCGATCGCCGTGGAATCCGGCGACGGCGCCATCGCGATGAACGCCGCCACGCGCCGTCACCTGGAACTGGACACGCGCGTGGACGGCGATACGCGCCACACGCTGCTGGGCGTGCTGGATTCGACGATCACGCCGATGGGCGGCCGCCTGCTGCGCCGCTGGCTGCATCGTCCGCTGCGCGATCGCGGCGTGCTGCGCCATCGCCAGCAGGCCGTGGCGACGCTGCTGGAATCGCGTGCGGGCGATGATCTTCGCGAACGCTTCCGTGCGCTCGGCGACCTGGAACGCATCCTCTCGCGCATCGCCCTGCGCAGCGCGCGCCCACGCGACCTGTCCACGCTGCGCGATGGCCTGGGCATGCTGCCGGACGTGCGCGCCACGCTCGCGCCGCTGGATTCGCCCTGCCTGGCCGATCTGGCCGCGGAACTGGGCGAACACGACGAACACGCGCACCTGCTCAAGTCGGCGATCGTGCCGCAGCCGCCGGTGCTGGCGCGCGACGGCGGCATCTTCAACGAAGGCTACGACGCCGAACTCGACGAACTGCGCACGCTGTCGACCAACGCCGACCAGTTCCTGATCGACCTGGAAGCGCGCGAGAAGGCCGCCACCGGCATCGCGACGCTCAAGGTCGGCTACAACCGCGTGCACGGCTACTACATCGAAATCAGCAAGGGCCAGGCCGACAAGGCGCCGACGCACTACACGCGTCGGCAGACGCTGACGGGCGCCGAGCGTTACATCACCGAGGAGCTCAAGCAGTTCGAGGACAAGGTGCTGTCGGCGCGCGAACGTTCGCTGGCACGCGAGCGCCTGCTGTACGAACAACTGCTGGATGCGTTGAACGAACGCCTGGAACCGCTCAAGCGCTGCGCCACCGCGATGGCGGAACTCGACGTGCTGACCTGCTTCGCCGAACGCGCGCAGGCACTGGACTGGGCGCAGCCGCAGCTTGTCGACGAACCGGGCCTGCGCATCGAGCGCGGACGTCATCCGGTGGTCGAAGCGGTTCGCAGCGATCCGTTCGAGCCCAACGACCTCATCCTCGGCGAGGATCGCCGCATGCTCGTCATCACCGGCCCGAACATGGGCGGTAAGTCGACCTACATGCGGCAGAACGCGTTGATCGTGCTGCTGGCGCATATCGGCAGTTTCGTGCCGGCTTCGCGCGCCGTGCTCGGGCCGGTGGATCGCATCCTCACCCGCATCGGCGCGGGCGACGACCTCGCGCGCGGGCAGTCGACCTTCATGGTCGAGATGAGCGAGACGAGTTACATCCTGCATCACGCCACGTCGCAGTCGCTGGTGCTGATGGACGAGATCGGCCGCGGCACGTCGACCTACGACGGCCTCGCGCTGGCCGAAGCGTGCGCGCGCCATCTGGCGCATCACAACCGCGCGTACACGCTGTTCGCCACGCACTATTTCGAACTGACGACGCTGGCCGAGCCCGGCAGCGGCATCGCCAATGTGCATCTGGATGCGGTGGAACACGGTGACCAGCTCGTCTTCATGCACGCGGTGAAGGACGGCCCGGCCGATCGCAGCTTCGGCCTGCAGGTCGCGGCGCTCGCCGGTCTGCCCAAGGCCGTGGTGCAGCAGGCGCGCGGCCGCCTGGCCGAGCTGGAGCAGCAAAGTCGCGACGCGCCCACGCCGTCGCTGGCCCCGGTCGCGCTGGATGCACCGCAGCAATTCGGCCTGTTCGCGCCCTCCTCCGCCGCACTCGACGCGCTGGCGTCGATCGACCCGGACGAGCTGACGCCCAAGCAGGCGCTGGAAGCGCTGTACCGGCTCAAGGCGCTGGGCTGAGCAGAACGATCGAACACCGCACGTAGCCCGGGTAAGCGAAGCGCACCGGGTTCCCTGCCGTCGATCCCCGGGTGCGCTTCGCTTACCCGGGCTACTTCACGCCGTGGCCATCCCGCTTGAGGCGCGTTGTTACGTTTTCGTTGTCGCTGCGCGTTTGCCATAGCCGGGACGAATCGAATCGTTCGGATCATTCGATTTCATCTCCCGCCTGAACCTCACTAACGTGTCCCCGCAGGGGTATTCCGTCATCCGCCCGCGTTGCAATGCAGGCAGGCGCCGGCGCGCGGTCGCCCCGTCCTTCGTCGAACACGCACGACCCCAGGCACGCACCCAGGAGAGAGCAGATGTCCCTTGAATCGAAGTGTCCTTTCAAACACACCGTCGGCGGCGGCCGGACCAACCAGCACTGGTGGCCCAACCAGCTTCGTGTCGACCTGCTCCATGACCACTCCTCCAAGTCCGACCCGATGGGCAAGGGCTTCAACTACGCGTCCGAATTCAAGAAGCTCGACTACGCGGCACTGAAGAAGGACCTCGCCGACCTGATGACCGATTCGCAGCCCTGGTGGCCGGCGGACTTCGGCCACTACGGACCGCTCTTCATCCGCATGGCCTGGCACAGCGCCGGCACGTACCGCATCTTCGACGGACGTGGCGGCGGCGGTCGCGGCCAGCAGCGTTTCGCACCGCTCAACAGTTGGCCGGACAACGTGAGCCTGGACAAGGCGCGTCGTCTGCTGTGGCCGATCAAGCGCAAGTACGGCCAGCAGATCTCGTGGGCCGACCTGATGATCCTCACCGGCAACGTCGCGCTGGAGACGATGGGCTTCAAGACCTTCGGCTTCGGCGGCGGACGCGAAGACGTGTGGGAACCCGACCTGGACGTGTTCTGGGGCGAGGAAGAAGAGTGGCTCGGCGATCGCCGTTATTCGGGCGACCGCGAACTCGACAATCCGCTCGGCGCCGTGCAGATGGGCCTGATCTACGTGAATCCGGAAGGTCCCAACGGCAATCCCGATCCGGTCGCGGCCGCGCGCGACATCCGCGAGACGTTCGCGCGCATGGCGATGAACGACGAGGAGACGGTGGCGCTCATCGCCGGCGGCCACACGTTCGGCAAGACACACGGTGCGGGTGATCCGAAGAGCGTGGGCGTGGATCCGGAAGGCGACGACATCGTCGCGCAGGGCCTGGGCTGGCACAGCACGCACGGCACCGGCATCGCCGGCGACGCGATCACCAGCGGCCTGGAAGTGACCTGGACCAGTTCGCCGACGCGGTGGAGCAGCAATTTCCTGTGGAACCTGTTCGGCTACGAATGGGAGCTGACCAAGAGCCCCGGCGGCGCGCACCAGTGGCAACCCAAGGGCGGCGCGGGCGCGAACACCGTCCCGGACGCGCACGATCCGGACAAGCGGCGCGCTCCCGCGATGCTGACCACCGACCTCTCGCTGCGCGTGGATCCGGCGTACGAGAAGATCGCGCGGCGTTTCCTGGAACGTCCGGACGAGTTTGCCGATGCATTCGCGCGCGCGTGGTTCAAGCTCACGCATCGCGACATGGGTCCGCGTTCGCGTTACCTCGGTCCGGAAGTGCCGGCCGAAGAACTGATCTGGCAGGACCCGGTCCCCGCCGTCGACCATCCGCTGATCGACGAAGCCGACGCGGATGCGCTGAAGAAGAAGATCCTCGCCTCCGGTCTCACCGTGCCGGAGCTGGTGTCCACCGCGTGGGCGTCGGCATCCTCGTACCGCGGCTCCGACAAGCGCGGCGGTGCGAACGGCGCGCGCATCCGCCTGGCCCCGCAGAAGGACTGGGAGGTCAACCAGCCCGAACGCCTGGCCAAGGTGCTGAAGGTCCTTGAAGGCATCCAGTCCGACTTCAACGGCGGCGGCAAGAAGGTGTCGCTGGCCGACCTGATCGTGCTGGCCGGCAATGCCGGTGTCGAACAGGGCGCGAGGAATGCCGGCCAGGAGGTGACCGTTCCTTTCGCTCCGGGCCGCACCGATGCCTCGCAGGAACAGACCGATGTCGCGTCTTTCTCCGTGCTGGAACCGCATGCCGACGGCTTCCGCAATTACCTCAAGTACAAGGCCGGCGTGCCCGCCGAATCGCAGCTCGTCGACAAGGCGCAGCTGCTCACGTTGACCGGGCCGGAAATGACGGTGCTGGTGGGCGGCATGCGCGCACTCGACACCAACTTCGGCCAGACCGCGCACGGCGTCTTCACCGACCGCCCCGGCACGTTGTCCAACGACTTCTTCGTGAACCTGTTGAGCATGGACACGGAGTGGAAGCCGACGACGGACAACGAAGCGGTGTTCCAGGCATTCGACCGCAAGACCGGCGAAAAGAAGTGGACCGGCACGCGCGTGGACCTCATCTTCGGCTCCCACTCGCAGTTGCGCGCTTTCGCCGAGGTGTACGCCAGCAAGGATGCGGGGAGGAAGTTCGTCGACGACTTCGTCTCTGCGTGGACGAAGGTGATGAACCTGGATCGTTACGACCTGGCCTGACGCAAGTCGGCAAAGCAGAGAAAGAGGCCCGGCCAATTTTCGCCGGGCTTTTTTCTTGCGCGAGAATCTTCACGCCATCACGACGTTTGAACGTCGCGGCGCTAGCATCAACGCCCCCACCTCTCCACGGCCGCGCCATGAACAGCTCACTCACCAACGACCTGCTCAACCAGTTGCAGGGACAGCCGCTGGCCGACATCGGCAATCAGCTCGGCCTCTCGCAGTCGCAGACGGAAGGCGCCGTGTCCGCCGCATTGCCGCTGCTGCTGGGCGCACTGGGCCGCAACGCCAGCCAGCCGCAGGGCGCCGAGGCGCTGTTCGGCGCGTTGCAGCGCGACCACACGGGCCTGGACATCGGCAGCGTGCTGGGCGCGGTGATGGGCGGCGGCGGTCAAGGCGGTTCGATCCTTGGCCACGTGCTCGGCAACCGCCAGCAGAACGCGGCACAGGGACTGGGCGCGGCGACGGGCCTCGGTCAGGGTCAGGCCGGCACGCTGCTGCAGATGCTCGCGCCGCTGGTGATGGCCTACCTCGCCAAGCGCATGTTCGCGGGCAACGGCGCGGGCAACGCACTGGCGGCTTCACCGCAGCAACTGGGCGACGTGCTGGGCCAGGAGCGCCAGTCGATCGCGCAGCAGGGTGGCATCGGCGGCGGCCTGATGGGCGCAGTGCTCGATCGCGACGGCGACGGCGATACCGACTTCTCCGACCTGATCGGCCTGGCAAGCACCTTCCTCGGCGGCGGGCGACGCTGAGACGCCATGCTTCGCCCTCTCTCCGTGAGGAGAGGGGGCATCGCGGTTACAACGCGTCGATATCGCCCAGCGCGCGGATGAGCCGCCGCGCGCGTTTGTCGGGTTTGGTTTCCGGCGCGCGGTAGCCGGTGCGCTCGGCCACGCGCAGCGCGCGCGCCTGTTCACGCGCGAGGCGTGAGGGCTCGCTTTCGGCATACAGACCCTGTGCGACGCTGGCCGGGCCGCGCGTGTCGCCAAGCCCGCGCACTTCGACTTCGAAGGTTTCCTCGCCTCGCACGATACGCAGCGAATCTCCCACGCGCACCGCGCGTGACGGCTTTGCGCGCTGACCGCCGACGTCGATCTTGCCGGTCTCGATCGCATGCTTGGCCAGCGAGCGCGTCTTGAAGAAGCGCGCCGCCCACAGCCACAGGTCCAGGCGCACGGTCTGCGCGGAAGAATCGATTGCGTCGCTCACTGCAGGTCCGAAGGATCGCCGGTCGTTCGTCATCCAGGTTGGACATCATTATCGCAGCACCGGCGTCGCGGGCGCGCGTGCGATCGGACATGGCGCGCAGTTCGCGGCCTCGGTGCTACCGTGCGGGCCTCTTCACGTCGCCGGATCCGCATCCCGCATGGCGCCCACCACGCACAACCTCACCGAAGGCCCCATCGGCCGCAACCTGCTCGCTTTCGCGCTGCCCATCCTCGCCGGCAACATCGCCCAGTCGCTCAACGGCTCGGTGAACGCGGTCTGGGTCGGCCGCTTCCTCGGCGAGGAAGCCCTCACCGCGACGGCGAACGCCAACAACATCATGTTCTTCCTGATCGGTTCGGTGTTCGGCATCGGCATGGCCGCGACCATCCTGATCGCCCAGGCGATGGGCGCGCGTGACCTCGTGCAGGCGCGGCGCGTGATGGGAACCAGCGCGACTTTCTTCGTCGGGCTTTCGCTGGCCATCGCGGCGCTGGGCTGGTGGTTGTCGCGCCATCTGCTGGCGGCGATGGGAACGCCCGAAGCCTCGCTGCATCTGGCCGAGGATTACCTGCAGGTGATCTTCCTGGCGATGCCCGCGTTGTACATGTTCGCCTTCGTTTCGGCGGCGTTGCGGGGCGTGGGCGATTCGCGCACGCCGTTCCGCTTCCTGCTGGTGGCGGTGCTGCTGGACATCGTGCTGAACCCGGTGCTGATCTTCGGCCTGGGACCGTTCCCCAAGCTCGGCATCGCAGGTTCGGCATGGTCGACGCTGCTGTCCCAGACGACGACACTGGCCGCGCTGCTGCTGCACCTGCGGCGCAAACGCCATGCGCTGTGGCTGGGGCGGAAGGACGCAGGCATGTTCCGCATCGACGCGACGATCCTTCGCGCGCTCATCGTAAAAGGCGTGCCGATGGGCCTGCAGATGGTGCTCATCTCGCTGGCGATGATCGCGATGATGGCGATGGTCAACCATCACGGCACCGACACCACCGCCGCCTACGGCGCTGCGCTGCAGCTGTGGACCTATGTTCAGATGCCGGCGATGGCGGTGGGCGCGGCATGCTCGTCGATGGCGGCGCAGAACGTCGGCGCGCACCGATGGGATCGCGTGTCGGCAACGGCGCGCGCGGGCGTGCTCATGAACTTCCTGATGACCGGCGCGCTGATCGTCCCGCTGATCGTGCTCGATCGCTGGACGCTGTCGCTCTTCCTTCCGCCGGGCAGCGATGCGCTGGAGATCGCCCGCCACCTCAACCACATTTCGATCTGGTCGTTCCTGTTCTTCGGCGTGACCTTCGTGGTGTCCGGCGTGGTGCGCTCCACCGGCGCGGTCATCCCGCCGCTGCTGATTCTCGCGCTGGCGCTGTGGGGCATCCGCGTGCCCTTCGCGAACCTGATGCAGCCGCACATCGGCGTGGACGCGATCTGGTGGAGCTTCCCCATCAGCGCGGTGTGTTCGATGGTGATGGCGCTGGCGTACTACCGCTACGGCCACTGGCGGCGTGCGCGCATGCTCGTGCCGGACCGTCATGAAGTCGCCGCACCGGCGGAAGTGCCGGCACAGCCGCCTTCGCCGGTGGCCGATCCCAGTGCGGAACCGGAAGACAAAGCAGTGGAACCGGCCCGCTGACGCGCAGGCTCAGATCGGCACGCCGACTTCGGCGAGGCGTTGCCGCAATCGCGAGAGGTGACTGCCGGGCCAGTAGATCTGGCCGCATGCGCGGCATCGGCTCAGCGAGCCCGCAAGTTCGCCCGGCATGCGTAGCGGCGGTATCGCGCGGCCCCGCTTGTCCGGGCCCGGAGGCGTCGGGTTGCGCACTTCCGGCGGCGTTTCCGGGTCGCGCTCCGGCGGCGCGCGACCGGGATCGCGACGCTGCGGCGCGTTCCCGGGATCACGGCGCTCGCGCTCGCCCGAATCGGGATCGCGCTGCCGTGGCGACGGACGATCGGGGTCGTGTTCGTCCGGTGCGACGCCAAGACGCTCGACTTCGCCGTTGCAGCGCGCGCAACGCGTGAACGGATCGATGCGCGCGTCGAGTTGGAAGCGGTCGCAGACCTCGCGCAGCTGCCGGCGTGGGTCGGTGGCATGCAGGAAGGCGCCGTGCGTGAGTGCGGAGCGCTTGAACAATCCCGTATCGCGGCTGAGCAGGATGCGGTGCTGGGTGCACGAGATCATCAGGAGCTCATCGTCGTCGTAGTCGTTGCGATAGAGCGTGTCGAAGCCGAGCAGGCGCAGGTACGACGCCAGCCGCCCCAGGTGCACGTCGAGCACGAAACGCGGTTCGCGCAGCGGTCGCGGACGCAGGCGGTTGCCCTCCCCCAGTTCGAAACGCTCGAACATCGGATAGACCGCCACGCGTTCGCCGCCTGTGAGCCGGTGCGTGAAGGGAACGGGTTCATCGTCGACCAGGACTTCGGTGTGCGGCACGCCCAGCGATTCGATGCGGTCCTTCACCGAAGGCGTGCCGTCGAACGCATGCGTGAAGCTGCGCTTGCGGCGTTCGGGGGCAAGGAAATCGCCGAGTTCCTCGTAGAAGCGGAATTCGCACGATGACTGCGGGCACGGGCGCAACAGGCTGGCCACGACGGCATCCGACGCGCGATCACGCGATCGCAGTGGGCAGGCTACGACGCGCAGTGTCGGCACCGCGGCAAGACGCGCGTTCCGACGCCGGAAACGACGACGGCCGCCCTGAGGCGGCCGTCGGAGCGCGCGGGCGCAAGGCCCGGCAGCGCGGATTACTCGGACTTGGCGTAGGCGGACAGGTCTTCCTTGATGCGCGCCTTCTTGCCCTGCAGACCACGCAGGTAGTACAGCTTGCCCGCGCGCACCTTGCCGCGACGCTTGACGTCGACCGAAGCGATGGTGGCGCTGTGGGTCTGGAACACGCGCTCGACGCCGTAGCCGTGCGAAATCTTGCGCACGGTGAACGAGGAGTTCAGACCGGCGTTCTTGATGCCGATGACCACGCCTTCATAGGCCTGGACGCGCTCGCGGTTGCCTTCCTTGACCTTCACGTTGACGACGATGGTGTCGCCCTGGCTGAAGGACGGAAGCTGGCGCTGGATCTGCTCGGCTTCGAAGTTCTGGACGAGCGTGTGGATGGAGGGCTTGTTCATGGCTTTGGCCTGTTGGAGTCGTTGTAGCGCGAGTGCACGTGGACCCGCGTCTGGCATGGGTGGAGCAAATGGAAGCCGCGGATTATAACGGCATTTTTCCCGACGTGGCTAGTTACGCCGGCCCGGGAAGGCCCTTGGCCGGCCCCGGGACCGGCCCGGCGTCCTCGTCCGCCTCCAGGGCCGCCCGATAGGCCGCCAGGAGCTTGCGGTCGGCCTTGGACAGCGCGGCCTCGTCGATCAGGTCCGGGCGCCGCTGCCAGGTCCGGCCCAGCGACTGCATGCGGCGCCACTTGGCGATCTCGGCGTGGTTTCCCGACATCAGGACCTCGGGCACGCTTCCCAGCTCATGCTCGACCGGCCGGGTGTAGTGCGGGCAGTCCAGCAGGCCGTCCTCGAAGCTGTCCTGCACGGCCGACTCGGCGTCGCCCAGGACGCCCTCGCGCAGCCTGGCCACGGCGTCCACGACCACCGCCGCGGCCAGCTCGCCGCCGGACAGGACGTAGTCGCCGATGGAGATTTCCTCGTCGACCTCGGCGCGGATCAGGCGCTCGTCGATGCCTTCGTAGCGACCACACAGCAGGATCAGGCGCTCGTGCCCGGCCAGCTCGCGCACCTTCGCCTGCGTCAGCGGCGATCCCTGCGGGCTCATGTAGACGACCTTCGCGGGCGCCGGATCCGCCGCGCGGGCCGCGCGCAGGCTGGTACGCAGCGGGTCGATCAGCATCACCATGCCAGGCCCACCGCCGAAGGGACGGTCGTCGACGCGGCGGTAGTTGCCTTCGGCGTAGTCGCGCGGGTTCCAGCCGTGCACCGACAGCAGGCCGCGCTCCACCGCCCGGCCCACCACGCCGAACGCCGCGCATTGCGCGACGAAGTCGGGGAATAGGCTGACGATGTCGATGCGCATGGGCCGGGATTCGGGGTTGGAGATTCGGGATTCGATGGCGGAACTGAGGCTACGGCGACGCTTCTGCTTTTGCGAATCCCAAATCCCGAGTTCCCAATCCCGGCTCTCAGAAATCCGGATCCCAATCCACCGTCACCATGCCGGCGCTGAAATCCACCGACACGACGTACTGCGGCTGGACGAAGGGAATCATGCGTTCGCGCTCATCATCGCGCGCGACGAGCACGTCGTTGGCGCCCGTGGCGAACAGGTGCGAGACCGTGCCCAACGGCACGCCGTCCACCGTCACCACGCGCAGGCCTTCCAGATCGACCCAGTAGTACTCGCCTTCGCTCGGCGGCGGCAGCGCGGAACGCGGAACGTAGATCTCGGTGCCGCGCATGGCCTCGATGGCGTCGCGGTCGGTGATGTCCGGGAAGGTGGCAACGGTGTACTTGCCGCTTTCCTTGCCGCGCACGCCGCGCACTTCGCGCTCGTTGCCCTGCGTGTCGCGCAGGATCCAGGGCTGGTAGCGGAAGATCGCGCTGCGCGGTTCCGTCCAGGATTCGAGTTTGGCTTCGCCCTTGATGCCAAAAGCGCCGGAAATCCTGCCCAGCAGGATCCGGCGCTCTTGAAATCCGGCGCGCTCCGTGGAGTCGCCCGTCATGGGATCGTGGCCGCGCTTGAAGCGCGGCCCGCGGATCAGGCGGCGGTCGCGGCCTTCGCCGCTTCCTTGTAGATCACGGCGACCTTGTCGGTCAGCTGCGCGCCGTTCTTGATCCAGTGCTGCACGCGCTCGATGTCGAGCTCGACGCGCTTCTCGGCGCCCTGGGCGACCGGGTTGTAGTAGCCCACGCGCTCGATGTTGCGGCCGTCACGGGCGTTGCGGCTGTCGGTGACGATGACGTGATAGAACGGACGCTTCTTGGCGCCGCCGCGGGCGAGACGAATCTTGACCATGGTTCGGTGTTTCCTGTGTTGCCCAGCTGCCGGGATGGCAGGGTAAGCCGGCAAGTATAAGCCATTGATCGGGGTGGGGAAACCCCGGTCCGGGCGCGACGCCACGGTCCACGCCCCTTAGCCAAGAGGCGGTTCGCCCCGCAGGCGCGAATGGGCGGGGCATGGAGGCGCACTGGTTGGGGTCCAGGGTCTGCTCAGCAAACCCCGGGGGGAGTTCCGGCCAAGCCGGAAACTCAGCGGAACGGCATCCCGCCGCGGGCGCCCATCATGCCCTTCATGCCGCGCATCAGGCCCTTCATGCCGCCGCCGGACAGCTTGGACATCATCTTTTCCATCTGCTGGAACTGCTTCATCAGCTTGTTGACGTCCGCAGGCGTCATGCCGGCGCCCTTGGCGATGCGGGCGCGGCGCGAGCCGTTCAGCAAACCCGGATTGCGGCGCTCCTTCTTGGTCATCGAATTGATGATGGCCACCATGCGCGGCACTTCCTTGCCCGTGACCTGGCTCTTCACCGAGTCCGGGATCTGCCCCATGCCCGGCAGCTTGTCCATGAGGCCGTGAAGGCCGCCCATGTTCTGCATCTGCTCGAGCTGGTCGCGCATGTCGTTGAGGTCGAACTTCTTGCCCTTGGCGACCTTCTCGGCGAGCTTCTGCGCCTTGTCCTTGTCGACCTGCTGCTCGACCTGCTCCACCAGCGAGAGCACGTCGCCCATGTCGAGGATGCGGCTGGCGATGCGGTCCGGATGGAAGACGTCCAGGCCGTCGGGCTTCTCGCCCACGCCGATGAACTTGATCGGGCGCTGGGTGATGTAGCGCACGCTCAATGCGGCACCACCGCGCGCGTCGCCGTCGGTCTTGGTGAGCACCACGCCCGTCAGCGGCAGCGCTTCGCCGAAATGCTTGGCGGTGACGGCGGCGTCCTGGCCGGTCATGGAGTCCACGACGAACAGCGTTTCCACCGGATTGACCGCGGCGTGCAGCGCCTTGATCTCGGCCATCATCGCGTCGTCGATGCTGGTGCGGCCGGCGGTGTCGACCAGCAGCACGTCGACGTAGGACTTGCGGGCGTCGTCGATGGCCGCCTTGACGATGGCTTCGGGCTTCTGATCGGCGCTGGACGGGAAGAACAGCACGTCGACCTGCTGGGCGAGCGTCTTGAGCTGCTCGATCGCGGCCGGACGGTAGACGTCGGCCGACACCACCATCACCTTCTTCTTGCGCTTTTCCTTCAGGTGCTTGGCGAGCTTGCCGACGGTGGTCGTCTTGCCCGCGCCCTGC
This sequence comes from Lysobacter sp. FW306-1B-D06B, assembly GCF_038446665.1. Taxonomy (NCBI): domain Bacteria; kingdom Pseudomonadati; phylum Pseudomonadota; class Gammaproteobacteria; order Lysobacterales; family Lysobacteraceae; genus Lysobacter; species Lysobacter sp. FW306-1B-D06B. The sequence continues at coordinate 2,334,867 of NZ_CP151802.1, read as the reverse complement.
AGGCCGGCCATCAGGATGACCGCCGGAGCCGGCACGTTGAGGTTGAGGTCGGCGGCCTGGGAGCCCATCACCGCCGTCATCTCGTCGCGCACGACCTTGATCAGCGCCTGGCCCGGGGTCAGCGACTTGAGCACTTCCTGGCCGACCGCGCGCACCTTGATGCGCTCGATCAGCGCCTGCACGACCGGCAGGGCGACGTCGGCCTCCAGCAGCGCGATGCGCACCTCGCGCAGCGACTCGCGGATGTTCTCCTCGGTCAGGCGGCCGCGGCCGCGCAGGCGCTCGATGGTGCCGGACAGGCGCTGGGTAAGGGATTCGAACATGCGGGCGCCACCTGGGTGGAAGCAGAAAACGGGGCGCGAAGTATAGCCCTTCGCCAACTGCGACCGACTGCGCAACCGGCCCGCTGCGGTTCGTCTCGCCGCTGTGCGACACTGCGGCGATGACAATCGTTCTCATCGCCATCGTTCTGTATCTGATCGCGACCGCCCTTCTCGTCGGCGGCGTGCGCCAGGACCGGCCCCACCCGTCGCGCCTGTGGCTGTTCCCCGCCGTAGGCGGCGTGGTGCTGCACGCGCTCGCGCACCTGATCGCCTGGCGCACCAGCGGCGGGGCGGACATGCATTTCTACGCGGCGCTGTCCCTGGTGGGGCTGGGCATGGCGGCCCTGACGACGCTGGTCGGCGGCGGCGGACGGATGGCCGCGCTGGGAGTGGTCGTCTTCCCGATCGCGGCCCTGGCGCTGTTCGGCTACCACCATCACGGCCACCTGCTGGGCGAGCAGCTCGACTGGCGCCTGCAACTGCACGCCTGGCTGGCGCTGCTGGCCTACGCAACCCTGGCGATCGCCGCGTTGCTGGCAGTGATGTCGTGGGCCCAGGAGCGCGCCCTGCGCCGGCGCGAGTTCCACCGGTGGCTGCGCGCCCTGCCCCCGCTGGTCGAGCTCGAAACCCTGCTGTTCCGCACCATCGCGGTCGGCTTCGCCCTGCTCACGGCGACGCTGCTGACCGGCCTGCTGTTCGTGGAAAACCTGTTCGCTCAGCACCTGGTGCACAAAACGGTACTGAGCGTGCTGTCGTGGCTGTTGTTCGGCGGGCTGCTGCTGGGCCGCTGGCGCTACGGCTGGCGCGGCGCCACGGCGGTGCGCTGGACCCTGGCCGCGATGGCGCTCCTGATCCTGGCCTTCTTCGGCAGCAAGTTCGTCCTCGAACTGGTCCTCCGCCGCCCCACCTGACCCCCGTTCAGCTTTAGGCCCATCGCTGCAACGCGGCATATCCATTGCTGAAACAATATTTGCATTGACAAATATTGCGCGGGCGAAGAATATGCCCGCCCATGTCCAAGTCCCTACCCCCGTCCGCCTGCAGCGGCTCGACGCTGGGCCTGCTGTTCCGGCAGGTCCGCGATGCCATGTGGGCGCGCATGGAGCACGAACTGGCCGCCGCCGGCCATGAGCTCACCTTCAGCCAGTACATCGCGTTGAAGAAGCTGTCCGACGGTCCGCATGGCGTCACCGACCTCGCCCGCGCCGCCGAGCTCAACCCCGGCGCAATGACGCGCCTGCTCGACAAGCTGGAAGCGCGTGGGCTGGTGGCCCGCGTGGCCGACCCGGCCGACCGGCGCGCGCTGAACATCAACCTGACGCCAGCCGGTCAGGCGATGTGGCAGGACGTGAACCAGTGCGGCCAGCGCGTGCGCGAGCGGGCGATGCAAGGCATGGACGACGCCGAACGCGCGCAGCTCACCCGCATGCTCGAGCAGGTGCGCGACAACCTTTCCCTTTCCGACTCCTGACCATGGCCCATTCCTTCCCCCGCCCGCCTCGCGGGCTGAAGCCCGTGCCGTTGAAGCACGCGTTGTCTGCGATGGCCATCGCGCTGATCGTCGCGGGTTGCGCCAGTTCGCGCGGCCTGGTCCCCGAAGGCCGCCCGCTCGAAGCGGACAGCCTCCAGGCACAGCGTTCCTTCGCAGATGCGAACGTTTCCGCCGCGGCATTCCCGACGCAGGACTGGTGGACTTCGCTGGGCGACGCGCAACTTGATGCGCTCATCAACGAAGCCCTGCAAGGCACGCCGGGCCTCGATGCCGCCGATGCACGCGTGCGCCAAGCCGTCGCGCAGGCCGGTCTTGCCGACGCGGAACGCAAGCCGACGCTGGGCGCGAGCGCGCAGTACTCCGGCGTGCAGATTCCCGAAACCGTCGCGCCCGAACCGTTCGGCGGTTCCTACCAGGGCGTCGGTCTGCTGAGCCTGAACTTCAAATACACCTTCGACCTGTGGGGCGGTGAAAAGGCCAAGTGGCAGGCCGCCCTCGGACAGGCGCGCGCGGCGGAAGTCGATGCGCAGGCTGCGCGCTTGACGCTCTCGTCGAACATCGCCCGCGCCTATGTCGCATTGGCCCAGGCGTTCGACGCGAACGACGTGGCCAAGGCCGATCACGATCGCGCTTCGCGCCTGCTTGAACTGGGCCGCCAGCGCGTCGCCGCCGGCCTGGATAATCAGTTGCAGATCCGCCAGGCCGAAAGCGCCGTCGCCAGCGCGCAGCAGCAGATCCAGGCCAGCGAGCACGAGATCGAAACCACGCGCAACGCGATCGCCGCGCTGCTGGGCAAGGGCCCGGATCGCGGCCGCGACATCGCGCGTCCGACCGTCCTCAGCACGTCCACGCCGACGCTTCCGTCGGTGCTGCCGAGCGAACTTCTCGGCCATCGCCCCGACGTCGTCGCCGCGCGCTGGCGCGTGGAAGCCGCGCAGCACGGCATCAAGGCGAGCAAGGCCGCGTTCTATCCGACCATCAACCTGAGCGCGCTGGCAGGCCTCGCCGCCGGAAATCTCGGCGATCTGTTCAGCAGCGACGCGCTTCTGTTGCAGGGCGGCCCGGCGATCAGCCTGCCGATCTTCGACGGCGGCCGGCTGCGTAACAACCTCGCCAACAGCGATGCGACGTACGACCTCGCGGTGGCGAACTACAACCAGTCGCTGGTCGGCGCGCTGCGTGAAGTCGCCGACGCCGTGCATTCGGCGCGCTCGCTCGACGCGCAGATCGTCTCTGCCACGCAGGCGCGCGATGCCGCGCAGAGCGCATGGGACATCGCGACCTCGCGCTACAAGGCCGGCCTGGGCACGCAGCTCGACGTCCTCGCCGCGCAACGTCCGTTGCTCGAAAGCGACCGCCAGCTCACCGTGCTGCGCGCGCAGCGCCTGGCCGCTTCCGTCGACCTCGACCGCGCGCTCGGCGGCGGTCTGGTCCTGACTTCTCCTTCTCCGAATTCCGACTCCGACATCGCCAAGGCCGCAACGCCATGACCACCGAACCCAATCCCAACGCGCCGACCGCGAAGGCGCCCGCGCCGCAATCCAACGGCAAGCGCAAGAAGGCGCTGACGATCCTCGCCGCCGTCGTGGCCCTGGCGGGCATCGGCTGGTCAGCGTGGTACGTGCTTGTCGCACGCTTCCACGAAGACACCGACGACGCCTACGTGCAGGGCAACGTCGTCAGCATCGTCCCGCAGACGCAGGGCACGGTGGTGAGCATCGACGCCGACGACGGCATGAAGGTCGAAGCCGGCCAGCCGCTCGTGCATCTGGATCCGAACGATGCGCGCGTCGCCTACGACCAGGCTGTCGCCAACCTCGCCAACACCGTGCGCCAGGTGCGCGGCCTGTACAGCACCGTCGAAGCAGGCGCCGCCGATCTGGCCGCACGCGAAGCGCAGGTCGCGCGCGCGCGCGCCGACCTCCAGCGTCGCGAAGGCCTCGTCAGCAACGGCGCCGTGTCGGCCGAAGAACTTGCGCATGCGCGCAACGAACTGGCCGTGCTCGAAGCCGGGCTGCGCGCCTCCAGCGGCAACCTGTCGCGCAATCGCGCGCTCGTCGACGCCACCACCGTCGGCAGCCAGCCGCAGGTCGAAGCCGCCGCGTCGCAACTGCGCCAGGCGTATCTCAACCTCCAGCGCACCGCGATCGTCGCGCCGGTCTCCGGCTACGTCGCCAAGCGCCAGGTGCAACTCGGCCAGCGCGTGCAGCCGGGCGTGAACCTGATGACGATCGTCCCGCTGGAACAGCTGTGGGTGGAGGCGAACTTCAAGGAAACGCAGCTGGCGAAGATGCGCATCGGCCAGCCGGTGAAGGTGCATGCCGACCTGTACGGCGGCGACGTCGAGTTCGACGGCAAGGTCGCCGCGCTGGGCATGGGCACGGGCAGCGCGTTCTCGCTGCTGCCGGCGCAGAACGCCAGCGGCAACTGGATCAAGATCGTGCAGCGCGTGCCGGTGCGCATCGAGATCGAGCCCAAGCAGTTGGCCGACCACCCGCTGCGCCTGGGCCTGAGCATGCACACCGACGTCACCGTGCGCGACCAGACCGGCCCCGTGCTGGCCGCCGCGCGCAAGGACGACAAGCCGCTGTTCACCACCGCCGCGTACGAGAAGCAGCTCAATGATGCGAACGCGCTGATCGACAAGGTGATCCGCGAGAACCTGCCGGCCACGCGCCAGGGCTGATCGCCCGATCGCACCCTCACTCGTTCCACTGGTTTTGCCGTCATGCCCGCGAATGCGGGCATCCAGAGACTCCTCCCTCCCCCGAACAGTCACTGGATTCCCGCGTTGGCGGGAATGACGGCCCTTCCTTCCCGCCGTGCCTAGCCGCGCGTCGAACACGCCAAGACCCACGCCATGTCCACCATCGCGCAACAGGAAGAGGAGATGGGCTTGCCGGTCACGCCGGAGCCCAAACAAGCCTTCCGCCCACCCAACATCGCGTTGACGACCGTCGGCCTTGCGCTGGCGTCGTTCATGCAGGTGCTCGACACCACCATCGCCAACGTCTCGCTGCCGACCATCTCCGGCAATCTCGGCGCAAGCGCCAACCAGGCGACGTGGGTCATCACGTCCTTCGCGGTGAGCAACGCCATCGCGCTGCCGCTCACCGGCTTCCTCACGCGCCGCTACGGCGAGCGCAAGCTGTTCACCTGGGCCACGCTCGCCTTCGTGATCGCGTCGCTGCTGTGCGGCCTGGCCAATTCGATGGGCCTGCTGGTCGCCGCGCGTGCGCTGCAGGGCTTCGTCGCCGGCCCGATGTACCCGGTCACGCAGGCGCTGCTGATCTCGATCTATCCACCGCACAAACGCGGACAGGCGATCGCACTGCTGGCGATGGTGACCGTCGTGGCGCCGATCGCGGGCCCGATCCTCGGCGGCTGGATCACCGACAACTACAGCTGGGAGTGGATCTTCTTCATCAACGTGCCCATCGGCATCTTCTCCAGCATTGTGGTCGGACGGCAGCTCAAGGGCCGCCCCGAGCGGCTGGAGAAGCCGAAGATGGACTACATCGGCCTGGCGACGCTGGTGCTGGGCGTGGGCGCGCTGCAGATCATGCTCGACCTGGGCAACGACGAGGACTGGTTCAACTCGACCAAGATCGTGTGGCTGACCGTGATCGCGGTGATCGCGCTGGCGGTGTTCGTGATCTGGGAACTCACCGAGAAGGACCCCATCGTCAACCTGCGCCTGTTCCGCCATCGAAACTTCGCCAGCGGCACGGCGGCGATGGTGATGGCGTACTCGGCGTTCTTCAGCGTGGGCCTGCTGGTGCCGTTGTGGCTGCAACGCAACCTGGGCTACACGCCGATCTGGGCCGGCTACGCGAGCGCACCGATCGGCATCCTGCCGGTGCTGTTGACGCCACTGGTGGGCAAGTACGCGCCCAAGACCGACCTGCGCGTGTTGGCGACATTCGCCTTCATCGTGATGGCGGCCACCAGCTTCTACCGATCCGGCTTCAACCTCGACGTGGACTTCCAGCGCGTGGCCGAAGTGCAGCTATGGCAGGGCCTGGGCGTGGCGCTGTTCTTCATGCCGGTGCTCACGATATTGCTGTCGGACCTGGAACCGCACGAGATCGCCGCGGGCTCGGGCCTTGCGACATTCGTGCGCACGCTCGGCGGCAGCTTCGCGGCGTCCCTCACGACGTGGGCGTGGAACCAGCGCAGCACGATCCACCATGCGCGCCTGACCGAGAACATCAGCGCCTACGACCCGGCGATGCAGCAGACGGTCGCCGCACTGGGCCAGGGCGACACGCAGCGCGGCGCATTGGCGCTGAACCAGATGATCTCGCAGCAGGCGGTGCAGATCGGCTTCAACGAGATCTTCCACCTGCTGGGCATCCTGTTCCTGGTGGTGATCGTGTTCGTGTGGTTCGCCAAGCCGCCGTTCGCGGCGAAGATGGGCGGCGGCGGCGCGGCCGCCGCGGGCGGACACTGAGTCGCGGGATCGAAGGAAAGGGCCGGGAAACCGGCCCTTTTCGTTTCGCGGGCCGGGCCGGCTCGCGCATTGCGTTGTAACGAGCATCCGATCGCGTCAGCGCCTCGATGCCTCACTACGTCCTCACCCTCTCCTGCCCCGACCGTCCCGGCATCGTCAACGCCGTGACCGGGCACCTGCTTCGGTACGAGGGCAACATCCTCGAAGCGCAGCAATACAACGACCGGGAAACCGACCGCTTCTTCATGCGCACGGTGTTCGCGCTGGCGGCCGGATCCATCGCCGAAGTGCGCGATGGCTTCGACTCGCTAGCCCGGGCCTTCCGCATGGAATGGTCGCTGCGCGATCGCGACGTGCCGCGCCGCGTGATGCTGCTGGCGTCGAAGTTCGACCATTGTCTGGCAGACGTGCTCTATCGCTGGCGCATCGGCGAACTGCCGATGGAGATCACCGCCGTCGTCGCCAACCATCCGCGCGAGACGTATCGGCACCTGGACTTCGACGGCATTCCCTTTCATCACCTTGCGGTCGAAAAGGGACGCAAGCACGAGCAGGAGGCGGCCCTGTCCGCGCTCATCGACCAGACCGGCACGGAACTGGTCGTGCTCGCGCGCTACATGCAGGTGCTCTCCTGCGATCTGGCGAAGAAGCTCACCGGGCGCTGCATCAACATCCACCACTCCTTCCTGCCGGGCTTCAAGGGCGCGCGTCCGTACCACCAGGCGCACGCGCGCGGAGTGAAGCTGATCGGGGCGACCGCGCATTTCGTCACCGCCGACCTGGACGAGGGCCCGATCATCGAGCAGGACACGCAGCGCGTCAGTCATCACGACACACCCGACGACCTGGTCCGGATCGGACGCGACATCGAGCGGCGTGTACTGGCGCAGGCGCTGCGTTATTGGCTGGACGACCGCATCCTGCTCAACGGCCATCGCACGGTTGTGTTCGCGGTGTGAAGGCCTGGGCGTTCAAATTTCGGACACGCCCGCGCGAGTAAGTTCGGGGCATGGCTGCCGTCCGCTGGATCCTGCTGATTTGGCTGGGCACCGTCGTTCTCTCGACGTTCCTGGTCAGCTGGGTGGTGCTGTGGCACCGCCTGGCCTTGCAGCGCGAGGCCTGGCGATTGCAGTCGGCGTTCGACGCCCTGAGTTTCGATACGCCCCAAGGTCCGGTGTGCGGCGATGCGCTCACCGTGGTGAAGATCGCCTACCAACTGGACAATCACGCCGCTTCACCGCGCGCGCCGGTGGGATACGAGGAGCCGTGGGATTCGCTGTGGTATGCCGCGGGTCCGGGGCCGAGTTATTTCGTCGCCATCTGCAGCACCGACGTGCGCGATCACGCACCGCACTGGTGCGTGCGTGCCTTGGACGAGCCGCGCATGCGCGCGGCTATCAGCGGCGACCGGCATGCGGAAATGCTCGCCTTCGGCGAGGCGATCGAAGCCTGAGAGGATCGACCACTCCGGCGCGCGTGACTAGAATCGCCCGCTACGCCGCAGGACGCGGCTGGGGGATGTCATGGGGTACCGGCTTTCGGGGAAGGTGGTGTTCGTCCTGCATCTGATGGCGCTGGCGCTGATCAGCGCGGCGTTCACCAACATCGGCGGCAGCGGCTGGCTTCCGCCGGTGCTGTGGTTGATCGCCGCCTGGTTGCAATGGATGCTGACCACGCCCGGTGCGATGCGCGACATCGTGGGCGGACGCAGAATGCGCCTGCACAGGAACGTGGAGCAGAACGGCTGGGAGCATTGGGGCCATGCGCGCCGCCGCGACTGGGACCGCAAGGGCCGACAGTCTCGGATCTTCCTGCACATCGGATGTTTCGCGATCGCGCTGTTCTTCTTCGCCCAAGACCACGGGACGCGCTGGGGCGCGGCGCTGCTTGCGACTGCGTTTTCGCTGGGCGTGGAAATCGGATTCCGCGCGTTCATGACCGGCGACGCGTCGCAGTGGCGGCGCTACACGCGACGCTCGTCCTGACGCGAGGGCTCAGGCGCGTTCCAGCGCGTCCGCCAGTCGCTCCACACCGATCACTTCCATCTCGCCCACGCGACCGCTCCTGGGCGCGTTCGACTTGGGCACGATGGCGCGCTTGAAGCCGTGCGTGGCGGCTTCCTTCAGGCGTTCCTCGCCGTTGGGAACAGGCCGGATCTCTCCCGACAGACCGACTTCGCCGAACGCCACCGTCTGTTCGGCCAACGGCCGATCGCGCAACGAAGACAGCACCGCCAACAGCACGGGAAGATCCGCCGCCGTTTCCTGCACGCGGATGCCGCCGACCACATTCACGAACACGTCCTGGTCGCCCACGCCGATGCCGCCGTGGCGATGCAGCACCGCCAGCAGCATCGCCAGGCGGTTGCCCTCCATGCCGACCGCGACGCGGCGCGGGTTCGACAGCGGCGAGGCATCGACCAGCGCCTGCACTTCCACCAGCAACGGGCGCGTGCCTTCGCGCGTGACCATCACGCAGCTGCCCGGCTGCGGGCGTTCGCTGCCGGAGAGGAAGATCGCCGACGGGTTGGGCACTTCGCGCAGGCCCTTCTCGCCCATCGCGAACACGCCCAGTTCGTTGACCGCGCCGAAGCGGTTCTTGAACGCACGCAGCACGCGGAAGCGGCTGCCGCTTTCGCCTTCGAAATACAGCACGGCGTCGACCATGTGCTCGAGCACGCGCGGGCCGGCGATCCCGCCCTCCTTGGTAACGTGACCGACCAGGAACACGGCGGTGCCGGTTTCCTTGGCATAGCGCACCAGGCGCGCGGCGCTTTCGCGCACCTGGCTCACCGAGCCGGGCGCGGCGCTCAGTTCCTCCGTCCACAGCGTCTGCACGGAGTCGGCGACGATCAGGCCCGGCTTCATCTTCGCGGCGTGTTCGAGCACGCGTTCCACGCCGGTTTCCGCCAGTGCGTGCACGCCGTCCACCGGCACGCCCAGGCGCGAGGCGCGACCGGCCACCTGCGCCAGCGATTCCTCGCCAGTGACGTACAGGCCCGGCAGCGTTCCGGCCATCTTGCTGATCGCCTGCAACAGCAGCGTCGATTTGCCGATGCCCGGGTCGCCACCCACCAGCACCACCGAACCGTGCACCAGGCCACCGCCGAGCACGCGGTCGAACTCGCCGATGCCGGTGCTGACACGGTCTTCTTCGCTGTGGCGAACGTCCTTGAGCGCAGTGACGGCCGGCGCGTCGGCCTTGCCGGCCCAGCTGCCACGCCGGCTCGCGGCGACGCTCGCGCCCGCCTTGGCGGCGGGCTCCACGACGAACTCGCTCAGCGTGTTCCAGGCGCCGCACTCACCGCACTGGCCCTGCCACTTGTTGTGGTCGGCGCCGCACTCCGAGCAGACGTACGCGGTGCGGGCTTTGCTGCTGAGGGACTTCGCGGGTTTGGACATGAACGGCGGCGTGGCGAACGGATTGCCCGCACTCTACCCGGCCCGCGTCGCGGAAAGCGAGACGCGGGCGATGCGCGCTCAGGCGGCGTGGCGCAGGTGGAACTCGGGATAGAACGCGCTCAGTTCGCCTTCCGGCAGACCCAGCAGGCCGCCCACGTCGCCCTGCGGGACGATGCTGTAACCGCGCGCATCGATGTCCTTGGCGATGCCCTGCCAATCCAGACGCGGGGCGGCGCTTTCGCTGTCGACGGTCCAGCCGAAGCGGACCTCGCCCAGCACCGCCATTTCCTCATCGGGAAGCGGCGCGCCGCACGGCGCCACCACGAAACCTTCTTCCTGCCCCACCACGAAGACGTCCATTCGCATGCTCAACACCCTGTCATGCCCCTTCCGAAAAACTGGCGGCATGGTGGCGATCGCCGCGCTAAAAATCGGTGAACGCGAGATTGCGATGAGATGAAACGTTCAGGCGCGCGGGGTCGTGATGGAAGATTCATGCACGATGTGCTTGAGCACGAGGCGCGTGCGAGTCATTGCACGGCCAGTCAGCCGGAGGCGCTGCGCGTTCGCTTCGCTGCCGCCTTGCGTGCGGGCTTTGCCGTCTTCTTCGCGGCGCGCGTGGCGGAGGACTTGCGCGCGGCCTTCTTCGGCGCCTTCGCCGCGGCGCTGCGCGCGCCGCGCGGGGCGTCGGCGTGCGAGGGCGGCAAACGCTTGCGCGGGCGCTTGGCGGTGAGGTCGACGATGCGGTTCTCGCCCATCACCTCTTCCTTCTTCGTCACCCGCGCGATGAGGAAGCTGACCGCCTTGCCGATCCAGGTGCCCGGGCCGTCCCAGTATTCGACCGAATGAACGTCCACCTCCAGCAGCGTGAGGTTGGGATCGTTCCGGCCCTTGGGGAAGAACGCCTTCATCGCATCGTTCCACAGGGCATCGATGACGGCCTGCTCGCGGTTCACGCTCGCGGTACCGGTCATGGAGATGTAGACGTTCTTGCTCTTGGACGCGTAGGCGAGGTTCACCTTGGGATGGCGGCGGATCTCGGCGACCTTCGGGCTGTCGGCCTGGGTGAAGAACCACACGCGCCGTCCGTCGAACTGCGCATGCTGCGTGGACAACGGCCGGCTCATGAGGAAGCCGCCCTTGCCCGTCGTCGTCAGCATGGCGATGTCGATCTTCTTCAGCAGCGCGCCGATGCGCTTCACGTTCTCGTCGATACCGGCCATCGCTCCACTCCTCGGGGAAAGCCGTGACTGTTTCACCGAAGGTGCCGCGCACGCGTGAAGGGCGCATTCTTTACGCGCTCACGACGGGCCAAAAAAGAAGCCCCGCCGAAGCGGGGCTCAAAATAACGAAAACTGGTGCCGGAAATAGGAATCGAACCTACGACCTACGCATTACGAATGCGCCGCTCTACCAACTGAGCTATTCCGGCGGGTGTCTTTGCGGGATTCCGGCCTGGCCGCTCGGGCCGGGCGGCGGAGATTTCCGCGAGCCCGGAATTCTAGGCGCCCGCCCGTTCCCGGTCAATCGGCGCCACCGCCCCGGTCAATCGACCAGTTGCAGACGCAGCTCCTTGGGCAGCGCGAAGACCATGTCCTCCGGCTCGCCGTCGAGTTCGGACACATGCGCCGCGCCCAGTTCGCGCAGGCGGTCGATCACGCCGCGCACCAGCACCTCCGGCGCGGACGCGCCGGCGGTGACGCCGATGCGCTGGCGGCCGGTGACCCAGGACGGGTTGATCTCGATCGCGCCGTCGATCAGGTAGGCCTCCACGCCTTCGCGCTCGGCCAGCTCGCGCAGGCGGTTGGAGTTGGAGCTGTTGACCGAACCGACCACCAGCACCAGGTCGCAGCGCGCGGCCAGTTCGCGCACGGCGTCCTGGCGGTTCTGCGTGGCGTAGCAGATGTCGTCGTTCTTCGGGCCTTGCAGGGCCGGGAACTTGGCGCGCAGCGCCTCGATCACGCCACGGGTGTCGTCGACCGAGAGCGTGGTCTGGGTCGTATAGGCGACATTCTCGGGCTGGTCGATCTCCAGCGCGGCGACGTCGTCGTTGTCCTCGACCAGGTAAATGCGGCCGGAACCCGCCTCGCGACGCCACTGGCCCATCGTGCCCTCGACTTCGGGGTGGCCCTCGTGGCCGATCAGGACGACATCGCGACCGGCGCGGCAGTGACGCGCCACTTCCAGATGCACCTTCGTCACCAGCGGACAGGTCGCGTCGAACACCTTGAGGCCGCGACGCTCGGCTTCTTCGCGCACGGCCTTGGCCACGCCGTGGGCGCTGAAGATCACCGTGGCGTTGTCCGGCACCTCGTCGAGCTCCTCGACGAAGATCGCGCCACGGTGCTTGAGGTCGTCCACGACGAAGCGGTTGTGCACCACTTCGTGGCGCACGTAGATGGGCGCGCCGAGCGTCTCGATGGCGCGCTTGACGATCTCGATGGCGCGGTCGACGCCGGCGCAGAAACCGCGGGGATTGGCGAGCAGGACGTCCATGGCGGCAGTTTACCGGGCCGGGCCGGCGGCCGGCGCCGGTTTCGTGAACAGGCCGAACAGCGCGATGCCGATGGCGCCGGCCACGATCGCCGCGTCGGCCAGGTTGAACGAAGGCCAGTAGTAATCGCGCCAGTGCCACTGGATGAAGTCCACGACGTGGCCGTGCATCAGCCGGTCGATCACGTTACCCAGGGCGCCGCCGATCACCAGCGCATACGGCAGCGCGCTCTTCCAGTCGCGCCGCGGCGTGCGGCTCAGCCACCAGCCCAGCAGGCCGCTGATGGCCACGGCCAGCACGACGAAGAAGTACTTCTGCCAGCCGCCGGCATCGCTGAGGAAGCTGAATGCCGCACCGGTGTTGTAGGTGCGGTACCAGTTCCAGACGCCCTCGATCACCGGGACCGCGGTGTATTCCGGCAACGAGTTCAGCACCCACAGCTTGGTCAGCTGGTCGAGCACAATCACCAGGACGGAGACCGCCAGCCAGGGCAACGCATTGGGACGCACCGGAGCCATCAGAACCACTCCCGGTTCTCGCCGGCACCGGCGACGTTGACGACGCAACGTCCGCACAGTTCCGGATGCGCGGCATCGCCGCCGACGTCCGCCCGGTACTGCCAGCAGCGCACGCACTTGGTTTTGGTGGTCGGCGTGGCGAGGACGGCGATGTCCTTGATGCCGTCGTCGGCGATCACCTCGACATCGCCGCTGATGAACAGGAAGCGCAGTTCATCGGCGAACGGTGCCAGCCAGTTTTGGTCGGCGACACCGGCCTTGAGGCTGATTTCGGCTTCCAGCGCCGCGCCGATGTCGCCGGCGGCGCGCATCGGTTCCAGCGTCTTGCTGACTTCCTCGCGCAGCGCGAGCAGACGTTCGAAATCATCCGCGGCCAGCGGCGCGTCCTCGGGGAGCAGCGCCAGGCCGTCGTACCAGGTGGCGAACAGGACGTTCTCCTCACGCGGGCCGTGCTCGGTCTGCGTCGGCAGGTGGCGCCACATCTCGTCGGCGGTGAAGGCCAGGATCGGCGCGATCCAGCGCACGAACGCCTCGGCGATGCGGTACATCGCGCTCTGCGCCGAACGACGGCCGCGCGAGTCTTCCTGCATCGTGTAGAGACGATCCTTCGTGACGTCCAGATACAGCGAGCCCAGGTCGACCGAGCAGAAGTTCGACAGTGCCTGCACGATCTCGGCGAAGTCGTAGCGCTCGTACGCGCTGGCGATGCGGTCCTGCAACTCGGCGGCGCGGTGCACGATCCAGCGGTCCAGCGCGACCATGTCTTCCAGCGGACGCAGGTGCGTCTTCGGCTCGAAGCCGTTGAGGTTCGCCAGCAGGAAGCGCGCGGTGTTGCGGATGCGGCGGTAGACGTCGGAGTTGCGCTTGAGGATGTTGTCCGACACCGACATCTCGTTGCGGTAGTCGGTGGAGGCGATCCACAGGCGCAGCACGTCGGCGCCCATCGCGTTGATGACCTTCTGCGGCTCGACCGTGTTGCCGACCGACTTGGACATCTTCTTGCCCTGCTCGTCCACGGCGAAGCCGTGCGTCAGCACCTGGCGGTACGGCGCGACACCGTCCATCGCCACGCCGGTGAGCAGCGCGCTGTGGAACCAGCCGCGATGCTGATCGGAGCCTTCCAGGTACAGATCGGCCGGCTTGTACAGGCCATCGAGCGGACGCTGCGCAAGCACGCATTCGTGGCTGACGCCGGAGTCGAACCAGACGTCGAGGATGTCGGTGACCTTCTCGTATTGCGCGGCTTCATCGCCGAGCAGTTCTTCGGCGGTCATCGCGTACCAGGCATCGGCGCCGGCCTGTTCGACCTTCGTGGCGACCTGGCGCATCAACTCCGGCGAACGCGGGTGGATCTCGCCCGTTTCGCGATGGAAGAACAGCGCGATCGGCACGCCCCAGTAGCGCTGGCGCGAGATCGTCCAGTCCGGGCGGCCTTCGATCATGTTGTAGATGCGCGCCTCGCCCCACTCCGGAACCCAGGCGACTTTGCCGATCTCGCCCAGCGCATCGCGGCGCAAGCCGGCCTGCTCCATCGAGATGAACCACTGCGGCGTCGCGCGGAACACCACTGGCGTCTTGTGGCGCCAGCAGTGCGGGTAGCTGTGCTTGATCGTGTGGAAGGCGAGCAGGTGCCCGCTGGCGCGAACCACGTCGACCAGCATCGGGTTCGCCTTCCAGATATGCACGCCGGCCAGCACGATGCCGTCCGCCGGCGGCGTCGACGGCAGGTACGCGCCGCGTCCGTCGACCGGATTGATCTGCCCGGCGCTGTAGCGATCGGTCAGGCCGTACTTCAGGCCGACCGCGTAGTCCTCCTGGCCGTGGCCCGGCGCGGTGTGGACCATGCCGGTGCCGTCCTCGGCCGACACGTGGTCGCCGACCAGCACCGGGATGTCGCGCTCGGCATAGAACGGATGCTCGAGCACCACGCCCTCCAGCGCGCTGCCCAGCGCGCGGCCGAGCACGACGACCTCGTCGACGCCGTAACGCGCCAGCGCCTTGCCGGCCAGCGCTTCGGCCAGCACCAGCACACGGCGGCTGCCGTCGGCCGTGCGCGGGCCTTCGACCAGCACGTAGTCCAGTTCCGGGCCGACGCTGATCGCCAGGCTCGCCGGCAGCGTCCACGGCGTCGTCGTCCAGATCGGCATCGCCACGCGCACGCCGTCATCGACCGCCGCGCCGAACAGGCGCGCCAGCGCGTGCGGGTCGCGCGCGTCGTAGGCGACATCGATCGCCGGGGATTCCTTGTCGGCGTATTCGATCTCCGCCTCGGCCAGCGCCGAACCGCAATCGAAGCACCAGTGCACCGGCTTGGCGCCGCGCACCAGGTGGCCGCGCTCCACGATCTTCGCCAGCGACCGCATGATGTCGGCCTCGTAGCGGAAATCCATCGTGCGGTATGGGTTGTCCCAGTCGCCGACCACGCCCAGGCGCTTGAAATCGCGGCGCTGCAGGTCGATCTGCTCGGCGGCGTATTCGCGGCACTTCTGCCGGAACGCGGCGGCGTCGAGTTTCTCGCCGACCTTGCCGAACTTCTTCTCGACCTGGTGCTCGATCGGCAAGCCGTGGCAATCCCAACCCGGCACGTACGGCGCGTCGAAGCCGGCGAGCAGCTTGGACTTCACCACGATGTCCTTGAGCACCTTGTTGACCGCGTGGCCGATGTGGATCGCGCCATTGGCGTATGGCGGTCCGTCGTGCAGCACGAAGCTGCGCTCGCGCGTGCCGACCTTCTCGCGGATTCGCGCGTACAGGCCCTCGTCTTCCCAGCGTGCGAGCGTTTCCGGCTCGCGCTTGGGCAGGTCGCCGCGCATCGGGAACTCCGTCGCGGGCAGGTTCAGGGTGGCTTTGTACTGGTTCGGGTCTTGGCTCACGGGAACCTATCGCTGTGCTGCTGTCTGGGGGGACTCCGCACTCGTTCGTGCGGGCTCGTGTGCGGCGGCGGAACTGGCGGGAACGCCGAGGATCGCGCGCGCCTGCACGGCGTCACGGTGCATCTGCGCGGTCAATGACGGCAGATCGGAGAACTTCAGTTCGTCGCGCAATTTGGCGACGAACTCGACCTCGATGCGGCGGCCGTAGAGGTCGCCGTCGAAATCGAACAGATGGGCTTCCAGCAGCGGCTCTACGCCGTCCACCGTCGGCCGCGTGCCCAGGCTGGACACCGAGGCATGAGGATGTTCGCCCACGCCGTGCACCCAGGTCGCGTAGATGCCCGACAAAGCAGGCGTGCGACCGCCGAAGCGCAGGTTGGCCGTGGGAAAGCCGAGCGTACGGCCGAGCTGCTTGCCCGGCACGACGTGGCCGCCGATCGCGTACGGCCGGCCGAGGAAGCGCGCGGCCGTGGCGAAATCGCCCGCGCGCAGCGCCTCGCGGATACGCGTGGCGGAGACGCGTTCGCCATCGAGCAGAACGGGTTCGATCTCGCCCGCGACGAAGCCGTGCTCCTGCCCCATCGCGCGCAGCAGCGCGATGTCGCCTGCGCGCGCCTTGCCGAAGCGGAACTCCGGGCCGACCCACACTTCACGCGCGGACAGACGATGCACGAGCACCGCGCGCACGAACTCCTCGGCAGTGAGGCTGCTCAGGCGCCGATCGAAACGCAGCAGGCCGAGCTGGTCCACGCCCATGGCACCGGCGCTCGTCGAAAGCAGACGCTCGGCCTTGGCACGCGGCAGCATCAGGCGCGGCGGTGGGTCGTTGGGTGCGAAGAACTCACGCGGCAGTGGTTCGAAACTCAGCACCACGCACGGCACGCCGAGCGCGCGCGCACGATCCCGCGCGTGGCGCACCAGCGCCTGGTGGCCCAGGTGCAGGCCGTCGAATGCGCCGATGCAGACCACACTGCCGTGCGGGCACCGGGGCCCGCCCTCGACGTCTCGAAACAGCCTGCTCATTGCCCTGAAGTATAGCCGCGAAGGCCCGTCTCCAAGGCTCGCCGTATGGTTCCTGCCCGACATGGTCCGTCAGTGCTCGCGAAGATCGCGCGGGCGGAACCCGAGCGCCAGCAGCGCCAGCACATAGACCAGGCCACCGCCGCAGACCAACACCGCCAGGTACCCCACCCGCGCCAGCTTGCCGATGACGGTGAAATCCGGCGCCCAGATCAGGCCAGCCCACAACGCCGCCGCCATCGCCGCGCATGCGACGAGCAACCGCATCGTGTAGCGCATCCAGCCGGGCTGACGCTGGTACACACCGGCCTTGCGCAGCCAGTGCCACAGCAGCGCGAGGTTGAGGTAGCTCGCCGCGGCGCTGGCGAAGCCCAGCGCGAGGTGCAAGCCGGGCGTCTGCTCCAGCGCGACCATCACGCCGCGCGCGCGCACTTCCGGCGTCGTCCACAGCAGGTACAGCACCCACAGGAAGACGACATTGAGCACCATGTTGGCGATCAGCGACGCCACGCCCGCACGCACCGGCGTGCGCGTGTCCTGGCGCGAATAGAACGCCGGCAGCACGATCTTCACCAGCGCGAAAGCCGGCAGACCGAAGCTCAGGCCGAACACCGACATCGCCGCCATGCGCGTGTCGAACGCGGTGAACTTGCCGCCCTGGAACAGCGTCGCCACCAGCGGCTCGGCCAGGAACATCAGGCCCAGCATCGCCGGCATCGAGATCAGCAGCGTAGTGCGCAGGCCCCAGTCGAGCGCCTTCGAAAAACCCTCTGCGTCGGTCTTGACGTGGTGCCGCGACAACGCCGGCAGGATCACCGTGCCCAGCGCCACGCCGAAGACGCCCAGCGGCAGCTCGAGGAAGCGATCGGCCTGCGACAGCCAGGTCTGCGAACCGACGAACAGCAGCGACGCGATGACGGTGTCGAGCAACAGATTGATCTGCGCCACCGAGGAACCGAACAGCGTCGGCACCATCAGGCGCATCACCTTGCGCACGTCCGGGTGGCTCCAGCCCCACTTCGGCAGCGTCAACAGATTGAGCTTGCGCAGCGCCGGCAACTGGAACACCAGCTGCGCGATGCCGCCCGCCAGCACCGCCCAGCCCAGCGCCAGGATCGGCACCTCCAGGTGGGGGGCCAGCCACAACGCGCCGGCGATCATGAACAGATTGAGGATCACCGGCGTAAAGGCCGGCAGCCCGAACCGGTGGAAGCTGTTGAGCGCGCCGCCGGACAGCGCCGTCAGCGACACGAACAGGATGAAGGGGAACGTCAGCCGCAGCAGGTCGACCGTGAGGCCGAACTTGGCCGGATCGTCGAGCGCACCCGGGCTGAAGATCGCCGCGATCTGCGGGGTGAAGATCAGGCCCAGCGCGGTCAGGACCAGCAACATGCCGCCCAGCGTGCCGGACACCCGCGCCACCAGTTCGCGCAGGTCCTGCGGGCGGGTTTCCTTGATCTCCGTGAAAACGGGCACGAACGCCGTCGAAAACGAGCCTTCCGCGAACAGGCGCCGCATGAAGTTCGGAATACGGAACGCCACCCAGAACGCGTCCGTGCCGGCATTGGCACCGAAGGCGTGGTTGATGGCGATGTCGCGGACCAGGCCCAGGACCCGCGACACCATGGTCATGCTGCTGAAGGAGAGCAGCCCCCTGATCATTCTCGGCGCGGTCACGCGCATTCTCCCTGTACGTTGTCCCACGCCTTATGGTTGACGCAACCCACTGAATCCTCCATACTTTCTGGTCTGATTGTCCCCAGACCCACTTTCACTTACCAGTTTCCAGGAATTCGCCGTGGCTAACATCAAGTCCGCCAAGAAGCGCGCCAAGCAGACCGTGGTCCGCAATGCCCGCAACGCCAGCCAGCGTTCGATGCTGCGTACCGCCGTCAAGAAGGTGCTCAAGGCCCTGGGCGAGAACGACGCCGCCGGCGCCGAAGCCGCCTTCGTCGTCGCGCAGCCGATCCTCGATCGCTTCAGCTCGCGTGGCCTGATCCACAAGAACAAGGCTGCCCGCCACAAGGCTCGCCTGAACGCCCGCATCAAGGCCCTCAAGGCCGCCTGATACGGCGTCACGGGGACGGGAGTCCACGGCAAGGCGCCTCGCGGCGCCCTCGCCTGCCGACAGGCTCCGGGCGGCAACGCTCCAGGCAGCAAACAAAAACCCGGCCGATGCCGGGTTTTTTGTTGCCTGCGCGACGGCCTCAGGGGACTGCATCATGGTCCTCGCCCGCGCGCTGGGCTTCCAGCGCGTCTTCGCGCTGGCGGTCGAAGAAGGCCATCACGTCGAGCATGATCGGCCAGGTGCCTTCGCGGCTGATGGCCGACACCATGTACCAGCGATCCTTCCAGCCCAGCTCGTCGATGACGGCCTGCGCCGCAGCCTTCTGCTCTTCTTCCAGCAGCAGGTCGGCCTTGTTGAGCACGAGCCAGCGCGGCTTGTCGAGCAGTTCGGGATCGTGCTTTTCCAGCTCGCGCTCGATCGCACGCACCTGCTCGGCCGGGCTCACGCCCTCCACGCCACCCTCCATCGGCGCGATGTCGACCAGGTGCAGCAGCAAGCGGGTGCGCTGCAGATGCTTGAGGAACTGCGTGCCCAGGCCCGCGCCATCGGCCGCACCTTCGATCAGCCCCGGGATGTCGGCGATGACGAAGCTGCGATGCGCCTCGACGCTGACGACACCAAGGTTCGGATAGAGCGTGGTGAACGGATAGTCGGCCACCTTCGGCGTCGCCGCCGAAACGGCGCGGATCAGCGTGCTCTTGCCGGCGTTCGGAAAACCCAGCAGGCCCACGTCCGCAAGCAGCTTGAGTTCGAGCTTGAGCGCGCGCTCTTCGCCCGGCAGGCCCGGCAGCGCCTTGCGCGGCGAGCGGTTCACCGAGCTCTTGAAATGCATGTTGCCCAGGCCGCCCTTGCCACCCTTGGCGACCAGCAGGCGCTCACCGTGACGGGTGAGATCACCGATGACCTCGTCGGTTTCGACATTGGTGATCACGGTGCCGACCGGCACGGTGATGACGAGATCGTCGCCGGCCTTGCCGTACATCTGCCGACCCATGCCGTTCTCGCCGCGCTTGGCGCGGAACTGGCGCTGGTGGCGGAAGTCGACGAGCGTGTTGAGGTTTTCGTCGGCCAGCAGCCATACGCTGCCGCCATCGCCGCCGTCACCGCCGTCGGGGCCACCGAGCGGAATGAACTTCTCGCGACGGAAACCAACGCAGCCGTTGCCGCCGTTGCCTGCGCTGACCTGGATTTCGGCTTCGTCGACGAGTTTCATGGGGCTGGGATTCGCGATTCGGGATTGGGGATTCGATAAAGCAGGAGCAGCGGGGGATTCTAGCGATGCATCGAGACGGGGCGTTCTAGCGAATCCCGAATCTCAAATCACGAATCCCATCGCTTGAAACGAAAAGCCCCGCCGAAGCGGGGCCCCTCGCGCACTGCGTGTCGACGATTACTCGGCGACGACGCTGACGGTGCGGCGCTTCTTCGGGCCCTTGGTCGAGAACTCGACCTTGCCGTCGACCAGCGCGAACAGGGTGTGGTCGCGGCCGAGACCGACGCCGGAACCCGCGTGGAACTGGGTGCCGCGCTGGCGGACGATGATGTTGCCGGCCTCGATGGCCTGGCCGCCGTACATCTTCACGCCGAGGTACTTCGGGTTGGAGTCGCGGCCGTTACGGGTGGAACCTACGCCCTTTTTGTGTGCCATGGCTGCTTCTCCTCTTAGCCGGCGATGCCGGTGATTTCGATTTCGGTGTAATGCTGACGGTGGCCCATCTGCTTGCGATGGTGCTTGCGGCGACGGAACTTCACGATGCGCACCTTGTCGGCGCGGCCGTGGCCGATGACCTTGGCGGAGACGGTGGCGCCCTTGAGCGCGTCGCCGACCTTCACGCCATCGCTGCCGCCCAGCATCAGGACGTTGTCCAGCTTGATCTCGCTGCCGACTTCGACATCGAGCAGCTCGACGCGCAGGGTTTCGCCCTGCATCACGCGGTATTGCTTACCGCCGGTGACTACAACTGCGTACATGACCAGATTCCTCTGTAGTTATTTTGGTCGCTGTCGCACCCAGAACCGGGCGGACAGAAGCGGAATTCTAGGGCTTTCAGCGGGTTGGAGCAAGTCTGCCCGGGTCCAATCGGATCGGGCCGGGCGCTTTGGACCGACTCCCGGGGAGACGCCCCTCGCCGCCTTCCGGCTCGGAACCGCGACCCTCGGCACACTTTGCCCCGCATTCAGCAATGTATTGATTCTAAAGGATTAACCGCTCCTCTTGCGCGGTTCCGATGGTTCCACTACGGTCGGCCGACGTGGATGGCTACAGGGCGTCGTCCACGTCCCAGCCAACTGGATTGGCCTGCGCCCGCGCGCGGGTCGGGGAGCGGTCGCTGTGTTCGAGTCAGCCCTGATGTCGCAGGAAGCGCGTCTTCCCGTCCGCTCGGACGAGACTTTTTCCCGGGCCACACCGCCCCCCCCCACCCTCGTCCTGAGCCGGCGCGTCACGCACGCGGCCGTCGCCTCATTTCGCCTTTTCGATCCACGTGCTCGCGCACGGCGTCCGGATGACGCCGCACGTGCGCACGCCCCCAGTCGCGCGATGGCACCTGCCCGTCGCGGACGCGCACCCGGCGCCGCTCAGGGGGAGGCACCGGGCGTTCCTGCAGCAGCCAACAACAAAGGACGTTGTCATGACTCGCAAAGCACGCACCCTGAAGTGGACCGCTCTCGCCGTCGCCACCGCGATCCTCGTCGCGCCCGCGGCCTACTCGGGCGGAAAGCTCCCCGTCGCCAACAAGGTCAAGGTTTCCACCCTCTCCCCGCAGGCCGCCAAGGCCGCCAAGAAACAGCCGCAGCAGTTCGATCGCTTCATCATCACCTACCGCTCCGACGCCAAGCGGCTTAGCGCCGCTGCGTCGAACCAGCAGCTCGCCAGCGCCGCGCAGAACCTCGGCCTGGGCATCGCGCCGCTGCGCACGCTGGCGACGGGCAGCTCGCTGATCCGCACCGACCGCAAGCTCGACAGCGCCGCGACCAAGGCGCTGATGATCGAACTGATGAAGGACCCGGCCGTGCTCGCGGTCGAACCCGATCGCCTGCGCAAGCCGCTGATGGTGCCCAACGATCCGCTGTACGCGCAGCAGTGGCACTACAAGAACGGCCCGGGCGGCATCAACGCCGAACCGGCGTGGGACATCGCGACGGGCGATGGCGTCGTGGTCGCCGTGCTCGACACCGGCAGCACGCCGCATTCGGAGTTGAACGGCCAGTACGTGGCCGGCTACGACTTCATCATCGACACCGAAGTCAGCGTGGACGGCGACGGCCGCGACGCGGACCCGAACGATCCGGGCGACTGGCACGACGGCGAGTGCAACATCTTCGGCATCCCCGAGGACAGCAGCTGGCACGGCACGCACGTGGCCGGCACCGTCGCTGCGGCGACCAACAACAACGCGGGCGTGGCCGGCGTGGCGTTCGGCGCGAAGGTGCAGCCCGTGCGCGTGCTGGGCAAGTGCGGCGGTTACGAGTCCGACATCATCGACGCGGTGACGTGGGCGTCCGGCGGCACCGTGGCGGGCGTGCCGGCGAACGCGACGCCGGCGGAAGTCATCAACCTCAGCCTCGGCGGCAGCGGCGCGTGCAGCGTGGCCGAACAGGCGGCGTATACCGCGGCGAAGGGCCGTGGCACGACGGTCGTCGTCTCCGCGGGCAACTCTTCCGCCGACGCAGCGGGCTTCTCGCCCGCAAGCTGCAACGACGTCATCACCGTGTCTTCGGTCGGTCCGACCGGCGCACTGTCGGGCTTCTCCAACTACGGCAACGTGGTCGACGTCGCGGCGCCCGGCGGTTCGGGCGTCGCACCGGCGGCGGACAACATCCTGTCGACGCTGAACTTGGGCCTGCAGGGCCAGGAAGGTGAAGGCTACGCCTGGTACGCGGGCACCTCGATGTCGGCACCGCACGTCTCGGGCACGATCGCGTTGATGCAGTCCGCGGCCGCCACGCCGAAGACGCCGGACCAGATCAAGAAGATCCTGGAGAACACCGCCTACGCATCCGGCGGCTTCCCCAGCGGCTGCAGCTACAACAAGTACTGCGGCGCCGGCATCATCGACGCGCGCTACGCCGTGGCCGTGGCCAAGGGCACCGAGCCGCTGCCGCCGGACGTCCCGCCGCCGCCGGCGCCGCCGCCGGCCATTCCGCTCAGCAACGGCGTCACCGTCACCGGCATCACCGTGCTGGCCGGCGACACCATCCGCTATGAGCTGCTGGTGCCCAACGGCGCATCCAACCTGCTGTTCGCCATGTACGGCGGCACGGGCGATGCGGACCTGTACGTGCGTCGCGGCGCCGAGCCGACGACCACCGCGTACGACTGCCGTCCGTTCAGCGCCGGCAACGCCGAGAACTGCTTCTTCCCGGCCCCGCAGGGCGGCAAGTGGTACGTGTGGGTTCGCGGCTTCAGCAACGCCTCGGGCGTGTCGCTGTATCCGAGCTTCGTCGATGCCAACTGGCCGCGTTCGGTGGAAGCCGAAGCCATCCAGCTGGCCAACCACCGCACCCAGGTCACGCTGGACTGGACGCACGGCAAGAAGAACATCGACATTTACCGCAACGGCGCCATCCTCAAGACCGTGAAGAACAAGGGCACCGCCACCGATACGTTCCGCATCATCGGCAGCGGCACCATGAGCTACAAGCTCTGCAACAACGGTACGCAGGAATGCGCGGATCCGGTGGAGATCGAGTACGCCTCGCACAAGTGATCCGGCCGTCAGCGGATTGAAGGTGCAGCAAACGGGAGGAGCCCGGTACGCCGGGCCCTTCCTCCCCACGATTCCGGCCCGGCGTCCGGGCCGTTCCCCCAATCGCCGGCAATCGCCGATGGAGCGCCCATGAATCCAGTCCGTTCGATTTGGTCCGTCGCACTCGTCGCCGTCATCGCGACGACCGCGGCCTGCAACCGCGACACCCCGACTTCGCAGACGGCACCGCAGGCGGCCACCCCCGCGCCTGTCGCCCAGTTCGACGCGACCCTCAACCTGGTGAACAACAACGGCACGGTGCGCTATGACGGCACCGTTGACACCGACGCCACCCGGCAGGCCATCGAGGCCGCGCTGAAGCTCGCCTACGGCGGCAGCGTGTCGGGCGAATTGAAGGTTGACCCCGGCGCCCGGCGCGCCCCCTGGCAGGAGGCCTTGCCGAAATTCCTCGACGCCTTCACCCAGCCCGGCGCGGCGGTGTCGTTCGAAGGCCGGCGCATCGAACTCCACGGCCACGCCAGCGAGGCCGACCGCAAGGCCCTGCTCGCCCGCGCCGAACTGCTCTACCCCGGCTACGCCTACACCGGGCTCTTCCAGGGCGTGGGCGAAGGCGCGCCCGTGGACGGCGCGAGCGCCGTGCTCGCTCAGGTGAAGCCGGGCACGTCCGGCGGCGCGCTGGTGAAGGCGCTGAACGAAGCGGTCACGCAGACGCCTATCCGCTTCGAGCCCGGCAGCGCGCGCGTGGCGCCCGACAGCCTGGCCCTGCTGAGCAAGGCCGCACAGGTGATCCAGGCCTCCGGCGACGGCACGCGCCTGCAGATCACCGGCCCGTCAGGCGACGATCCCTCGCTTGCGCAGCAGCGGGCGGAGGCCATCAAGGTCCAGCTGATCGTCAACGGCGTGAGCCCGGCGGCGCTGGAAACGACCACACAGGCCGGCACCGGCGACGCGACGTCGTTCCGCCTGCTCTGACGCCTCGCGGTTTCGTTCATGAAGGTCGGGGACGCGCAATGCGTCCCCGAAGTCGCCGTGGAACATCCCGGCGACGGCTCCACGCCGGGCTTTGGTTCCAGCCATTTGCCCCCATCTTCGCCTGTCGATACGCTCCTCTGTTCGCCCTCGCGCTCCGCGGTGGCGACCCTCCCCCATACAGGCAACCGATGGCGCTGGATTACATCCGCATCCGCGGCGCGCGGACGCACAACCTCAAGAACATCGACCTCGACCTGCCTCGCGACAAGCTGATCGTGATCACGGGCCTGTCGGGCTCGGGCAAGTCGTCGCTGGCCTTCGACACCATCTACGCCGAAGGACAGCGCCGCTACGTCGAGTCGCTGTCGGCGTACGCGCGGCAGTTCCTCTCCGTGATGGAGAAGCCGGACGTCGACCACATCGAGGGCCTGTCGCCGGCGATCTCGATCGAGCAGAAGTCGACCTCGCACAACCCGCGATCGACCGTAGGCACGATCACCGAGATCTACGACTACCTGCGCCTGCTCTACGCACGCGTCGGCACGCCGCGCTGCCCGGACCACGGTTATCCGCTGGAAGCGCAGACGGTCAGCCAGATGGTCGACCAGGTCGTCGCGCTGGGCGCCACCGAGGCCGGCCGCGAGCAGCGCTACATGCTGCTGGCGCCGGTAATCCGCGAGCGCAAGGGCGAACACGCGCAGGTGTTCGAACAGCTGCGCGCGCAGGGCTACGTGCGCGTGCGCGTGGACGGCGTGCTGCACGAGATCGACGCCGTGCCGCCGCTGGCGCTGCGCGTGAAGCACACGATCGAAGCGGTCGTGGATCGCTTCAAGCCGCGCGAGGACATCAAGCAGCGCCTGGCCGAGTCCTTCGAGACCGCTCTCAAGCTCGGCGACGGCATGGCCCAGGTCATGTCGCTGGACGATGCCGATGCCGCGCCGCTGTTGTTCTCGTCCAAGTACAGCTGCCCGGTGTGCGATTACTCGCTGCCGGAGCTGGAACCGCGCCTGTTCTCGTTCAACTCGCCGGTCGGCGCCTGCCCCACTTGCGACGGCCTGGGCGTGGCGCAGTTCTTCGATCCGGGGCGCGTCGTCGTGCACCCTGAGCTCTCGCTCTCCGCCGGCGCGGTGCGCGGCTGGGATCGACGCAACGCGTACTACTTCCAGCTGATCCAGTCGCTGGCCAAACACTACAAGTTCGACGTGGACGCACCGTGGCAGTCGCTGCCGGCGAAGGTGCGCGACGCGGTGCTGTTCGGCAGCGGCGAGGAACTGATCACCTTCACCTACCTCACCGAAGCCGGCGGGCGCAGCCAGCGCAAGCACCGCTTCGAAGGCATCGTGCCGAACCTCGAGCGCCGCTACCGCGAAACCGAATCGGCCGCAGTGCGCGAAGAGCTGGCCAAGTACATCAGCGAACGCGCGTGCACCGACTGCGGCGGCGCGCGCCTGAACCGTGCCGCGCGCAACGTGTTCGTCGCCGAACGTCCGCTGCCCGACATCGTGGTGATGCCGGTCGACGAGGCGCTGGCGTTCTTCAAGGCGCTCAACCTGCCCGGCTGGCGCGGCGAGATCGCGATCAAGATCGTCAAGGAAATCTCCGACCGCCTGCGCTTCCTCGTCGATGTCGGCCTGGATTACCTCACGCTGGAACGCAAGGCCGACTCGCTCTCCGGCGGCGAAGCGCAGCGCATCCGGCTGGCCTCGCAGATCGGCGCGGGCCTGGTCGGCGTGATGTACGTGCTCGACGAGCCGTCCATCGGCCTGCACCAGCGCGACAACGAGCGCCTGCTGGGCACGCTCACGCGCCTGCGCGATCTGGGCAACACCGTCATCGTCGTCGAACACGACGAAGATGCGATCCGTCTGGCCGACCACGTGGTCGACATCGGCCCCGGCGCGGGCGTGCACGGCGGCGAAGTCATCGCGCACGGCACGTTCGAGGACCTGCTCAAGGCGCCGCGTTCGCTCACCGGCCAGTACCTCAGCGGCAAGCGCCGCATCGAGATCCCGACCAAGCGCCACAAGCCGGATGCGAAGACCACCTTCCACCTGCGCGGCGCCACCGGCAACAACCTCAAGGACGTGGACCTGGCGATTCCGTCGGGGCTGTTCACGGCCGTCACCGGCGTGTCGGGCTCAGGCAAGTCGACGCTGATCAACGACACCTTGTTCGCGATCACGGCCAATGAACTCAACGGCGCTTCGCACACGCCGGCGCCGCATCGCGATTACGAGAACATCGAATTGTGGGACAAGGTCGTCGACATCGACCAGTCGCCGATCGGCCGCACGCCGCGCTCCAATCCCGCCACCTACACCGGCCTGTTCACGCCGCTGCGCGAGTTGTACGCGCAGGTGCCGGAAGCGCGTTCGCGCGGCTATTCGCCGGGCCGTTTCAGCTTCAACGTGCGCGGCGGCCGCTGCGAAGCCTGCCAGGGCGACGGCCTGATCAAGGTCGAGATGCACTTCCTCCCAGACGTGTACGTGCCGTGCGATGTCTGCGGTGGCAAGCGCTACAACCGCGAGACGCTGGAGATCCTCTACAAGGGTTACAACATCAACGACGTGCTGGAGATGACCGTCGAGGATGCGTTGAGCCTGTTCGAGAACATCCCGGCCATCTCGCGCAAGCTGGAAACGCTGATGGACGTGGGCCTGAGCTATATCAAACTGGGCCAGAGCGCGACCACGCTGTCCGGCGGTGAGGCGCAGCGCGTGAAGCTGTCCAAGGAACTCTCGCGCCGCGACACCGGGCGCACGCTGTACATCCTGGACGAGCCGACGACGGGCCTGCACTTCCACGACATCGAGCACCTGCTCGCCGTGCTGCATCGCCTGCGCGACGACGGCAACACGGTGGTGGTGATCGAGCACAACCTGGACGTCATCAAGACCGCGGACTGGGTCATCGACCTGGGCCCGGAAGGCGGCCATCGCGGCGGCACCATCCTGGCCTGCGGAACGCCGGAGGACATCGCAGCGCTGCCGCATTCGCACACCGGCCGGTTCCTCGCACCGCTGCTGGGCACGAAGGTCGAGGCGCCGTCACGCAAGGGCAAGGCCGCCTCGAAGGACGCAGGCAAGGCGACCGCGAAGGCGCCCGGCAAGTCGAACACCACGAAGAAGAAGTCCGCCGCATGAGCGACCCCGCAGCACCCAAGGCGCGCAAGACGCCGACCCGCCGCCGCAAGCCGGCGGCGAAGAAGGCCAACGACACTGCGGCTGTCGCTGCATCCGCGCCGAGCGAAAGCGCGCAAGCCACCCAGCAGGAATCGCAGGCGCCCGTCGCGCTGATCCGCGTGCCGCTCTCGGTGCGCTGGCGCGATCTGGACGCGTTCAACCACGTCAACAATTCGAAGTACCTCAGCTTCCTCGAAGAAGCGCGACTCCGCTGGATGCTGAGCGTCCCCGGCCAGGGCCTGGACGACCACGTCGCACCCGTCGTCGCCGCAGCCAACCTCAACTACCGTCGCCCGATCGAGTGGCCGGCCGAGGTGGACATCGAACTCTTCGTCGAACGTCTGGGCAGCACCAGCCTCACCATCGGCCATCGCATCCTCGATGCGAAGGACGAGACGGTGCTGTACTGCGACGGCAACGTGGTGATGGTGTGGATCGACCGCAACACGGGGCGTGCTGCGCAGTTGCCGGAAGCCGTGCGGACGGCCTGCTCCTGAGGCGGCACATCGTCGCCTCGGGGCCATTGCCGTCATCCCAGCGAAAGCCGGGATCCATTTCGATTTAGAACTCGTTTGAATATGGATTCCAGCTTTCCCTGGAAAGACGAGTCCACGCGATCCCCGACGACCGGGACCATAGCGCGCTAACCAAGCTCACAAACGAAAAGAGCGACGTCGCGCGTCGCTCTTCTTCTTTGCGTGGACCGCGCCGCTTACTCGCCGGCCTTCTTCACCACGAACTCGCCCAGCACCTTGCCGCCATTCTTCGTCTTGAATTCGATGGCGACCTTGCTGCCCGCCTTCAGCGTCGCGCCCGGCTCCATCAGCATCAGGTGAAGCCCGCCGGGCTTGAACACCGCCGCCTGACCCGGTGCGATGCGCAGCTCAGGAACCGCACGCATGCGGCTGACGCCGTCGACCACGCGCGTCTCGTGCAGTTCGACCGAACCGAACGCCGCACTGCTGGCACCGGTGATCGTCACCGGCTTCGTGCACGGATTCTCGATGCGGGCGAAACCGGCCATCATCGGCATCGCGGCTGGCGGCATGCGCACCCAGCCTTCGCTGATTTTAGGCATGCATTCGGTGGCGGAAACGGCGGACGAGGCCGCCAGCAGGAGGGCCATCAACCCCAGTCGGATGCGCGACGTGTTCATGCGCCTATGATACCGAAGTCCCGTCAGGCCC
Source organism: Lysobacter sp. FW306-1B-D06B (assembly GCF_038446665.1). NCBI lineage: Bacteria > Pseudomonadati > Pseudomonadota > Gammaproteobacteria > Lysobacterales > Lysobacteraceae > Lysobacter > Lysobacter sp. FW306-1B-D06B. The sequence goes on along the minus strand of NZ_CP151802.1, from coordinate 2,306,175 downwards.
CGAGGAGCCGCCATGAGCCTTGTCGAAACCCACTCCGCCGACGGCATCGTCGAAATCAAACTCGCGCGCGCGCCGGTCAATGCGCTCAATCCCGCCCTCTGCAACGATCTGACCGCCGCGCTGGCCGCGGCCGTCGACGGCGGCGCTCAGGGCATCGTGCTCGGCGGCGGCGCGAAGGTGTTTTCCGCCGGCCTCGACGTGCCGCACCTGCTTTCGCTGGGCGATGATCGCGACGCATTGCTGGCTGCGTGGGAGGCCTTCTTCGATGCCGCGCGCGCGATCGCCGAATGCCCGGTGCCGGTGGTCGCGGCCATCGGCGGCCATGCGCCCGCCGGCGGCTGCGTGCTGGCGCTGTGCTGCGACTATCGCGTGATGGCGCGCAGCGAAGATCCGGCCAAGCCCTTCCGCATCGGCCTCAATGAAACGCAGGTCGGACTGGTGGTGCCGGTCGGCATCCTGCGCCTGATGCAGCGCGTGGTGGGCACCTATCGCGCCGAACGGCTGGTCGTCGCCGGCGACATGGTGGAAGCCGAGCGCGCCGAGCGCATCGGCCTGGTCGACGAACTCGTCCCGGTCGACCAGGTCAACGCACGTGCGCGCGAATGGCTGGCGCAACTGCTCCGGCTGCCGCAACCGGTGATGCGCCAGACCCGCGCGATCGCACGCGCGGACCTCGTCGCTGCGATGCAGCCGGAACAGATTCAGCTGCCGAAGTTCATCGCGGCCTGGAGCGATCCCGCCACGCAGGCCGCGCTGCATGCGCTGGTGGCCCGGCTCGGCAAGTAGCGCGCCGGGCCTCGCGACTCACAGCATCCAGATTTCCACGCGTTCATTGCGATAGCGCGCCGCCGCCGTGCCCGGAGCGGTCAGTGGCACCTGCGCGCCGACACCGCGCGCGTGCAGCACCGTGACGCCGCGCGCCATGAGTTCGTGCGCGACGAGATCGGCGCGGTCGTTGCTCATCATCGTCGCGGCCACCGAGCTGCCGCCAGCGGTATCGGCGAAACCCAGCACCAGCAGGCGACGGCCGCGATTCACCGGCAGCTGCATGAAGGCCACGACGCGTTCGATGTCGCGCACGGCGCGGCTGTCGTACACGCTGCTGGCGACACCGCTGTCGTTGTTGCCGGTGAGGTTGAAGCGCAGGCTCAGCGGCAGGCGCGTGGCCTGCGCGACGAGATCGCGATAATCCTTCGGCCCGACGAGCGTCGGCGGCGCATAGCCCGGTCGCAACGTCACGGCGAAGTGGCCTGCGCGCGTCACCGCGTCCTGGCCGCGCTGGCCCATCGTGTAGAGCGCGAAACTGCGGCTGAGCGCGCCCATCATCTGGCCGCCGTACAGATAGAAGCGGCGCGACAACGGGTAGTCCTCGCTCTGCACGGACAGGCGCGTCGGCGCGACCGCGCGGCCGCCATCGGACAACGCAAGCGGACGCACGCTGGCGCCCCACGGCTGGCGCAAGGTGACGAAGCCGATGCCCGTCGGATCCTGCGCGATCGCACGCACCAATGCGTCGCCATCGGCGTGCAGCTGCGCGGGCGCGTACGCCGCGCCCTGCATAACGCGTTCGTCGACCAGATCGCGCGCGGAGTTGGCACCCGCGACGCTGTGCAGGTGGATCGCGCCACGACCGCCGACGTCGCGCCAGTCGTGCACCTGTCCGGACAGCACGCGACGCAGCTGGGCGAAGCCGAGTTTGGCGATGGGATTGTCGCGATGGACGACGACGGCGACACCGTCGAGCGCCAGCGCGAACTCCTGATCGTGCGAGGCCAGATCGCCGAGCTGCCAGCCGGCGTCGAGTTCGGCCGCGTCGGGACGACCCGTCATCATCGCGATGTGCGCGTTGCCATCGACGACGTCCTGGAACCCCTGCGCCGAACTGCTCGCCTCAATCTCCACGATCAGCGGCAGACCGTCGCGCTGGGCATGGATTTCGGTGAGGTTCGGCCGCGGCTGCGTGCGCCGGATGCCGTCATAGCCGATGTCGCGCAACCACGACTCCGCCACGGCCGGCACCAGCCGCGCCGCCATCGTCTGCGAACCGTGGATGCGGACGCGCTCGGCGTCCACCTGTGCGTGCGCGACAGCGCTCGCTCCCAACAACGTTACCGCCAACCACCAACCTGCGACGCGTGACATGGCGCACGCCCCCTGCGTGAAATCGCGCAAGGATCGTGGGCTTGGATGACGCTCAGGTTACGGTGGCGCCGTTTTGCGTGACAGCCGTGCGAGCCGGCCGAAGCGGCACATCATTCGCCGCGCGCGATGGGCCGCTGCGGATCGTCGATCCAACCGCTCCAGGAACCGGTGAACAACCGTGCATCGTTCACGCCGGCATGTTCCAGCGCGAGCAGCAGGTGGCAGGCGGTGACGCCCGAGCCGCACATGGCGACGACCTCGCCGCTGTCACGTCCCTGCAACAGGCTCTGGAATTCGTGCGCCAGTTCATCGGCGGGACGGAAGCGCCCGTCCTGCATCGACTGCGCATACGGGCGGTTGCGCGCGCCGGGCACATGACCGGCGACGCGGTCGATCGGTTCGACATCGCCACGGAAACGCTCTGCGGCGCGCGCATCGAGCAGCAGGCCGCCGGAGGCGACGTGCGCCTGCACCTGGCGCTCATCGAGCAGGCGTTGCTCGTCGAACGTGGACGGGTACGGCGGTGCGGGCGTCGCCACCGGCACGCGCGATTCCAGCGGCAGCCCCAGCGCCTGCCAGTGCTGCAGGCCGCCGTCGAGCACCGCCACGCGCTCATGCCCGAGCGTGCGCAGCATGAACCACAACCGCGCGGCCGCGAGCGCACCGTCGGCGGCGTCGTACACGACGACCTGATGCGCGGGCGTCACGCCCCAGCGGCCGAGTGCCTCGGTGAAATCCGCGGCGTCCGGCCACGGATGGCGCCCCGCGTGCGGCTTGCGATGATCGGACAGCTCGCGATCCAGATGCGCATAGAACGCGCCGGGAATGTGCGCGGCGCGCCAGGCCGCTTCGCCCGCTTCGGGTTCGGCGAGGCTGTGGCGCGTATCGAAGACGATCAGGTCTTCGCGCCCCAGCGCGGCGGCCAGGTCTTGCGCGGACACCAGCGTGCGCCACGTCGTCTTCGTCTCGCTCATCGGATCGCCTCCAGGCGCTGGCGCAGGTTGAACAGCATCGAGGCCGTCGCGCCCCAGATGCGTTGCGCCGGATATCGGTACTCGAACACCTGGCGCGGACGGCCGCGGAAGTCGAGCGTGTGCGTGGCCAGGTTGGCCGGATCGAGCAGGAACGCGAGCGGCACTTCGAACACGTCGGCCACTTCGTTCGGATCGGGATGGGCGACGTAGTCGCTCGCCAGCACCGCGACCACAGGCTGCACGCGATAGCCGGTGATGGTCGCCAGCGGATCGAGGAAGCCCAGCGGATGGATCTGCGGCGCGACCAGGCCGATTTCCTCATGCGTTTCGCGCAGCGCGGCGGCGACGGCGTCGGCATCGTCGTGTTCGATGCGCCCGCCGGGAAAGCTCACCTGCCCCGCATGTTGACGCAGCGCATCGGTGCGGCGCGTGAGCAGCACCTGCGTGCCCTGCTCGCGCGGGACCAGGCCGACGAGCACGGCGGCTTCCACGCTCGTCGCGTCATCGGATACCAGATCGTGCAGCTCCGCCAGATTCCAGCCCGGTCCGGGCGGCGGTGCGGACAGCGGATACAGCGCGGCCGCGAGGCCGGGCCAGTCGGGCAGCTCGAACGCGGCGTCCGGCCGGGTCACCGGCGGCGCGACTCACGCTCGGGCAGCACGGATTCCATCATGCGCAGGCGCTCGTCGTCGTTCATCTGCGACCAGCGCGCGATCTCCGCGCCGGTGCGATGACAGCCGTTGCACAGGCCGTCGTCGTCGAGCGAGCAGATGCCGATGCAGGGACTGAGCACGGCACGGAAAAGAGTATTCATGGAGCGACTACCGTAAAGCGCGCTTGCATGGGATTCAACCTGCGACGTCCGTGTTGCCTGCGATGCGGATCGCAGAAAAACGTCGAGCCGGCGGGGCCGGCTCGACGGTGGTGTTGCTTCAGGCGTTGTGGGCCTGGATCACGGCTTTCGCCGTAACGACGCTTCGGCAAGCCCGCTCGCGCTCTGCGCGAGCAGGCCGAAACGTCACTTGACGCTGACCAGCTTCACTTCGAACTGCACGGCCACGTTCGGCGGGAACGGCGTGCGCGGATCGGCGCCGTAGGCCTTGTCGGACGGCAGGGTGATTTCCCACTTCGAGCCGGCCGGCATCTGCAGCAGCGCTTCGCGCATGGCGGCCATTTCGATGTCGCTCACCTTGATCGACGGGATCTGCTGCGCCGGACGCGCCTGCGCCGGACGCTCGCCCCACGCGTAGGGACCGGCGACTTCCAACTGCACGGTGCTGGCCTGGGTCGGCTTGGCGCCGGTGCCCTTCTCGATCTCGCGGTACTGCACGCCGCTCGGCAGCGCCTTCACGCCGGCCTTGGCCTTGTTGGCGGCGATGAACTGATCGCTCTTGGCCTTGTTGGTCGAGGCGGCCTTGTCCCACTCCGCCTTGGCCTTGGCCTGCTGGCGCTGCTGCATGTTCTGCACCGCAGTGCGCAGCTGGTCGACCGGCACCGACGGCTGCTTCTTGGCGTAGCCGTCCTGCAGACCCTTGACGATGGTGTTCACATCGACCTGTTCACCGCTCTCGATGGCGTTGCGACCCAGGTCGTAACCGAGCGCGTAGCTCAGCTTGCCCTTCTCGCTCGAGGTGTCCTGCGCGACGGCGTTGCCGGCGGTCAGTGCCAGGGCCGCGACAGCGGCAGCGATCAAACGCAACTTCATTCGATGGAATCTCCGTGATGGCTCGGGGCGGGACTACCGCTCCTTAGTGATAAGGCCCGCACCGGTCGAATGGACCCGGATGGACGCGCTAGGATACCGGCGCCCGTGCTTAATCGCCACTGACGCCGAACCGCTCTGACAGCGGTTCCGGGGCCGAAGTTCCGCGCCCCGGCAGACGGCAGCCCCCGCCCTCTTCCACCCCTCCAAGACCGCCTTCCCATGTCCGAATCGCCCGTCCTGATCGCCGACCGCGGTGCCGTCCGCGTGGTCACCGTGAACCGTCCCGACAAGCTGAACGCGCTGAACGCGGCCACGCTGGACGCCCTCCTGGCGGCCTTCGAGGCCGCTGCGGCCGACCCGGCCGTGCGTTGCGTGGTCCTGACCGGCGCCGGGGCGAAGGCGTTCGTGGCCGGCGCGGACATCGCCGAGATGAACGGCCTGACACCGGTCCAGGGACGCGACTTTTCCCTGCGCGGGCAGAAGCTCATGCGCGGAATCGAAAAGATGCCCAAGCCGGTGGTCGGCATGATCAACGGCTTCGCCCTGGGCGGCGGGCTGGAACTGGCGATGGGCTGCCACCTGCGCATCGCCGCCGACACGGCCAAGGTCGGTCAGCCGGAGATCAACCTCGGCCTGATCCCGGGCTTCGGCGGCACCCAGCGCCTGCTGCGCCTGGCCGGTCGCGCCGCCGCGCTGGAACTGTGCCTGGTCGGCGCGCCGATCGACGCGGCGCGTGCGCGCGAGCTCGGCATCGTCAATCGCGTCGTGCCGGCGGCGGAACTGGAAGCGGAGACGATGAAGCTCGCCGAGCAACTGGCGAACGCAGCGCCGCTGGCGCTGCGCGGCATCCTGGACTGCGTCAACGTCGGCGGCGAGTGCGGCATCGAGGAAGGCCTGGAATACGAGACCGCGCAGTTCGGCCTGATGTTCTCCACGCAGGACATGCGCGAAGGCACCGGTGCGTTCCTGGAGCGCCGCAAGCCGTCCTTCAGCGGCCAGTGATGCAGCACGCGCCCGGCGAATGCGCATGCGGTTGCCGCGATCCGCGCGGCGCCGCGGTGCATGCGATCAATGCGGCCTTGCGCGTGGACGATGTGGATCGCGCGATCGAGGCCGGCCTGCTCGATCGCGATCTGCAATGCACGTCATGCAGCGACGATTGCCGCGCGGTGCTGCACGCCGCACGCGATGCACGCTCCAGCGCACTGGCCGCGCGCGAACGCTACCGCACCCGCAACGCACGACTGGAACGCATCGCACGCGAACGCGCGCTCAAGCGCAGCGTCGTGCCCTCCAGCGAAGCGACGCCCAGCGCGCCCAAACCCGCCCTGCCCTCGGCCGCCGCCGCCGCGCTCGCGCGTGCGCGCGAGAAGGCCGCGCAACGCCACAAGCCATGACGCCCGCTGCCACGAAGAAGAAGCCCGCCGCCAAGCGCGCGCGGCGCACGAGCCGCCTGTCCGCCGAGCAGATCCACACCCTGTTCGCGCGGTTGAAGCAGCTCAACCCCAAGCCCGAGACCGAACTGGAATTCACCACGCCCTATGAACTGCTCGTGGCGGTGACGTTGTCCGCGCAGGCCACCGACGTGGGCGTCAACAAGGCCACGCGCAAGCTGTTCCCCGTGGCGAACACGCCGCAGGCCATCGCGAAGCTGGGCGTGGAAGGACTCAAGCCGTACATCTCCACCATCGGCCTCTACAACACCAAGGCGGCCAACGTGGTGGCGATGGCGCAGCAGTTGATTGAACACCACGGCGGTGAAGTGCCGCGCAATCGCGACGCACTAGAAGCCCTGCCCGGCGTGGGACGCAAGACGGCGAACGTCGTGCTCAACACCGCCTTCGGCGAACCGACGATGGCGGTGGACACGCACATCTTCCGCGTCGCGAACCGGACCGGGCTGGCGCCAGGCAAGACCGTGCGCGCGGTCGAAGACGGGCTGCTCAAGGTCGTCCCGCCCGAATACCTGCACGACGCCCATCACTGGCTCATCCTGCACGGCCGCTACGTGTGCAAGGCGCGCAAGCCCGACTGCCCGCATTGCGTGATCCGCGACATCTGCCGCTACCCGGACAAGACGCCGGGGGAGCCGGAGCCGGTTCTGGGTTGACGCCTTCAAGCCCCTCTCCCACCGGGAGAGGGGTTGGGGTGAGGGGCAACGCAGTGGCAACTCCAAACCTTGCGATGCGCGGCCGCACGGGTGTTCTTGACCTGCGCGAAAGTCCAAATGGATTCCAGCTTTCGCTGGAATGACGTGATGAGGCGGATAGGGTGACAGCCCGGACCCCGGCCCTTCGACAAGCTCAGGACAGGCCTTCGCCGGGATGACGGTGTCTTCGAGATGACAGCCGTCGTAGCCCGGGTAAGCGAAGCGCACCCGGGGCGCGGCGAGCTACAGGTGCGTCCATCCCGGGTGCGCTTCGCTTGCCCAGGCCACAAGTGCCTAACCCCGCCCCCAACACCTCACCGCCCATCGGCCGCTTCGTCATGCGCGCGTCATCGCAGCGAAATAAGTCAGCGTTGTCACATTTACGCAACCTTCACGACCTAGCCTGCGCAGCGTCTTCTCATCGCCCCAAGGGCTAACGTCCATGAAACTCTCCCGCAGCACCCTGTCCGTCGCGCTGCTCGCCGCTCTCGTCGCGCCCGCCGCGCATGCCGAAATCGCGCTCGACGTGATCGGCAACTCCGAAGTCTCCTTCGAAGGCCTCGTCCAGGCCGACTACAACTACTTCGACAGCGACTTCGCCGACCTCAACGTCGGTGGCGACACCCTCGACGGTCGCGACAGCGACAACGAGCTGCGCCGCGCCGAGCTGGTGCTCAAGGGCAAGGGCCCGGGCAACTTCGAGTGGGTCGTCGGCTACGACGCCAAGGCCGACAAGTGGCTGGACGTCAACGCCAAGTACAAGATCCGCGGCGATTCCAACCACTTCTTCCAGCTGGGCCAGTTCAAGCAGCCCAACAGCCTGGAAGAGCTGTCCTCGACCAAGAACAACGACTTCATCGCCAAGGCGCTGGTCACCAACACCTTCGGCGTGGCCCGTCGCCTGGGCGGCCAGTACCGCTACGGCACCAACGACTGGGGCTTCACCGCCAGCTACTTCACCCGCGAGCTGACCGAGCACCCGGCTCCGACGCCGCACGGCCCGGGCTACGGCCTGCGCGGTAACTGGGCGCCGATCAACGACAAGGGCAGCATCGTCCACCTCGGTCTGTCGTACGTGGATTACGACACCTTCCAGGACACCGTCCGCCTGCGTGCCCGTCCGGGCGCCGACCTGTCCGGCACGCGCCTGGTCGACACCGGCAACATGACCAATACCGATCGCCAGAAGACCGTCGGGGCCGAGGCCATGTGGGTCACCGGCCCGGTCAAGGTGCAGGGCGAGTACATGCAGACCAAGGTCGAGCGTTACCCGAACGGCAACCCGCGCCAGTCGCACAACTTCGACGGCAACAGCTGGTACGTCAGCGGCCTGTGGAACATCACCGGCGAGACCTGGGGCTACAAGGACGGCGTGCCGACGACCCCGCTGCCCGACGAACCCGCCAGCGGCATGTGGCAGGTCGGCGCGCGTTACGACTCGATCGACCTGGACGACGGCATCGTCATCGCGCCGACCTCGCCGACCGCAGCGGCGGCCGTCGACGGCGTCCTGGGTGGCGAGATGGACACCTGGACGGTCGGCGTGAACTGGTACTGGCGTTCGAACTTCAAGTTCATGCTGAACTACGTGATGGTCGACAGCTCGAAGTTCATGGCCCGCACCCCGGCCACCGGCCTGGTCAATCCGGCCAACCAGAACGTGCTCGTCAACCGCAAGGTCGACGACAACCCGAACATCTTCGAAGCGCGCATGCAGTTCTACTGGTAAGCGATCCAGCACGTTGCCCGGGTAAGGCCGAAGGCCGCACCCGGGTTGCTTCACCCATGCAATGTCCCGGGTGCGTTGCGCTTACCCGGGCTACGAAAGTCTTCTCTCTCTTTTTGTTTCCTCCCCTCCGGGCGCGGTCCTTCGGCCGCGCCCTTTTTTTGCAATCGATCTCGCGAAGCCCGTCTCCCGCGCGCGGGAGAGGGGGAACGTCGATGGGATCGCGCCGTAACACCGCTGTCACACACCGGTCCCGGCGCTGTCATGCAACCGTCGTCAAATGCGCGTCGTACGGGTCAGGCCCGTCGTCCACTCCAGGAGAGCTCTGTGTTCAAGTCCATCCAGTTCCGCCTCGCCGCGATTGCGGTCGCCGGTACCTTCGCGATCACCGCGCAGGCCGCCGACGTCACCGGCGCCGGCGCGTCGTTCGTGTACCCGGTCATGTCGAAGTGGTCGGCCGACTACAACAAGGCCGCCGGCAAGAAGGTGAACTACCAGTCGATCGGTTCCGGCGGCGGCATCGCCCAGATCAAGGCCGCGACGGTCGACTTCGGTTCCTCCGACGCGCCGATGAAGCCCGAAGAGCTGGCGCAGTTCGGCTTGGCGCAGTTCCCGTCGGTCATCGGCGGCGTGGTGCCGGTCGTCAACGTGCCGGGCATCGCCTCCGGCGCCCTGAAGCTGGACGGCGAAACGCTGGCCAATATCTTCCTGGGCAAGATCACCAAGTGGAACGACCCGGCGATCGCCGCGCTCAACGGCGGCGTGCAGCTGCCGGACCGCAAGATCACCGTCGTGCACCGTTCGGACGGCTCGGGCACCACCTTCAACTTCGTCAACTACCTGTCGAAGGTGTCGCCGGACTGGAAGTCGAAGGTCGGTGAAGGCACCGCCGTGAAGTGGCCGGTGGGCATCGGCGGCAAGGGCAACGAGGGCGTCGCCGCGTACGTGAAGCAGATCGTCGGCGGCATCGGTTACGTCGAGCTGTCCTACGCGCTGCAGAACAAGATGGCCTACTCGCGCCTGAAGAACGCCGCTGGCAACTTCGTGCTGCCGTCGGACGAGTCCTTCCAGGCCGCTGCCGCCAGCGCCGAGTGGGGCAACGCGAAGGACTTCTACCTGGTGATGACGAATGCGCCGGGCGCGAACTCCTGGCCGATCACCGCCACCAACTTCATCCTGATGTACAAGCAGCCCAAGAACGCCGCCGGCGCCAAGAACGCCAAGGAATTCTTCCGCTGGGTCTACGCCAACGGCGACACGCAGGCCAAGGCGCTGGACTACGTCCCGCTGCCGGACGCGCTGGTGAAGCAGATCGAGACGTATTGGTCGACGAACATGAACTACTGATCCGCTCGCGGATTCAGGCGTCACCGGAAGGCGGGCCTTGTGCCCGCCTTCTTTGTTTTTTCCCTCCGGTGTCCTGGCTGGAGCCTGGCGCACCAGACGAAATCCCTCGCGCCGCGCTCTTTGCCCCTCCCCCTGCTTGCAGGGGGAGGGTTGGGAGGGGGTGTGAGGCGCGCCAGCGCCGAGCGGTCCGGCAAACCTCGCCGTTACACGGCTTCGCCCCCCTCCCCAGCCCTCCCCTGCAAGCAGGGGCGGGAGCAAACCGCACGCTGGGGAGGGGGCAAAGACGCGCTTCCGGCCATCACTACAGAAATGTGACGGTCAGATGTCATTGGGCTGTAACAAAAAGATCATCAAATGGCGCAGCCCGGCCCGCGAGCCGGAATCCTTCCCCTTGGAGCTGCGCATGAACCCGTCGTCGGCCCGTATTGCCGCCCTCGCTTTCGCCATCGCCCTCACCGTCGCGGCCTGCAAGCCCGCCGGCGACAACGCCAACCCGCAGGCCACGGCCGCCGACACGGGCGCGCCCGCTGCGGGCGCACCGGCCGGCGACCAGGTCGCCGCGCAGATCACCGGCGCCGGCGCGACCTTCATCTACCCGCTGATCTCCAAGTGGTCGGACGACTACAACAAGGCCACCGGCGCCAAGGTCAACTACCAGTCGATCGGTTCCGGCGGCGGCATCGCCCAGATCAAGGCCGGCACGGTGGACTTCGGTTCCTCCGACAAGCCGCTGCCGTCCGATGAACTCGCAACCGCCGGCCTGGGCCAGTTCCCGTCGGCCATCGGCGGCGTGGTGCCGGTGATCAATGTCGAAGGCATCGAAGCCGGCAAGCTGCGCCTCACCGGCCCGCTGCTGGCGGACATCTTCGCGGGCAAGGTCACGATGTGGAACGACGCGGCCATCGCCGCGGCGAATCCGGGCGTGGCGCTGCCGGCGACGAAGATCAACATCGTGCACCGCTCCGACGGTTCGGGCACGACGTTCAACTTCACCAACTACCTGTCCAAGGTCTCGCCGGACTGGAAGGCGAAGGTCGGCGAAGGCACGTCCGTGCAGTGGCCGGGCGGCGTGGGCGGCAAGGGCAACGAAGGCGTCGCGTCCTACGTGAAGCAGATCAAGGGTTCGATCGGTTACGTCGAACTGGCCTACGCGCTGCAGAACAAGATGGCCTACGCCTCGCTGCAGAACGCCGCCGGCAACTGGGTGCAGCCGAGCGCGGAAAGCTTCCAGGCCGCCGCCGCAGGCGCCGACTGGGCGAACGCGAAGGACTTCAACCTGGTGATCACCAATGCGGCCGATGCGAACGCATGGCCGATCACCGCCACCAACTTCATCCTGATGCACAAGCAGCCCAAGGACGCCAAGCGCGCCGCGGACACGCGCGCGTTCTTCAAGTGGGCCTTCGAGAACGGCCAGCAGCAGGCGCAGGCACTGGACTACGTCCCGCTGCCGCCGGCGCTGGTGCAGCAGGTCGAGGCGTATTGGGCGGCGGAGTTCAAGTGACGAATTGGCCCGCTCGCGCTCAGCGCGAGCGGCTTTGCCAATTCGTCATCCCCGCGAAGGCGGGGATCCAACTCGCAGATCCCATTCCGCCTTCCGTAGAGAGTGACGAACCTGACAGTTGGATAGAGCCGCCCTGCGGCGGCCCAAAGGACCCCGCCTTCGCGGGAATGACGGCAAAAGATCAAGCGCAGACACCCGTCACGAAGCAAGCGCAAGCGCATCACGTCCCGCACCACGCAAGACGCACGAAGCACCACGTCATCCCGCGAACGCGGAGAACCATGAACGCACGAACCGGATCGCCCTCCCTCTCTCCCCGCGATACGACCAGTACGTCCATGGCCTCCCGCTTTCGCGGGCATGACGAAAACCTCGGAACAGGCCACAAGAAGCCCACCGGATGAACACCACCACCCTTCCTGCTGCGCAGCTTCCCAAATCGCGCGACCACAAGGACGCGCGCAACGACAAGCTGTTCCGCTATGTCCTCACCGGCACGGTGATCTTCGTGCTGGTCGCGCTCGCCAGCGCGGCGCTGTCGATGCTGTGGGGCGGCCGCCACGTGCTGGCGACCGAAGGCCTGGACTTCTTCATCACCGCGCAGTGGAACCCGGTGGAAGACCAGTACGGCGCGCTCGTGCCGATCTACGGCACCATCGTCACCGCGCTGATCGCCATGCTGATCGCGGTGCCCGTGAGCTTCGGCATCGCCTTCTTCCTCACCGAAGTGGCGCCGCGCTGGGCGCGCGGCCCGATCGGCACGGCGATCGAACTGCTCGCCGGCATTCCCTCGATCATCTACGGCATGTGGGGCCTGTTCGTGCTGGTGCCGGTGATGACCGAATACGTCACGCCGTGGCTCAACGACCACATCGGCAGCCTGCCGGTGATCGGCGCGCTGTTCCAGGGCCCGCCGCTGGGCATCGGCATGCTCACCGCCGGCATCGTGCTGGCGATCATGGTGATCCCGTTCATCTCCTCGGTGATGCGCGAAGTCTTCCTCACCGTGCCCACGCGCCTGAAGGAATCGGCCTATGCGCTGGGCTCCACCAAGTGGGAAGTAAGCTGGGACATCGTGCTGCCGTACACGCGCTCGGCGGTGATCGGCGGCATCTTCCTCGGCCTGGGCCGCGCGCTCGGCGAGACGATGGCGGTGGCCTTCGTGATCGGCAACAGCGTGAACTTCTCCGCGTCCCTGCTCGAGCCGGGCACGACCATCGCCGCGCTCATCGCCAACGACTTCGGCGAGGCGACCGAAACCTACCGCTCCGCGCTGCTGCTGCTGGGCTTCGTGTTGTTCATCGTCACCTTCGTGGTGCTGGCGATCGCACGCCTGATGCTGATGAAGCTGTCGCGCAAGGAGGGCAACTGACATGGCCATCGCCGCGAAAACCGCGCAGGAATTCAAGGTCGCCGACGCGCTGTATCGTCGTCGCAGGATCGTCAACGCCGTCTCCCTGGTGCTTGCCTGCGCCGCCGCGCTGTTCGGCCTGTTCTTCCTGGGCTGGATCCTGTGGACGCTGATTTCCAAGGGCATCGGTGGCGTCAACTGGGCGCTGTTCACCCAGAACACGCCGCCGCCGATGCAGGAAGGCGGCCTGATGAACGCCTTCTTCGGCAGCGCCGTGATGTGCGTGATCGCCATCCTGATCGGCACGCCGCTGGGCATCGCCGCCGGCACGTGGCTGGCCGAGTACGGTCATGCGCGCAAGTTCGGCACGGTGGTGCGCTTCGTCAACGACATCCTGCTGTCGGCGCCGTCGATCGTGCTGGGCCTGTTCGTCTACACGCTGGTGGTGATGCAGACCGGCGGCAACTTCTCCGCGCTGGCCGGCGCGATCTCGCTGGCCTTCATCGTGCTGCCGGTGGTGGTGCGCACCACCGACGAGATGCTGCGCCTGGTGCCCTCGCAAATGCGCGAGGCCGCGCTGTCGCTGGGCGTGCCGCAGTGGAAGGTGATCGTGCAGGTGCTTTATCGCAGCGCTTCGGCGGGCATCGTGACCGGCGTGCTGCTCGCGCTGGCGCGCATCTCCGGCGAAACCGCGCCGCTGCTGTTCACCGCCTTCGGCAACCAGTACTGGAGCGCCAACGTGCTGCAACCGATGGCTTCGGTGCCGGTGGTGATGAACCAGTTCGCCGGCAGTCCCTACGAGTCGTGGCAGGTGCTGGCCTGGGCCGGCGCGCTGGTGCTGACCGTCTTCGTCCTTCTCATCAGCCTGGTGGCCCGCGCCATCGTGCTGCGCAATCGGATCAGCCATGACTGACCTTTCGAACCCGAACCTTGCCCGGACTCCGGCCATGAACGACGCCCGCATCGCCCTCGCCACCCCCGAGCGCGCCGCCGCCGCGGCATCGCCCGTGAAGCTCGCCGCGCGCGGACTGAACTTCTACTACGACAAGTTCCACGCGTTGAAGGACATCCAACTGGAGATCCCGGAAAAGCGCGTGACCGCGCTGATCGGGCCGTCGGGTTGCGGCAAGTCCACGCTGCTGCGCATCTTCAACCGCATCTACGCGCTGTATCCGAAGCTGGAAGCGCGCGGCGAGGTGCTGCTGGACGGCGAGAACATCCTCGATCCGCGCTATCCGATGAACCGGCTGCGCAGCAAGGTCGGCATGGTGTTCCAGAAGCCCGTGCCGTTCCCGATGACGATCTACGAGAACGTCGCCTACGGCATCCGCCACCACGAGAAGCTCTCCAAGTCGGAGATGGACTCGCGCGTCGAACACGCGCTGCGCCAGGGCGCGCTGTGGGACGAGGTGAAGGACAAGCTCGGCCAGAGCGCGCTGGGCCTGTCGGGCGGCCAGCAGCAGCGGTTGTGCATCGCGCGCGCCGTCGCACTGCGCCCGGACGTGCTGCTGCTGGACGAGCCGACCTCCGCGCTGGATCCGATCTCCACCAGCCGCATCGAGCAACTGGTCGAAGAGCTGAAGAAGGACTACACGATCGTCATCGTCACCCACAACATGCAGCAGGCCGCGCGCGTGTCGGACTTCACGGCCTTCATGTACCTGGGCGACCTGATCGAACACGCCGCTACGGAAACGATCTTCTCGAATCCGAGCAAGCAGCAGACCGAGGATTACATCACCGGGCGGTTTGGGTGAGGCAGGCCGCTTGCGCGGGTTAGGCGGGCCGTTTGCGCGGCATCGCCGCGCGGCCCGCCGAACGACCGGCCATGGATGGCCGGGCCGGGCGACCCGAAGCCGAATGAGTTTCGCCATGGATGGCAGAAGTGCCTTTCCAGGCCAAAGACGGACACCACACACATGAGCACCCACATGCACGACCACATCGTCAAGAGCTACGACGACGAGCAGCGCCGCCTGCTCAACGAGACCCTGCGCATGGGTGAAATGGCCGCTTCGCAGCTGGAGTCCGCGCTGGACGTGGTCCAGCGCCGCGACGACAGGGCCGCCGAGCGCATCATCGCCAACGACGAGGCGATCGACGCGCTGGAGCAGGAAGTCAGCCACGACGTCATGAAGCTCGCCCTGCGCGGGCCGATGGCGCGCGACCTGCGCGAGATCCTCGCCGCGATCCGCATCGCCTCCGACATCGAACGCGTGGGCGACTACGCGGCCAATGTCGCCAAGCGCTCGCTCGCGCTGAACCTGTCGCCGCCGCTGCCGCACGTGAGCGGGCTGCACGCGATCGGCACGCTGGCGGTTCAGCAGGTGCGCGACGTTCTGGTGGCCTACCGCGACAACAACGTCGAACTCGCCCAGCGCGTGCGCGCCCGCGACGCCGAACTGGACGTGGCCTACACCGCGCTGTTCCGCGAACTGCTCACCTACATGATGGAGGACGCGCGCAGCATCACGCCGTGCACACACCTGTTGTTCATGGCCAAGAACATCGAGCGCATCGGCGACCACGCCACCAACATCGCCGAGAACGTGTGGTTCCTCGTGCGCGGCGAGGAAGCCCTGCCGCCGCGCGAGAAGCGCGACGAGAGCAGCACGACGGCCGCGCCCTGAGCTGCCGGGAATCGGGAATCGGGAATCGGGATTCGGGATTCGGGATTCGGGATTCGGGATTCGGGAAAGCGTCTCCGAAGCCGTCATCCCGGCGAAGGCCGGGACCCAGGCTCGGAGCGCATGGGCACTCCCTCCAGCGTGAACCACCTCAACGTCATTCCCGCGAAAGCGGGAATCCAGGGACGTTTCACGCTTTCCCCGTTGCCCGTGAGAAGCAACAACAAAATGGATTCCAGCTTCCGCTGGAATGACGTGAAGTATCGGATGGCATGACAGCCTGGATCCCGGCCTTCGCCGGGATGACGGATCTGAAGGGGTCGTGCTGAAGCATGCATCCCGTCAGCGCACAGCGCACCAGGGCACGTCACAGCGCGACAAAGCGCACCGAGCGGCACGGCACGTCAACCGCACGACACGCCCCTGCCCGCGCCAACGCCTGAACTCCACCCTTCCAACGCACGCCCCCCACGACTGATGGCCTATGCGCCAGCGCGCCCGATTGCGCACAGTCGCAGCTTCCCCGCCGCGCGGTGTGGAAAACGCTTACGGTGCATGCTGCGCCGCATCAACACGCACTGTTCACCGCGCGCTAGCCAAGGCCCTGTCATCGTTCCCCGGCCCCTTCCCGGGCCACCTTCCGCGGGTCCACCCGCATCGCACGCAGGAGTCATCACCATGTCCAGCAAGACCAGCAAGACCAGCAAGACCGTCGTTCTCGTCGCCGGCGCCGCCCTGGCCGGTGGTCTCGCCCTGTCCGGATCGGCGTTCGCCATGACCGACCTCGCATCCGGCTACATGCTTAGCGCCGGCGAAGGCGCGAAGGCCGGTGAAGGCAAATGCGGCGTCGAGAAGATGGACACCGACAAGGACGGCAAGGTCTCCCAGGCCGAATTCGGCGCCGCCCACAACGGCGACACCAGCAAGTTCGCCACGCACGATGCGAACAAGGACGGCTTCCTCAGCGCCGACGAACTCAAGGCGAAGAAGGGCGACAAGATGGAAGGCAAGTGCGGCGAAGGAAAGTGCGGCGGCATGGCGTAACGCTCGCACACCGATCGCATGAGTCGCCTGCCTGAAACGGCCGTCGGCCTAGGCCTGCGGCGGGCCCTGCTGGGCCCGCTGCGGGACGCCGCGCCCGGCGCAGATCCAAAACGGGATTTCGATTTCCTCGAATGCGCGCCGGAGAACTGGATCGGCGTCGGCGGAAAACTCGGCGACGCGCTGGACGAACTGAGCGCGCGCCATCCGATCTCGTGCCACGGCCTGTCGCTGTCGCTCGGCGGGTTCGCGCCACTGGACGAAACCTTCCTCGCGCGCGTGCGGCGTTTCCTCGATCGCCACCACGTCGCGCTCTATAGCGAACACCTGAGCTACTGCAGCGACGACGGCCAGCTCTACGACCTGCTGCCGCTGCCGTTCACCGAAGAAGCCGTGCACCACGTCGCCGCGCGCATCCGGCAGACGCAGGACATCGTGGGACGTCGCATCGCGGTGGAGAACGTCTCCTACTACGCGACGATGCCCGTCGCCAGCGGCCAGCACGCGCTCGCGGAAGCGGACTTCATCAATGCGGTGCTCACCGAGGCCGATTGCGACCTGCTGCTGGACGTCAACAACATCTACGTCAATGCGATCAACCATCGCTACGACGCGCATGCTTTCCTGGCGGCGATGCCCGCCGAACGCATCGTCTGCATCCACGTCGCCGGGCATTACGACGAAGCCGACGACCTCAAGGTCGACACCCACGGCGCCCCTGTGAAGGATGCGGTGTGGTCGTTGCTCGGCGAGGCCTACCGGCGTTTCGGTGCGCGCCCCACGCTGCTGGAGCGCGATTTCAACATCCCGCCTTACGCCGAACTGCTCGACGAGTTGGCCACCGTGCGCAGCGTGATGCGTGAACACGCGCCCACTCCGGCCTCGCATGCACGCGCCTGACGCACCGCCGCTGTTGCGCGCGCAGCAGCTCGCCCTCACCCGCCATCTGCGCGACCCGCAGGCCGTGTCGGCGCCGAAGGGCGTGGAGGACCGGCGCCTGGCGATCTACCGCGACCTGGTGTTCAACAACGTCGAAAGCCTGCTGGCCGGCAATTTCCCGGTGATCCGGCAGCTGCTGGGCGACGCCGACTGGCATGCGCTGGTGCGCGGTTTCTTCCGCGACCACCGCGCGCAGACGCCGTTGTTCCCGGAACTGGGGCGCGAGTTCCTGCGCTTCCTGGAAGGGCGCGAGGATCGCGATCCCGCGCTGCCTGCTTTCCTCTACGAGCTGGCGCATTACGAATGGGTCGAGCTGGCGTTGCAGATCAGCGATGCCACGCTGCCGCCGCACGATCCGCTTGGCGACTCCGCAAGCCCGGAGCAAGTTCTGCTCGATGAGGTGCCGGTACTCTCGCCGCTGGCGTGGCCGCTGGCCTACGCGTGGCCCGTGCACCGCATCGGACCGGATCATCGTCCCGACACCCCGCCGCCGGAGCCGACACTGCTGCTGGTTCGACGCGACGCCGACGGCGAAGTGCGGTTCTCGCAACTCAGTCCCCTCGCCTTCCGCCTGCTGCAGCGGCTGGAGCAGATGCCCACGCTGAGCGGACGGGCGCAACTGGAAGCGCTCGCGGTGGAAGCGGCGCAGACGGACATCGACGCCTTCGTCGAACAAGGCGCCGCGCTGCTGGCGCAGATGCAGGGTGCCGGCGTGATTCTGGGGACGCAGCCGCGCTGAGTGCGCGTCGTCTGGCCGCTGGTCATACCGTCATCCCGGCGCAGGCCGGGACCCAGGCTGTCACGCCATCCGGAAAGCAGCCGCCGACTGCTGCGACGTCGCGAGCCTGGGTCCCGGCCTGCGCCGGGATGACGGTATGACCAGCGGTGACACGACCTGTAACGCTTGGCGGCTCGATGTGGCGAATTGCACACGCATCCATCGGGCGAAATTCCACCGTCTGCTACCCTTTCACCATGCCCAACGCCGACGCTCCCACCCCGCCTTCCCGCCTCGCCACACGTTTCCGCGGCTTCCTGCCGGTGGTGGTGGATGTGGAAACCGGCGGTTTCGACTGGAACCGCCACGCGCTGCTGGAAATCGCCGTCGCGCCGATCGACATCGACGAGAACGGCCTGCTGTTCGTCGGCGAGATCACCAGCAGCCATGTCGTGCCGGCGCCCGGCACCGACATCGATCCCAAGTCGCTGGAAATCACCGGCATCGACATCGACCACCCCTTCCGCGATGCGAAGACCGAGCGCGTGGCGCTGGAATCGGTGTTCGCGCCGGTGCGCGCGGCGTTGAAGAAGCACGGCTGCCAGCGCGCGATCCTGGTCGGCCACAACGCGCATTTCGATCTGAACTTCCTCAACGCCGCGGTGACGCGCAGCGGCCACAAGCGCAATCCCTTCCATCCTTTCAGCGTGTTCGACACGGTGACCCTGGCCGGCGTTGCCTACGGGCAGACCGTGCTGGCGCGCGCCGTGCAGGCCGCGGGGCTGGAGTGGAACGGCGAGGAAGCGCATTCGGCCGTGTACGACACCGAGCGCACCGCGCAGCTGTTCTGCCGGATCGTCAACGCGTGGCCTTCGCCGATTCCGGCCGTGGTGGCCACGCCGTGAGCGATACCCAATCGCCGATGCAGCGCATGCTCGCCGGCGAGCTCTATCGCGCCGACGACGCGCAGATCCAGGCCGCACAAGCCGACGCGCGCGAGTGGATGGTGCGCTACAACGCCGCGCTGGGCCTCGCGCCGGCGCAACGGCATGCGCTGTTGGTGGAGCGCCTTGGCGCGGTCGGGGCCGGCAGCGAGATCCGCCCGCCCTTCCATTGCGACTACGGCTTCAACCTGCACCTCGGGCGCGGCGTGTTCCTCAATTTCAACTGCGTGATCCTCGACGTGGTGCGCGTGGAGATCGGCGATGGCACGCAGATCGGTCCGGCCGTGCAGATCTACACGGCCGATCATCCGCGCGATCCGGCGCAGCGCGCGCAGGGCTGGGAGTTCGGCCGCCCCGTACGCATCGGCCGCAACGTGTGGATCGGCGGCGGCGCAATCCTGCTGCCGGGCGTGAGCGTGGGCGATGACGCACTGATCGGCGCGGGCAGCGTGGTCACGCGCGACGTACCCGCGGGCGCGACCGTGGCCGGCAATCCGGCGCGCATCGTGCAGCCACGCACGGGCCCGTAACGGTCACGAGTTCGTCCGCCTTCGGGCATTGATTCGCGGCGGGCAACGCGATGTCGCCGTGACCGGCGCTTCCGTCGGATGAGGCCGTTGCCGACAATCCCCGACCCGAGCGCACGGCGCACGCGCATGCGGACACGGACGCCTGTGCCCGGGCCTTAAAACCGTTTTAAAGAATCGCTGCTGGAATGCTCCGTCGCAGGCGTTGCATCGCCGCCGTGCAGGCGCGATGCGATCCTTTGCGCCCCCACACCGATGCCCCGTCGCGGCCGACCGGCCGTGTCGGGCGTCGACCGTATCCGGAACACACACCCGATGAACCGTCTTGGATGGCTGCTGCCGGCCGTCATTGCCTGCGGCTGGGCCGGCGGCGCCCACGCGCACGGCCGCGAAGAATGCACCAACGGCCGCACGCGCCTGCCGCCCATCGTCAACCTGCGCGTGGACAACGACCTGCTCGGCGGCCAGGACCAGGGCTACAGCAACGGCGTGCAGCTCACGCTGGTCTCGCCGAACCTGCGCGACTACACCGACGATCCCTGCATCCCGCGCCTGGCGCGCTGGGTGAACCGCCATCTCAATGCGCTGCAGCCGGAAACCTTCGAGCAGCAGAACATGATCGCCACGTTCTCGCAGGGCATCTTCACGCCCACCGATTTCACGCGCAGCGACCTCATCGAGGACGACCGCCCCTACGCCGCGGCGCTGCTGGTCGGGCTGGGCTACAACGCGCGCGAAGGCGACCGCCTGCGCACGACGCAGCTGCAGTTCGGCATCGTCGGTCCGGCCGCGCTGGGCAAGGAAGCGCAGGACGCCGTGCACCAGATCACCGACAGCGAGAAGTTCCGCGGCTGGGACAACCAGTTGGAGAACGAGCCTGTGTTCCGCATCGTCCACGAGCGCATGCTGCGCTTCTCCTCCAGCGACGGTGCGCGCGGATGGGGTTGGGACACGATCGCGCATTACGGCGGCAGCTTCGGCAACCTCGCCACCTACGCCAACGCCGGCGCCGAGTTCCGCTTCGGCAAGAACCTGCCCGACGATTTCGGCAGCACGCCGCTGCGCCCGGCCGGCGAGAACACCGCGCCCACGCGCCAGCCGCAGAGCCAGTACACGCCCGGCGCGCACCTGTTCCTGACCATGGACACGCGCTGGGTGCTGTGGGACATCACGCTGGACGGCAACACCTTTCGCGACAGCCACAGCGTGGACAAACGCCACGCCGTGGCCAACGTGGGCTACGGCGTGGCGGTGATGCTCAACCGATGGAAGCTGGCGCTGGCGCGCTACCACGGCACGCGCGAGTTCGACGGCCAGCGCGAGACGCCGGTATTTGGCAGTTTCACGATCAGTCGGGCGTTCTAGACGACTCGCTCAACGAGACGCGTACTGAGTCCCTCTCCCCTTGCGGGAGAGGGACAGGCTCGCGAAGCGAGCCAGGGAGAGGGGTTGGGCCATTGAAGGCACGCGCTGCGCGCGCCCCCTCTTCCGCCCCTTCGGGGCACCTTCTCCCGCAAGGGGAGAAGGGAAAAACTTCACGGCGAGGCCAGCTTCAACCCGATCAGCCCCGCGATGATCAACCCAACGCTGACCATGCGCAGCGCGTTCACCGGCTCGTGGAACAGCACGATGCCCAGGATCACGGTGCCGACGGCGCCAACGCCGACCCAGATCGCGTACGCGGTGCCCACCGGCAGCGACTTCATGGCGATGCCGAGCAGCCCCAGGCTGATCGCCATGGCGGCCACCGTGCCGACCGTGGGCCAGAGCCTGGTGAAACCGTCGGTGTACTTCAGGCCGATCGCCCAACCCACTTCGAACAGGCCGGCGAGAACGAGGATGATCCAGGGCATGGGAACGTCTCCAGTCGTGTGGGGCCGTCCCCGGGCGAGATGGAGAGGCGGGGCCGTCCCCGCTTCCTGAGCGCGGCGATTATTCCACACGCGCGTAAAGGCAACCTCTACAGACGCTGACCCGGCGGATTCTCGTCCACGCAGATCACGTTGCGGCCCTGCTTCTTGGCGCGGTACATCGCAGCGTCCGCGCGTTCGAGCAGGCGCGCGGGCGTGTCGTCGGTGCGGCACTCCGCGATGCCGACGCTGAAGGTGACGTGCAGGCCCGGCACGCCCACCCATTCGCCGTGCTCGCGGAACGTCTCCTGCATCCGCTCGCAGATCGAGAGGGCATCGTCCATCGTCGTGTCCGGCAGCAGCAGCGCGAACTCCTCGCCACCCAGGCGCGCGAGCAGGTCGGCGGTGCGGCTGCCGGCGGCCAGCACCCTCGCCGCTTCGCGCAGCACCGCGTCGCCGACGGCGTGCGAGTGCGTGTCGTTGATGCGCTTGAAGTGGTCCAGGTCGACCAGCGCCAGGCACAGCGGATGGCCGGCGCGCTGCGCCACCGCCATGTCGCGCTTGAGCACCTCGTCGAAGCGCCGGCGATTGGGCAGGCCGGTGAGCACGTCCTCGCGCGCCTGTCGCTCGTAGGCGACGGCCTGCTCGCGCACGCGTTCGAGCAACTCGGCGCGCTCGCGGTCCACGGCGATCAACCGTTCGGCCTGCGCCTGCAGGTCACGCGTGCGCTCGTTGACCAGCCGCGCCAGGCGCAGGTTCTTGGTGCGGTAGCGGTGCAGCAGGTAGCGATAGAACACCCAGAGCGTGATCAGCAGCACCAGGGCCAGCGCGGCGCGCAGCTCATGGCGCTGCCACCACAGCGGCTCCACGGTGAAGGCCCAGCTGGCGGTCTGCGTGGTCCACGGCCCGCCCGGATGCGCCGCGGCGACCTCCAGCACGTAGTCGCCTGGCGGCAGGCCGATGAATTCGACGTTGCGCTGGCGGTCGCGTTCGATCCACCGCGGATCCAGGCCCAGCAGACGCGTGCGATACACGATGCGATCCGACGTCAGGTAGCTGAGCCCCACGTACGACACGCTGATGCGCTTGCCGCCCGGCAATGCGACGCCGGTGGTGAAAGGGATATCGCGACCGTCCAGCTGGACGCGTTCGATCACCGTCGGCGGCGGTTTGCGATCCAGGTAACGCTGCATGCGCGCCGGATCCACCGCGGCGACGCCGGCCGACGTCGCCAGCCAGAGGCTGCCGTCGCGACGCAGGATCGCCGAAGGCGCGGAACTGCCGTTGGCCTGCGCACTGGGCATGCCGTCGGTTTCGGTAAAGCGCTCGCTCGGCAACGCGATCGTGCGGCCGTCGGCAGTCGCGTCGAGCGCCTCCAACCGGATGCGCAACACGCCGCGATTGCTCGTCACCCACGCATTGCCCACGCGATCGGGCACGAGCTGGAACACGGCGTCCACCGGAAGTCCCTGCTCCAGACCGACGCGCGCGAGTGCGCCGTCGCGGTAGCGATACAGGCCGCGATCGGTGGAGATCCACACGTCCTTGCCCACCGCCTGGAAACCGAACACCGAACGCGCACCGCCCATCCCGTTCACGTCCAGGCGGCGGACGCGTCCATCGCGCATCACATGCGCGCCTTCGACCGAGCCGATCCACAGCGCGCCGTCGATACTCGCCAGCGCGGTGATCAGGCCCTGCGGCAATCCCGGCGCCGATGGCGCATGCGCGCCCTGCCCGTCCAGCGTCACCAGGCCACGCCGCGTGCCGGCCCAGACGGTTCCGTCGCGGTCCACCACGATCGCGCGGACATGGCCGCTGGGCATGCCTTCGTCCTGCGAATAACGCTGTGCCGGCCGGCCGTCGCGCAGGCGGAACACGCCGTCGGCGAAGGTGCCCACCCACAGTTCGCCGGTGGAATCCTGGGCGATGCTCAGCACCGACAGGGCATCGCCGCTTTCGCTCCGCACGTCGATGGCGCGGATGCGGCCGTCGGCGCCGACGTGGTCGAGCCCGCCGCCCCCGCCGACCCAGAGCGTGCCGTCGCGGTCTTCGAGCACCGCGCGGACGTAGTCGCCGGAAATGCCGTCCTTGCGCGTGAGCGCGCTGAACAACGTTTCGCGCAGGCGGAACAGCCCGCCGTTCGCGCCGACCCAGACGCTGCCTTCAGCGTCCTCCAACAAGCTGGCGATGCGGCCGTTGGGAAGCGTGTCGCCGGCCGGCAGTCGCTCGATGCCGTACGCGCCGATGCGAAGCAACCCGTGGTTCTCGGTGCCGAGCCAGAGATCGCCGTTGCGATCGCGCAGCATCGCGGTGAAGTGGCCGACGCCTGGCACATCGCGGAAGGCCACGGCCTCGCCCTTGACGATGCGATAGATGCGTTCGTCGGCCGCGAGCCACAGCGAGCCGTCCGCCGCGCGATACGGCCAGACCAGGCCCGCCGGCAGGTTCCAGCGTGGCGGCGCGCGATGCCAGCGGCCATCGGGCTCGCGGATCGCCAGGCCATCCATCGTGCCGACCCAGATGCGGTCGTCGCCGTCGATGGCCATGCGCGGGAAACTTGCCGGCAGCGGAATCCCGGGCGGCGGCGCGACGTAGGTGAAGCGATCGTCCGGGTCGAGCCGGCCCAGCCCGTGGTTCTCGAACAGCAGCCACAGGCGCCCGTGGCTGTCCATCGCCATGTCGTGGATGAGCGCCTGCGGCCAGTCGGCGCTGCGGTCCCAGAATCGCCACTGGCCGTCGGGCTGCTGCCGGCCCAGGTTGCCGCGCGAATCGCTGAGCCACAGGCGGCCGGCGGGATCGACATAGAGTGAGCCCACGCCGTTGTCGCGCAAGCCCGGCGTGGTGCCGCGCGCGATTACGGTGAAGTCGATGCCGTTGTAGCGCGCCGCGCCTTCCCAGGTGGCGAACCACAGGTGGCCTTCGGGCGTCTGGGCGATGTCGCGCAAGGAGTTGTGCGGCAGGCCGTTGCGCGAACTCCACGCGTCGATGACGTAGTCGTGCAGCGGCGGCGGGCCGGAGACGGCCATCGCCACCGCCGGGAGCCAGCACGCGAACGCGGCAAGCCATCGCGCCCAAGCGCGATGCTTTCCCCGAATCTGCGTTGCCCCCATCCGCGATCCCGATCCGTCTTCAGACGCAGGCGTTATCGGCCCCGTGTGCCCACACTCAAGCCCTCTGGCGCACCGCTTCGAACAGCGTCACGCCGGCGGCCACGGAGACGTTCAGGCTTTCCACGCCCGCACCACCGGCGCCGGGCATGGGGATGCGCACGAGCTGATCGCAGTTCTCGCGCGTGAGGCGACGCAGGCCATCGGCCTCGCCGCCCAGGACCAGGCCGACATTGCCCTTCAGGTCCAGCGCGTACAGCGAGGTGTCCGCCTCGCCCGCCAGGCCGTACAGCCACACGCCGAGCTTCTGCAGGTCGCGCATGGTGCGCGAGAGGTTGGTCACCGGAATGACGGCGACGCTGTCGGCGGCGCCGGCGGAGGTCTTGCGCACGGTCGCGTTGACCTGCACCGACTTGTCCTTGGGAATGATCACCGCCGTCACGCCCGCCGCCGCCGCGCTGCGCAGGCAGGCGCCGAGGTTGTGCGGGTCCTGCACGCCGTCCAGGACCAGCAGCAGCGCGCGGCCTTCGGCCGCTTCGATCAGGCCTTCCAGCTCGTTCTCGTTCCAGGTCTTGGCCGCGGCATAACGCGCGACCACGCCCTGGTGGCGCAGGTTGCCCACGACACCATCGAGCGCCTGCGTGGCGACGCGGCGCACGTCGATGTCCAGACGGCGCGCGTTGGTCTCGATTTCGGTGATGCGCGGATTCTTCGCGCCGGCCTCGATCAGCACCTCGCGCACATGCTCGGCGTCGTGTTCGAGGGCCGCCGACACGGCGTTGATGCCGGCGATCCATTGTTTCTGGCTCATCGTGTTTCCAGTTGCGTTGGGCGGGTGGGCGCCAAGAAAGTGGGTATCGTCCGGCGCGCGCGGGCGCAGGTCCAGTGATTTTTGGGGCTGCGTCGGTGGAAACGGCTTGCGAATGCGTCCGAAGCTCGTGGTCCCGCGGGAACCCCTGCCCAGGCTGTCATCCCCGCGAAGGCGGGGATCCAACTGTCCGTGCCGGTCCGCTCTCCGGAAGGCGTGGAGCCTGTCGCAGCTGGATCCCCGCCGGCGCGGGGATGACAGCTGAAAAGCATGGCCTATCCGCCGGATCTCAGTACTTCTGCTTCACCCGCTTCGCCGGCTGCCCGCGCGGGGGAAGCGACTTCACGCCACGCTCCTCGACCAGGCGGAAATCGATCTTCCGCTCCTCCACGCTGGCCTTCATCACCACGATGCGGACGCGGTCGCCGAGGCGGAACTCGCGCCCGGAACGCTCGCCGGCCAGGGTCTTTCGGATCGGATCGAAGTGGTAGTAGTCGTGCGGAAGCTGGGTCACGTGCACCAGGCCGTTGACCTTGGACTCGTCCAGTTCGACGAACAGGCCGAAGCTGGTCACGCCGCTGATCACGCCCTCGAACTCGCCGCCGACGTGCTGCTCCATCCACGCGGCGCGGTAGCGCTCGTCGACCTCGCGCTCGGCCTCGTCAGCGCGGCGCTCGCGTTCGGAGCATTGCAGCGTCAGCGCGGCCATCTCGCTGGGCGAGTAGCGGTACTTCTCCGGCCGACCGCCGGTGAGCGCGTACTTGATCGCGCGGTGCACCAGCAGATCGGGATAGCGGCGGATCGGCGAGGTGAAGTGCGTGTACGCCTCCAGCGCCAGGCCGAAGTGGCCGACGTTGTCCGGCGCGTACACCGCCAGCGACTGGCTGCGCAACAGCACCGATTCGATCAGCGCCGCATCGGGACGCTCGCGGATCTTCTTCAGCAGCGCGGTGAAATCGCGCGGTTCCACGCGACCCCACGGCGGCATGCGCAGCTTGAATTCCTTGAGGAACTCCTGCAGGTCGGCGTACTTCTGCTCCGGCGGACGCTCGTGGATGCGGAACGGCGACGGCACGTGGCTGGCGAGCAGGTACTTCGCCGCCTCCACGTTCGCCGCGATCATGCATTCCTCGATCAGCTTGTGCGCGTCGTTGCGCTGGAGCATGCCGGCCTGCACGACCTCGCCCTTCGGGCCAAGCACGAAGCGCACTTCGCTGGACTCGAATTCGATCGCGCCGCGGCGCTCGCGCGCCTTCGACAGGATCTGGTAGAGCTGGTGCAGGCGCTCGACGTTGGGCAGCAGCGAATCGATCTGCGCGACAGCCTCGGCCTTGGCGTCTTCCGGCACGTCGCCGACCGCGTTCCACACCTGCGTATAGGTGAGGCGCGCGTGCGAGTTCATCACCGCCTCGAAGAACTTCGACTGGGTGACTTCGCCTTCGCGGTCGATCTGCATGTCGCAGACGAAGCACAGGCGATCCACCTTCGGATTGAGCGAGCAGATGCCGTTGGACAGCGTCTCCGGCAGCATCGGCACGACGAAGCCGGGGAAGTAGACGGACGTGGCGCGCTTCTGCGCTTCATCGTCCAGCGGCGTTCCGGGGCGGACGTAATGAGAGACGTCGGCGATGGCGACAACCAGGCGGAAGCCGTTCTTGTTCGGCTCGCAGTACACCGCGTCGTCGAAGTCCTTCGCGTCCTCGCCGTCGATGGTGACCAGCGGCAGTTTGCGCAGGTCCACGCGCTGCGCGGCGACCTCTTCCGACACGGTCAGCGGCACGTCGGAGGCTTCGTCCAGCACCGCTTGCGGGAATTCATGCGGAATCTCGTGGCCGTGGATCGCCGCCTGCACCGCGAGCGACGCGGTCAGCCGGTCGCCCAGCACCGCCAGCACGCGGCCGATCGGCGTGCGCTGCGGGCCGTGCTCGTCCGGCGACTCGATCAGTTCCACCACCACCAACTGGCCGTTCTGCGCGCCCAGGCGCTGGTCGGTCGGCACTTGCACGTTGCGTTGGATGCGGCGGTCGTCGGGCACGACGTAGCTGATGCCGGCTTCCAGGCAGAAGCGGCCGATCAGGCGGTTGAGGCGGCGTTCGAGCACGCGCAGGATCGCGCCCTCGCGGCGCCCGCGCCGGTCCACGCCGGTGACGCGCGCAAGCACTCGATCGCCGTGCATCGCCTTGCGCATTTCCATAGGCGGCAGGAACAGGTCGTCGCCGCCGGCTTCCAGGCGCAGGAAGCCGAAGCCGTCGGGATTGGCGATCACCACGCCCGGCAGCAGGTCGAGCTGCTGCGCCGGCAGGAATTCGCCGAGGCGGTTCCGCAGGATCTGGCCGTCGCGCACCATCGCGCCCAGGCGCTTGCCGAGCGCGTCGAAACGGTCGGGTTCGGTCAGGCCCAGGCGCTGCGCCAGGTCATCGGCCGACATCGGGCCGTCGGCCTGCGCGAGCAGTTGCAGGATGACTTCGCGGCTGGCGATGGGCTGCTCGTAACGTGCGGCCTCGCGCTCGGCGTGGGGGTCATGGAACGTGGAGCCGCGAGCGGGGCCGCGTCCGGCGCGCTGCGGGGCCGGCGGCGGTTCGGGCATCCAACCGGGGCGCTTGGCGGCGGGCTTGCCCTTGCCGGGCGCGCCGCCGGATGTTCCGGGGCGGGCCGCCTGTTTCGGGGCGTTCTTGCGCGATGCGGACTTGGCGCCTGATTTCCCGCGGCTCGGGGTCTTCTTGCTCATTCAGGGATGGTCGCACATCGGCATGAATACGGTGTCGCGGGGAGGTGTCGCGGATTGAACATCCGCACGCGACGTGGCCGGAGCGCAGAAACGAAAAACCCGCCGGTGGGCGGGTTATCGAACTCCGGTCGGGTGTTGCATCGACCGGCTATGGTGTGGTGCCCAGGAGAGGACTCGAACCTCCACGGTTTTACCCGCTAGTACCTGAAACTAGTGCGTCTACCAATTCCGCCACCTGGGCTTCGCAACGATTTGTGCCGTGCGAGGCCGCGTATGTTGCGTCGCGGCGGGCGGCTTGTCAACGCCTCGTCACGAAAATTTTCACATTCGCAGCCACTCGCGCCAGTCGCCGCACAGCGCCCCGCCCGCAACCCCTACTTCCGGCTTTGTCGGCTTGAAGCCGCGGCCGGTTCGGGGCTATGGTCGCCGGACATCTTTCGTCTGCGGGCGGCGCACCACCCGGTGCGGCGCCCGCGCTGTTTGGAGAGCCGTAAATGTCCGTCCCCAATCCCCCGCCGCTGCTGATGTCACGCCTGGACGTGGAGCGCATCGAATCGCTGCTCGAGACGCCCGCCGCGCAGGCCGTCGACACCTCCGCGCTGGAAGCCGAGCTGGAGCGCGCGCAGATCGTCGAGCCGGCGCAGATGCCGCCGGACGTGATCACGATGAACTCCACCGCGCGTTTCCGCGACGAAACCAGCGGCGAGGAGCATGAAATGACCCTGGTGTTCCCGCGCGACGCCGACGGCAGTGCGGAGAAGGTGTCGATCCTGGCGCCGGTCGGCAGCGCGCTGCTGGGCATGCGCGTGGGCGATGCGATCGAATGGCCGGTGCCGGGCGGTCGCACGATCCGCCTGCACGTGCTGTCGATCCGCTATCAACCCGAAGCCTCGGGCGAACTGCACCGCTGAACCGTGGCGGTGTGTCGGGCCACGGGCGCGGCACACCGCTAGAATCACTGTCTCGACGACTCTTTCCCGGTCTGCACCGCTAAATGAACGACACCGTCCGTCCGGCTTTCCACGGCTTCGAACAGATCCCGCTGCGCGAATACGCCGAGCGCGCCTACCTCGATTACTCGATGTACGTGGTGCTCGACCGCGCCCTGCCGTTCCTCGGCGACGGGCTCAAGCCGGTGCAGCGCCGCATCATTTATGCGATGAGCGAGCTGGGCCTCAACGCGGCGTCCAAGCCGAAGAAGTCCGCGCGCACCGTCGGCGACGTCATCGGTAAGTACCATCCGCACGGCGACAGCGCCTGCTACGAGGCGATGGTGCTGATGGCCCAGCCGTTCTCGTACCGCTACCCGCTGGTGGAAGGCCAGGGCAACTTCGGTTCGACCGACGATCCCAAGTCCTTCGCCGCCATGCGCTACACCGAGGCCAAGCTGACGCCGATCGCCGAAGTGCTGCTGGGCGAACTCGGCCAGGGCACGGTGGACTGGACGCCGAACTTCGACGGCACGCTGGAAGAACCCTCGTGGATGCCGGCGCGCTTGCCGCACCTGCTGCTCAACGGCACCACCGGCATCGCGGTCGGCATGGCCACCGACGTGCCGCCGCACAACCTCAACGAAGTTGTCAGCGCCTGCGTGCGCCTGCTGGACGACCCCGACGCCACCACGCGCGACCTGTGCGAGCACGTGCGCGGCCCGGACTACCCGACGGCGGCGGAGATCATCACGCCGGCCGCCGACCTTCAGCAGATGTACGAGACCGGCCTGGGCAGCGTGCGCGCCCGCGCGATCTACGTGAAGGACGGCCCGAACCTGGTCATCACCGCCCTTCCCTACCAGACCTCGCCGGGCAAGGTGATCGAACAGATCGCCACGCAGATGCGCGCCAAGAAGCTGCCGTGGCTGGAGGACATCCGCGACGAGTCCGACCATGCCAACCCGACGCGCATCGTGCTGGTGCCGCGCAGCAACCGCGTCGATGCGGAACAGCTGATGGGCCACCTGTTCGCGACGACGGATCTGGAGAAGAGCTTCCGCGTCAACTTCAACATCATCGGTCGCGACGGCCGCCCGCAGGTCAAGGGCCTGAAGGCGTTGCTGACCGAGTGGTTGGCCTTCCGCACCGACACGGTGACGCGCCGCCTGAAGCATCGCCTGGACAAGGTCGAGCGTCGCCTGCACCTGTTGGAAGGCTTGCTGGTCGCGTTCCTCAACCTGGATGAAGTGATCCGCATCATCCGCACCGAGGACGAGCCCAAGCCGGCGCTGATGAAGCGCTTCAAGCTCAGCGAGGAGCAGACCGACTACATCCTCGAAACCAAGCTGCGCCAGCTCGCGCGCCTGGAAGAGATGAAGATCCGCGGCGAAGAGGACGAACTCAAGGCCGAACGCGAGCGCATCATCGCCACCCTGGAAAGCAAGGCGAAGCTGAAGAAGCTGGTCAAGGACGAACTGCTGGCCGATGCGAAGAAGTTCGGCGACGCCCGCCGTTCGCCGCTGGTCGCGCGCGGTGCGGCGCAGGCGTTGAGCGAGACCGAGCTGGTCGCCAGCGAACCGATGACCGTCGTCATCAGCGAGAAGGGCTGGGTGCGCGCCGCCAAGGGCCACGATGTGGACGCCGGCGCGCTGAGCTATCGCGACGGCGACGAATTGCTGGCGGCGGTGAAGAGCCGCAGCACGCAGCAGGTGGCCTTCCTGGATTCGACCGGCCGCGCGTATTCCACGGTCGTGCATTCTCTGCCGTCGGCGCGCGGCAACGGCGAACCGCTCACCGGCCGATTCTCGCCGGCGCCGGGTGCGTCGTTCCAGGCGCTGGCCAGCGGCGACAACGACACCCGCTTCGTGCTGGCCTCCAGCCACGGCTACGGTTTCGTCACCCGTTTCGAGAACCTCACCGGCCGCAACAAAGCCGGCAAGGCGATGCTCTCGCTCACTCCGGGGGCGAAGGTCGTGCAGCCAGCGCCCGTGACGGACGTCGAACAGGACCGCATCGCCGTGGTCACCAACGTCGGCCACCTGCTGGCGTTCCCGGTCGGCGAGCTGCCGGAACTCGACAAGGGCAAGGGCAACAAGCTCATCGACATTCCAAAGGCGAAGCTCGGCACCGAGCGCGTGGTCGCCGTCGCCGTCGTCTCGGCGGGCGGCACGCTGGTGGTGAAGTCGGGTACGCGCACGATGTCGCTGTCGTTCAAGGACCTGGACACTTACCTCGGCGCACGCGCCACGCGTGGCGGGCTGCTGCCGCGAGGGTGGCAGAAGGTCGAGGGGTTGGCGGTGGAGTGATGACGGACGCGCCATCCGCGCGTCCACGTTCTTGAGGCCCTGTCATACCGGCGAAGGCCGGTATCCAGGCCATCACGGTTTCCGCTTCCAAGCGCGCCTTCTTCTTGAGCGTTACGGGCCTGGATCCCGGCCTTCGCCGGGATGACGGGCCACAGGCGGATGCCGCCTCACCCACCCACAGGATCGCCCATGCAGCACGACTTCTGGCACCAGCGCTGGCACGACAACCAGATCGGCTTCCACCAGGACACGCCGACGCCGCTGATGCTCAAGCATTGGTCCTCGCTCGGTATCGCATCGGACACGCGCGTGTTCGTGCCGCTGGCGGGCAAGACGCTCGACATGGCGTGGTTCGCCGCGCAGGGCCATCGCGTGCTCGGCGTGGAGCTTTCGCGGATCGCGGTGGAGGCGTTCTTCGCCGAACAGGGCGTCACCGCGGAGCTGAGCGAGTCGAAGTACGGCACGCACTACTGCGCCGGAAACATCGAACTGATCTGCGGCGACGCCTTCGGCCTCGACGAAGCGATCCTGTCCGACTGCGGCGCCGTGTTCGACCGCGCGGCGCTGATCGCCCTGCCGGCCGACCTGCGCCGCCGCTACGTGCACGAGCTCTACGCGCGCCTGCCCTCGCACTGCCGCGGGCTGCTGGTGTCGCTGGAGTATCCGCAGCACGAGAAGGACGGCCCGCCCTTCAGCGTGGTCGAGGACGAAGTGCGCGAACTTTATTCGCGCGACTGGGACATCACCACGCTGGAACGCCGCGACATCCTCGCGACGCAGCAGAAATTCATCGACGAAGGCGTCACCGCACTGGACACGGTGGTGTACGCCTTGCGGCGAAAACTCACGTAGCCCGGGTAAGCGAAGCGCACCGGGGGTGCAGCCATGTCGGGCCCCGGGTGCGCTTCGCTTACCCGGGCTACAACACTGCGACGACTTACTCCTGTTCCGACGGCTTCTGCGCCAGGCGCGCCGTCAGGTAGTTCTGGACGCCCAGGCGCTTGATCAGGCCGAGTTGCTGCTCCAGCCAATGCGCGTGGTCTTCCTCGGTGTCCTGCAGCTGCACGCGCAGGATCTCGCGGCTGACGTAATCGCCATGCTGTTCGCACAGCGCCATGCCCTTCGCGAGCGCCGCGCGCACGTGGTATTCCACTTCGAGGTCGCGCTGCAGCATTTCCTCGACCGTGTGACCGGCGACGAACGCGTCCGGACGCATGTCCGGATCGCCCTCCAGGAAGAGGATGCGCCGCAGCAGCGCATCGGCATGCTCGGTCTCTTCCTGCATCTCGTGGTTGATGCGCTCGTACAGCGACAGCAATCCCATGTCCTCGTAGCGGCGCGAATGGATGAAGTACTGGTCGCGTGCGGCCAACTCGCCGCGCAGCAGGAGCTTCAGGTAATCGACGACTTCGGGATGGCCTTTCATGGGGGAACCTCCTTTCCAGGCCTGCATGTTGCCCGATCGTGGCGGGCCGCGTTCAAATCGGAATCAGTCGCAGTAGCCGCGGCGGGAAGCCTCCGCCGCGGCGCTCCAGCGCCTACAGCGCCGCCTCGTGCACACCCGCCACGGCACGACCGGACGGGTCGGCCATCTTCGCGAAGGCCGCGTCCCAGGCGATCGCCGCCGGCGAGGAACACGCGATCGACTTGCCGCCCGGCACCGTCTGCGCGCAGGCCACTCCCGGGAAGAACTGCTCGAAGATGTGGCGGTACAGATACGCCTCCTTCGTCGTCGGCGGATTCACCGGAAAACGGCTGGTCGCGGCGGCGAACACGCGATCACTGACCTGGGCTTCAGCGTGCGCCTTCAAGCCGTCGATCCAGCCGTAACCGACGCCGTCGCTGAACTGCTCCTTCTGTCGCCACAGGATCGAATCGGGCAGATAGCCTTCGAAGGCTTCGCGCAGGATCGCCTTCTCGATGCCGCGGCGCCCGTCGGCGCGCGAACGCACCATCTTGTGCGCGGCGTCCATGCGCATCGCCACCTCGAGGAATTCCACGTCCAGGAACGGCACGCGCGGCTCCACGCCCCACGCCATCATCGACTTGTTCGCGCGCAGGCAGTCGTAGTTGTACAGCGCGTCGAGCTTGCGCACGGTTTCCTCGTGGAACTCACGCGCGTCGGGCGCCTTGTGGAAGTACAGGTAGCCGCCGAACACCTCGTCGCTGCCCTCGCCCGACAGCACCATCTTCACGCCCATCGCCTTGATGCGTCGTGCGAGCAGGAACATCGGCGTGGAAGCGCGGATCGTGGTGACGTCGTAGGTTTCGATGTGGCGGATCACTTCAGGCAGCGCATCCAGGCCTTCTTCGAACGTGTACGTGAAGCCGTGATGCACCGTGCCGAGCGCTTTCGCCGCGACTTCGGCGGCGGCAAGATCCGGCGAGCCGTCCAGCCCGATCGCGAACGAGTGCAGACGCGGCCACCACGCTTCGGTCGTGTCGTTGTCCTCGATGCGCTTGCGCGCGAAGCGTGCGGCGACGGCCGCGACCAGCGAGGAGTCCAGCCCGCCGGACAGCAGCACGCCGTAGGGCACGTCGCTCATCAGCTGGCGATGCACGGCGCGCTCGAAGGCTTCACGCAGCTCCTGCTTCTGCACTTCGACGCCGTGGGTGGCGCCGTAATCGCGCCACGGCCGTTCGTAGTACCGCACCGGTTCGCCGCGATCGCTGTCGTAGTAATGGCCCGGCGGGAATTGCGCGACGTCCGCGCAGGTATCCGCCAGCGCTTTCATCTCCGAGGCAACGCACAGGCGTCCGTCGCGGTCGTGGCCCCAGTACAGCGGGCAAACGCCGATGGGGTCGCGGGCGATGAGGAAGCGGTGATGCGTGCGGTCCCACAGGGCGAAGGCGAAGATCCCGTTCAGCGCGTTGAGCCAGCCGGCGATGTCCTCGCGTTCGCGATACAGCGCGCTGATGACCTCGCAGTCCGAGCCGGTCTGGAACGCGTACGGCTGCGTCAACGCCTGCTTCAGTTCGCGATGGTTGTAGATCTCGCCGTTGACCGCGAGCACCAGCTCGCCGTCGGCCGAACGCAACGGCTGCGAACCGCCGGCCGGGTCGACGATGGCCAGGCGCTCGTGGACGAGGATCGCGCCCTCGTCCAGATGCACACCGCTCCAGTCCGGGCCGCGGTGGCGCTGGCGTTGCGAGAGCTCCAGCGCACGGCGGCGCAGGGCCTGCACGTCGTCGCCGGGTTGGAGGCCGAAGATGCCGAGGATCGAACACATGACGGGATTTCCTTGAGGGTGGACGGGATTGAAGGGGCCTGAAACGACGAAGCCCGCGCTTTTCGGCGCGGGCTTCGTGGGTGCTAGTGCGGTCTGTTACACGCGCTAATCACCGGCCCGCGGGAGGCTGGCGTTATTGCGGTTGTTATTGTTCAGGCCCAACGCGATGCGGCCGCGGAGCGCGGCGGCGGCGATGTAGGCGGTGGCCTGGACGGAAGACATGGCCCGATCCTGCGGCACTCCGGCGCCGCATGCAAGGGGCCGGGGCGCGACCGTGTCGCCGTCCATCGGATAAGCTCGGCCCCGGGGAAACATCGGGCGAAGGTTCTATGAAGAAGTGGATCGGGCGCGTGCTGATCGCGCTGGTGCTGCTGGTGGTGGTCGCGGTGCTGGGCGTGTGGTGGCTGATGCGCGGCAGCCTGCCGCGTCTGGAGGGCGAGGTCGCCCTGCCCGGCCTGTCGGCGCCGGTGACGATCCAGCGCGACGCGAACGGTGTGGTGACCGTGGAGGCCGCCAACGAGAACGACGCCATGCGCGCGCTCGGCTACGTGCACGCGCAGGAACGCTACTTCGAAATGGACCTGCTGCGGCGCACCGCCTCGGGCGAGCTGGCGGCGCTGTTCGGCCCGGTCGCGATCGGCGTGGACAAGGAACATCGCGTGCACCGGATGCGTGCGCGCGTGACGCGCGACCTCGACGCGATCCTCGGCGACAAGCGCGCGATGGCCCAGTCCTACGTCGACGGCGTCAACGCCGGTGTCGGCGCATTGAAGGTGCGGCCGTGGCCGTACCTGCTGCTGCGTACGCAGCCCGAGGCATGGACGCTGTCCGATTCGGTGCTGGTCGGCTATGCGATGTACTTCGACCTGCAGGACGCGAAGAACGAGCGCGAACTGGCGATGTGGCGCATCCGCCCGCATCTGCCGCAAGCGCTGTATGCATTGCTCGCACACGACGGCACGAGCTGGGACGCGCCACTGGCCGGTCGCCCGCGCGGCGACGCCACGCTGCCCGGCGCGGATATCGTCGATCTGCGCCAGCTGCCGATGCAGGAAGGCCCGCGCCCGGCCGACGTGCCGGAGCGCTCCGACGTGGGCAGCAACAACTTCGCCGTATCGGGCCAGCTCACGGCCGACGGTCGCGCGATCGTGGCCGACGACATGCACCTGGGCCTGCGCGCACCCAACATCTGGTTCCGCGCGCGTCTGCGCTATCCGGACGCGCGCGCACCGGACGGCCGCGTCGACGCCAACGGCTTCACCCTGCCCGGCCTGCCGGCGCTGGTGGTGGGCAGCAACGGCCATGTCGCCTGGGGCTTCACCAACAGCTACGGCGACTGGGCCGACTGGAAGCGCGTGCCCGATTGCGACGACGACAGCTGCGCGGGCGCGACGAGCACGGTCGAGATCATTCGCGTGGCGGGTTCGGACGATGTCGAGTTCCCGGTCGACGAGACACAATGGGGCCCGATCCTGCATCGCGAGGACGACGGCAGCAGCCTCGCGCTGCGCTGGATCGCCCAGCAGCCCGGCTCGATGAACCTGGGCCTGGCCGATTTCCTGCACGCCCGCTCGCTCGACGACGCGCTGGCGATGGCCGACCGCACCGCGATCCCCGCGCAGAACCTCGCCATCGGTGACAGCCAGGGGCGCATCACCTGGCGCCTGCTGGGGCCGATGCCGCAACGCGGCGCAGGCTGCGATCCGACGCAGGTCGTCGAACCGGCGACGTGCGCGCCGTGGCCCATCACCACGGCCTCCGGCACCGCATTGCCCATCGGCACCGTGCAGCGCGTGTGGACAGCGAATTCGCGCGTGGTCGATGGCGCGCTGCTCGCGCGCGTCGGCGACGGTGGCTACGCCAACGGCGCACGCGCGAAGCAGATCCGCGACGGCCTGTTCGCCAAGGATCGTTTCACCGAGCGCGACCTGCTCGCCATCCAGCTCGATGACCGGGCGTTGTTCCTCAAGCGCTGGTGGACGCTGCTGCGCGAGCGCGACGGCGCGGCGAAGACGCCGGCGCTGCACGAACTCGCCGCCGCCGCATCGACTTGGCAGGGCCGCGCGAGCGCCGATTCGGTGAGCTACCGCGTCGTCCGCGCGTGGCGGCTCGCGGTGCACGACCGCCTGCTCGACGGCCTGACCGCACCGGCGCACGCGGCGCTGGGCGACAAGTTCGAAATGCCGAACCTCTCGCATTTCGAAGGCGTGGCCTGGCCGCTGGTGACGCAGCGTCCGGCGAACCTGCTGCCGCGCCGCTTTGCTTCGTGGGAAGCGCTGTTCGAGGACGCCGCGCGCGAAGTGCGCGATGAACTGGCGACGGACGGCCCGATCGCGAAACGCACCTGGGGCGAACGCAACACCGCGAAGATCTGCCACCCGCTGTCGCGCGCTTTGCCGGCCGCAGTGAAGTCCTCGCTGTGCATGCCGGCGGACGAGCTGCCCGGCGACAGCGGCATGCCGCGCGTGCAGGGCCCGAACTTCGGCGCTTCCGAGCGCATGGTCGTCGCACCCGGCCACGAGGCCGACGGCATCATCCACATGCCCGGCGGCCAGAGCGGGCACCCGATGTCGCCGTTCTGGGGCGCGGGGCACGACGACTGGGTGCACGGGCGGCCGACGCCATTCCTGCCGCAGGAAACGAAGTACGCGATGAAGCTCGTGCCGGGCGGGACGCGCTGAGACGTCTTCCGCATGGTGCGAATGCGCTGTTGAGGCTGTCATTCCCGCGAAGGCGGGAATCCATGCATCCGATGGAGTTCCGCCTTCCGGCGCGCATGACGCGTCGGAAGGTTGGGTTCCCGCCTTCGCGGGAACGACAGCACGGTGGAGTTCGGCACCCGCGCTCGCCGAATCAGGCCAGCAGCATCCGCTCGATCAACTCGCGATACAGCCCCGGCAGCCGCTCCAGGTCCGCAACGGCGACGTTCTCGTCCACCTTGTGGATGCTCGCGTTGACCGGCCCGATCTCGATGCATTGCGCGCCCAGCGGCGCGATGAAGCGCGCGTCGGAGGTTCCGCCGCCGGTGCTCTCCTCCGGCACACCGCCGCAGTAGCGACCCAGCACCGCACGCGCCGCGGCACGCAGCGGGCCTTCGGGTGTGTAGAACGGTTCACCACCGCGATGCCAGCGCACCTGGTATTCCAGTCCGTGGCGGCGCAGCACGTCCTCGCACTCGCGTTCGAGCTGCTCCGCGCGCCAGTTCGGATTGAAGCGCAGGTTGAACAACACCTGCAGCTCGCCCGGAATCACGTTGTTCGCGCCGGTGCCCGCGTGGATGTTGCTGATCTGCAGACTGGTGGGCGGGAAGGTTTCGAATCCGTCATCCCAGCTTCGCGCGGCAAGTTCGGCCAGCGCTGGCATCGCCTGATGGATCGGATTGCGCGCCTTTTCCGGATACGCCACATGCCCCTGCACGCCCACCACCGTGAGCGTTGCCGACAGCGTGCCGCGTCGGCCCACGCGCAAAAGATCACCCAGCACCGCCTTCGACGAGGGCTCGCCGGTGATGCACCAGTCGATGCGCTCGCCGCGCTTGCGGAACGCTTCGGCGACCTGGCGCACGCCGTCCACCGCGTCGCCTTCCTCGTCGGAGGTCACCAGCAACGCGACGCGCCCCGGGTGATCGGGATGCGCGGCGACGAAACGCTCCAGCGCCACCACGAACGCCGCCACGCTGCCCTTCATGTCGGCCGCACCGCGCCCGTAGAGCACGCCGTCGCGAATCTCCGGCTCGAAGGGATCGCTGTGCCACATTTCGCGCGGACCGGGCGGGACCACGTCGGTGTGCCCGAGCAGCGCCAGCGTCGGCCCATCGGACCCATGCGCCGCCCAGAGGTTTTCGACGTCGCCAAAGCGCAGGTGCTCGCAACGGAATCCCGCCGCGAGCAGGCGCCGCGCGATCAGCGCCTGGCAACCGGCGTCCTCGGGCGTGACGGAACGTCGCGCGATGAGGTCGCTCGTCAGCGCGAGGACATCGCCCGCGTCGGCTGCATGCTCAACCAAGGGAACCCACCCCGAAGCGCTTCTTGAAGCCGTTGTCGCTGAAACCCTGCGTGACGGTGCCGTCGTCGGCGACCACCAGCGGGCGGCGGATCAGCTGCGGGTATTCCTTCAGCAGCAGCTTCCACTCGGCATCCGAACCGGGCGTCTTGCGGATGTCGGGCAGCGTGCGCCAGGTGGTGGACGCCTTGTTGATCATCGCCTCCCAGCCACCGAGCTTGTCCTTCCATTCCACCAGCGTGTCCGGCGACTGCCGGTTGTCGCGGTAATCGACGAAGGCATAACCGATGCCGAAGCGGTCCAGCCACTTGCGAGCCTTCTTGCAGGTGTCGCAATTGCTCAGGCCGTAGAGCGTGGTCGTCATGCCGTCGCTCACTCCGCCAGCCCGCGCAGCAGCTCGTTGATGCTGGTCTTGCTGCGCGTCTTCGCGTCGACCTGCTTGACGATCACGGCGCAGTACAGCGAGTGCGAGCCGTCCTTCGCCGGCAGCTGGCCGGACACGACGACGCTGTACGGCGGTACGTAGCCGTAGGTGATCTCGCCAGTGGCGCGGTTGTAGACGCGCGTGCTCTGGCCCAGGAACACGCCCATGCCGATCACGCTGTGATGGCCGACGACGAAGCCTTCCACCACTTCCGAACGCGCGCCGATAAAGCAGTGGTCCTCGATGATCGTCGGGCTGGCCTGCAGCGGTTCCAGCACGCCGCCGATGCCGGCGCCGCCGGACAGGTGGCAATGCTTGCCGACCTGCGCGCACGAACCCACCGTCGCCCAGGTGTCGACCATCGTGCCCTCGCCCACGTGCGCGCCGATGTTGACGAAGCTCGGCATCAGCACGACGTCCTTGCCGATGTGCGCACCGCGGCGCGCGATCGCGCCCGGCACGACGCGCGCGCCGAGCTTGCGGAAGTCGGACTCGCCGAAGCCTTCGAAACGCGCCGGCACCTTGTCCCAATACGGCGCGGGGTAACCGTCGACGATCTGCATCTCGTTGACGCGGAAGTACAGGAGCACCGCCTTCTTCAGCCACTCGTTGACCGTCCAGCCGCCCTTGCCGTCGGGCTCGGCGACGCGGAATTCGCCGGTTTCAAGACCCGAGATCACCCGCTCCACCGTCGGACGCGTGGAGCCTTCGATCTCGTCCAGCGTCAGCATCGCGCGGCGCTCGAACGCGCTGTCTACCATGAACTTGAGTTCGTCGACGCCCGGCCCCTTCGGCTCGGCCTTCTTGCGCACGGTCTTGCGGGCGGTCTTCTTCTGCAAAGCCATTCAACAATCTCCTTCGAGGCAGGCGAGCAAGGCATCGCGCAGCGCCTGCCGTTGCGTTTCGTCGAGCGCGCCGTCGCGCCCGTTGCGGGGGTGGGTGATCTGGAACACGTCCTCGGCGCGCTCGCCGAAGGTCGCGATGCGCGCATCGTGCACGCTCAGGCCCAGGCTGCGGATCGCGTGCGTCACGTCGGCCAGCAGTCCGGGGCGGTCGGGGCACACCAGGCTGAGCATCGTGCGCGTGCCGGATTCACTTTCGAGCGTGTCGAACCCGATCTGCGGCGCGAAGCGGAAATGCTTCAGGTGGCGCGGCTGCGCACGACGCGCCGGCTTGATGCGGTCGAGGTCGCCGGCCAGTGCGGCACCCAGGCGCTGCTCGACATCGTCGGTGGAAGGCGGACAGCGCGGATCGATCGGCACGACTTCGAAACTGTCGAACACCATGCCGTTGGGACCGTCGAGCACGCGCGCCTGCTGGATCGCCAGGCCGCAGCGATCGAGCGTGGCGACGATGGCGGCGAACAGGCCGTCGCGGTCGGGCGAATGCACGAACACTTCCAATGCCCCGGCGTGCTCGCCCAGCGCACGGGCACGCACGAGCGTCTGGCCGACATCCAGGCCGCGTAGCGATGCGGCCTGCCAGGCGATCTGGTCGGGACGCCCGCGTTCGAAACCGATCTGCGGCATGCGCGCGAACAGCGCGTCCACCTGTTCGTCGCCGATGCCCATCGTCGCCAGCATGGCGCGCGCCGCGTCGCGCGTTTCGTCGGCGCGTTCGTTGCCGGCGACCGGGTGCTCCAGGCCGCGGCGCAAGGCCAGTCGCGTGGCGGTGTAGAGGTCTGCGAGCAGCCGGTCCTTCCACGCGTTCCACAACTTGGGCGAGGTGCCGGCGATGTCCGCGCAGGTCAGCAGGTACAGATGGTCCAGGCGTTCGCGATCGGCCACCTTGCCGGCGAAACGGTGGATCACCTCGGGATCGGCGATGTCCTGCTTCTGCGCGGTGACCGACATCAGCAGGTGCTGGCGCACCAGCCATTCCACCAGCGCGGTGTCGGCCTGCGACAGGCCCATCGTGCTGCAGAAAATGCGCGCGTCGTCGGCGCCGAGTTCGGAATGATCGCCGCCACGGCCTTTGCCGATGTCGTGGAACAGACCGGCCAGCAGCAGCAGCTCCGGCTTGCGCAGGCGCGGCCAGATTTCGTGCGCGATGGAAAAGCGCTCATCGGCGATGCCCGAGGCGAAGCGCGCGAGATTGCGCAGCACCGCCAGCGTGTGCTGGTCCACGGTGAAGACATGGAACAGGTCGAACTGCATGCGCCCGGAAACTTTGGCGAACGCGGGAATCCAGCGTCCCAGCACGCCCAGGCGCGCCATGCGCTCCAGCGCATGCACCGGATGCGGGCCGCGCAACAGCGACAGGAAACGTTCGCGCAGCGCGGGCTCGGCTTGCTGGAACGCGGGCACGCGCGACAGCGATTCGGCCAGCGCGCGCGCCGTCTGCGAATGCAGTCCGCGCACCGCGTCGTGTGCGGCCCAGACGGCGAACAGCGCGAACACGTCGTAGGCGTCGCGCGGCCAGTGCGGGTCGCGCGCAGCCAGGTAGTCGCGGCGCAATTCGAACGCGTGGTCGATCGGAATCGGCGCGGTCTCGCCTTCGATCTGCTCCTCGAACCGCTGCAACAGGCGCTCGCCGATGCGCTGCACCAGTGCGGCGCTGCGGTAGAAGCCCTGCATCATCTGCTCGACAGCGAGGTTGTCGGCGTTGTCGACGTGACCCAGGCGTTGCGCGAGCGTCTTCTGGTAATCGAAGCGCAAGCGTTCCTCGCGCTTGCCGGCCACCAGGTGCAGGCCGAAGCGCAAGCGCGACAGCGCACGGCGTTCGCGTTCGAGCGTGGCCAGTTCGTCCGCGCCGAACTGGCCGATGGCGACCAGCGATTCCAGGTCGCCCGTACCGACGATGCGCAGCGCCATCCAGCGCAGCGTCTGCACGTCGCGCAGGCCGCCGGGGCCTTCCTTCAGATTCGGCTCGAGGTTGTCGGCGGTGTCTTCGTAGCGCGCGTGGCGCAGGCGCAGTTCTTCGCGCTTGGCAGCGAAGAACTCGCGCGCCGGCCACACCAGGCTGGGGGTGATCGCCGCCTGCAACGTGTGCAGGTGCGCGACCTGCGCGATCAGCGGGCGCGCCTCCAGCATCGAGGTGAGCACGGTGATGTCGGCGGCCGCTTCGGTGCACTGCGTGGAGGAGCGCACGGCGTGGCCGACCGGCAGGCCGCCATCCCAAAGCAGCGCGACGAAGCGCGAGAGCGCCTCGGCGTGTGCGGCCTGCGCATCGGGCTCGGCCAGCACCAGCAGGTCGATGTCGGATTGCGGGAACAGCTCGGCGCGGCCGTAGCCGCCGATGGCGAACAATGCCAGCGCTGCGTCGTCGGGAATGCACGCTTTCCATGCCGCGCGCACCTGCG
Organism: Lysobacter sp. FW306-1B-D06B; assembly: GCF_038446665.1. Taxonomy (NCBI): domain Bacteria; kingdom Pseudomonadati; phylum Pseudomonadota; class Gammaproteobacteria; order Lysobacterales; family Lysobacteraceae; genus Lysobacter; species Lysobacter sp. FW306-1B-D06B. The sequence continues at coordinate 2,263,790 of NZ_CP151802.1, read as the reverse complement.
CGTCCATCGCGCCGGCGCGCGCCGCGAGCAGGCGGTCGATGTCGGCATCGGGATCGGCGTCGAAGGCCTTGGCCAGGCCCGCATCGACCGTGGCAATGGCGCTGCGGATCGCGGCCGCGTGGCCAGCGGCATCCTGCGCCGCCGAAGGCTCATCGACGGCGGCGGAGCGATCAGTCATAGGTCGTTGTCGTCGCCCGGCACGCGGGTGAGGATGTCCACGCCATCGTCGGTAACGGCGACGGTGTGCTCCCATTGCGCGGACAACTTGCGGTCCTTGGTGACCACGGTCCAGCCGTCGGGCAGCAGCTTGGTATAGCGCGAGCCCTCGTTGATCATCGGCTCGATGGTGAAGGTCATGCCGGGCTTGAGCACCAGCCCTTCGCCCGCGCGCCCGTAATGCAGCACCTGCGGGTCTTCGTGGTAGATCCGGCCGATGCCGTGGCCGCAGTACTCGCGCACCACGCTGAAGCGTTCGCCCTCGGCGTACTCCTGGATCGCCGCGCCGATGTCGCCCAGCGTCGCGCCCGGCTTCACCGTGCGGATGCCGCGGAACATCGCCTCGCGGGTCACGTCGACCAGGCGCTTGGCCATGACCGAAGGCGTGCCGACCACGTACATGCGGCTGGTGTCGCCGTGCCAGCCGTCCTTGATGACGGTGACGTCGATGTTGACGATGTCGCCGTCCTTCAGGACCTTGGCCTCGCTCGGGATGCCATGGCAGATGACGTTGTTGACCGAGGTGCAGACGGTCTTGGGGAATCCCTTGTAGCCGACGTTGGCCGGGATCGCCTTCTGCACGTTGACGATGTGATCGTGGCAGATGCGGTCCAGTTCCTCGGTGGTCACGCCCGCCTTGACGTGCGGGGCGACGACCTGGAGCACCTCGGCGGCCAGGCGGCCGGCGACGCGCATCTTCTCGATCTCTTCGGGGGTTTTGACGGTAATGGCCATGGCCGCATTATGGCCCATCCGAGGGCCGTTCAGGCTCAGGGAATGGCCAAAGTTGCCCGTAACACTGCGTTACGGCTACAATTCCGAGGCTCAGTGGCCGGCCCCGTGCCTACCCCTGCCGCCCACGCCAGGGCGAGAGCGATCCGGCCCAGCCGGTCGCAGGCGAATACACACCCGCAGCCACACGTCGTGCCGGGGTGCCGGAAACCCACCAGGGAAGCCGGTTCGGCCACGAACGCTGCGGGGAGGCCCAACCCCGGAACCCCTGCCCCGGCCCTCGCCGGTGCACCGCCACCCCTTTCCCGGCGGACGGTTCCACTGCCTTGGAGTTCAAGCAATGCCCCAGATCACCATGCGCCAGATGCTGGAAGCCGGCGTCCATTTCGGCCACCAGACCCGCTACTGGAACCCGAAGATGGGTCCGTACATCTTCGGCGCCCGCGGCAAGATCCACATCATCAACCTCGAGAAGACCGTTCCGCTGTTCAACGACGCGATGAACTTCCTCTCGGGCATCGCCCAGAAGCGCGGCATGATCCTGTTCCTCGGCACCAAGCGCTCGGCGCGTGAGTCGATCAAGGAAGAGGCCGAGCGTTGCGGCATGCCGTACATGAACCAGCGTTGGCTGGGCGGCACGCTGACCAACTTCCGCACCGTGAAGCAGTCGGTGCAGCGCCTGAAGGAGCTGGAAGCGGCCGAGACCGACGGTACGTTCCAGAAGCTGGTCAAGCACGAAGTGCTCGGCCTGCGTCGTGAGCGCGACAAGCTGGAAGCCTCGCTGGGCGGCATCAAGGACATGAACCGCCTGCCCGACGCGCTGTTCGTGATCGACATCGGCCACGAAGACATTGCGATCAAGGAAGCCAAGAAGCTCGGCATCCCGGTCGTCGCCGTCGTCGACACCAACTACGACCCGGCCCTGGTCGACTACGCCATCCCGGGCAACGACGACGCCATCCGCGCCGTGCAGCTGTACGCCCGCGCCGCCGCCGACGCCGTGCTGGAAGGCAAGGCCGCCGCTCCGTCGGCCGCCAGCGTTCGCGAGGAAGACTTCGCCGAAGCCGGCGAGACCGAGGAAGGCGACCGCAAGGCTCCGCGCCGCGCCCCGGCCAAGAAGGCTGCCGGCAAGAAGGCCGAAGCGGCCGAGTAAGACCCGCGTCATGCGGCCACGCGATCCTGCGTGGCGCTACGGCGTTTTCCGCGACGGACGGGCCTGCCCGCCGTCGCGATCCGGATTCTCAAGGCGGGCCCGAGCCCGTCCTACCCTATTTTTCGAGGTACCCCATGGCTGAAATCACCGCTTCCCTGGTCAAGGAACTGCGCGAGCGCACCGGCGCCGGCATGATGGAGTGCAAGAAGGCGCTCACCGAGAACAACGGCGACATCGACACCGCGGCCGAGTGGCTGCGCAAGTCGGGTCTGGCCAAGGCCGACAAGAAGGCCGATCGCGTGGCCGCCGAAGGCCGCATCGCCGTCGCCCAGGCCGGCGGCAAGGCCGTGCTGGTCGAGATCAACTCCGAGACCGACTTCGTCGCCAAGGACGAGAACTTCATCGCCTTCGCCAACGCCGTCGCCCAGGCCGCCCTGGCCTCCGGCGCCGCCGACGTCGAAACGCTGAAGGCCGCCAAGCTGGCCTCCGGCGAAACCGTCGAGGAAGCCCGCGCCGCCGCCATCGCCAAGCTCGGCGAGAACATCCTGATCCGCCGCATCGCGCGCACCGACACCGACAACAACGTCGCTGCCTACGTGCACGGCGGCAAGATCGGCGTGCTGGTCGAGGTCAAGGGCGGCGATGCCGACCTGGCGCGCGGCCTGGCGATGCACGTCGCCGCGATGAACCCGCCGCACATCAAGGCGTCGGACGTTCCGGCCGACTTCGTCGCGAAGGAAAAGGAAATCGAGCTGGCCAAGATGTCCGACAAGGACAAGGCCAAGCCGGCCGACATCCTGGAGAAGATCATCAGCGGCAAGATCGCCAAGATCGTCAACGAGGTCACGCTGTACGGCCAGCCGTACGTGCTGGACACCAACCAGACCGTCGAGCAGGTGGTGAAGGCCGCCGGTGCCGACGTCGTCGGCATGCAGCGCCTGGCCGTCGGCGAAGGCATCGAGAAGGTGGTGGAAGACTACGCCGCCGAAGTCATGAAGCAGGCCGGCCTGGCGTAAGCCGACCGCCTCTTCGGGGCAAAGAAAAAGGCCGCGAGCGATCGCGGCCTTTTTCCGTTTTGCGACACCGGGGGATGGCGCCGCTGGGGGAGGGTCTGGAGAAGCCGTCCAGGGCTTCTCCAGAAGGGATCGCAGCGGCAGGGTCCGCTTTGATCCGACCGGCAGGTCCCGTGGTTCCCGCCGGATACGCACCGTCCTGGTACGCATGCACCGTGGTCGCTTACGCGACCGCCCCGGAAAAGTGCGCCATCCCTGGCGCGGAGACGTCCATATCCGTCGTCCTGATCCGGTTACGAACTCCATAACGCGGGTGGGTGGCGCCCCCCCTACCTCGCTCGGTAAGTTTTTTTGACGACCGATGAGCCGCGCGGCGCGCGGAGAGGTCTGTGAGCGCTATCCCGGCGAACGCCGGGACGGGATCATCTGCCTATCAGGGCGAGCAACGCCGGACCGGCGTCCCGCCGGCGTGGCCGCAATCGAGCGCCCGCCTCAGAAGCTGTAGGCGGCGCTGATCAGGTAGAAGCGACCGCGCGGATCGTCGTAGGCGATGTCGTAACCGCCCTTCGCCGGATCGTAGTTGCGCGGCTCGCGGTCGGTCACGTTGTCGATGTTCAACGACAGGCGCCAGTTCGCGAAGCCGCCATACGCGACGTACACGTCCGCCGTCGTCGACGCCGGCGTGCGGCACTTGCCCGCTTCCGCGTTGAGCGTCGCGCACGGCCTGCCCGGCGCGGCGATTTCCACCGGCCCCAGCTGATGCACGTTGAGTGCGCTCGCCCAGTTGCCGCGTAGCCATTCGATGCCGGCCAGCACCGAGCGTTGCGGCGAGCCATGCCCGGCGTAGTCCAGCGCCGGCGCAGCGGGATCGAGCTGGCGCTCCAGCTTCGACAAGTAACTCGCCGCCAGCCGGAACGTGAAGCGGCCCGCGGCAGTGGTGTCGAGTCGGTACTCCGATTGCAGTTCCCAACCCTCCACTTCGGTGCGGCCGACGTTGGTGAAGTAGTCGTTGATCGCCACCAGCTGACCCTGCTCGTCGCGCTCCACCGACAACGGGAAGGACTCCGGATCGGCCACCGCGTCGGTGGTGACGATCTCGTTGCGGCGGCGGATGCGGAAGCGATCCAGGCTCAGGTCGAACGATTCGGTCGGCGCCCACACCAGTCCCAGCGTGTGACTGCGCGAGGTTTCCGGTTGCAGGTTCGGGTTCTCGATCGCACCGTGCTCGACGATGCAGTAGTCGACGCCTTCGAAGTTGGTCGGAATGGCGCAAGGCGCCAAGCCCGGCGTGGCCTCGACCGCCGCGAACGTGCCGCCGCCGACGCTGGGGCGGCGCAGCTCGAACAGCGACGGCGCGCGGTAACCCGTCGCCGACGTCGCGCGTACCGTGAGCGTCTCCAGCGGATTCCACTTCAACCCGAACATCGGCGAAGTTTCGCTGCCATAGCCCTCGCGATGATCGATGCGCCATGCCGCGTCGGCGTGCAACCAGGTGGCGATGGGCAGGCTCATTTCCGCGTAGAACGCCGAGCTGTAGCGATGGTCGTCCAGGCGGCTCTTCTGCGCGCCCAGCGCCACGTCACCGTCGAGCATGCGCGGGTCGGGCTCGTTGCGCAGCGCGTCGCGCGACCATTCCACGCCCAGGGCGGTCTGCGTCTGTCCGCCCGGCAGCGTGAACCACGGCCCGTTGATCGCGAAGGTGAACTGATCGAAGCGCGCGTCGCCCTCCACTTCCACGCGCGGCGAAAGTGCGGCCAGCACCTCGGGCGAGTTGTCGGGCGAGTTGAAACGGTAGCTGTAATCCATCAGCGCTTGCGACAACGCGCTGTTGCTGATCAGCCCGTCGATCTGGTTGTCGACGCGGTTGCGATGATGCGAGACGCCGCCGCGCCATTCCCATTCGCGCCACAGGCCCGACAGGCCCAGGTCGAGATCGACCGTGCGCGAGTCGCTGCGACTGCGCACCGGGCCGACGTCGAAGAAGGCGTAGTCCAGCTGCGTGGGCATGTCGGGAAACAGATCGTCCGGATGCCCCGGCGGCAGCGGAATCGAGCCGTGCAACGGTGCGGCCTGCAGGCGTTGCTGCACCTGACCCAGTCGCAGCGAGCCATCGAACTCCACCGTCCCGCCCAGCGGCTGTCGCAGGCGCGCGTACACCGCGCCGCTTTCCAGCTCCGGCTGCAACGTGAGATAGCGCGGCACGTCGAGGAAGCACTGGCCGTCGGCGTCGCGCACGTCATCCGGGCACAGCGGCTGCACGATCGCCATGTCGAAGAAGCTGAAATAGCCAAGCGGAATGCGTCGATCGGCCAGGCCGTAACGGCTCAGATCGGCGGTGCGCCATTGGCGATCGCTGCCCTGCAGCGCGTCGCGATGGAAGTAGTCGGCGGCGAGGAAGAAGTTGCCGCCACGCGCGGTCTCCTGCCCGTAGCTGAGCGACAACCGCCGCTGTTCGGCGTCGCCGTGCTCGGACAATCCGTAGCGCATCGCGATCTCGCCGCCGGTCTGCTGCTTCTTCAGGATGATGTTGATCACGCCGGCCATCGCGTCGGCGCCGTAGATGGCCGACGCACCGCCGCGCATGATCTCGATGCGATCGACCATGGTCAGCGGAATGCCGTTGAGGTCCGTCAGCCCGCCCAGGTCGGCCGAGGCCAGGCCGTAGTTCGCCACGCGGCGGCCGTCGATCAGGATCAGCGTCGCGCGCGGCCCCAACCCGTACAGGCTCGTCGTCGCCGCAGCGGCAAACGGCTGCTGCGACTGGAAGCCACCGTCGGTCGCCACGTCCACCGGGTGGTGGCTGATCATGCCGGGCTGGTAGCTCAGCAGTTCGAACAGCGTCTGGTAACCGCTGGCCTCGATCTGCGCGCGGCTGATGCGGGTCAGCGGCGCGGGCGTCACCACGTCGATGGAGGCACGCGGAATGTGGGTGCCGGTGACTTCGACCGTCGCCAGCTCCACCGGCTCGCGCGCGGGCTCAGGCGGGGGCGGCGGCGCGACGGCAGGCGCGGGCGCGCGTTCGATCAGGAAGGCGCCGGGCGTGACCTGCACCGCTCGCAGCCCGGTGTCGCGCAGCAGCACGGACAGCGCCTGCTCCGCGGAGAGGCTGGCCTGGAGGCCGGCGGAACGGCGCTGCCCGACCAGCTCGGGCGCGTACATCACCTGCACGCGACTCTGCGTGGCCAGCGACTGCAGCGCATGGTCGAGCGTTCCGGCCGGAATGGCGAAACGGGTGACCGACGAGGGCGATTGCAGGGCGGCGGCAGGCGTCGCGGCGCATGCCAAGGACAACGCACCGACAATGGCAAGGGTGAGGCGTAACTTCCTGGCCATTCGTACGGTTACGGCGACGGGAAACCCGCACCATACGAGAGCGCGCCGGGCCGGCGCAATGGATTTTTAACGATCGCTGGCGTGCAGGACGATCTCTTCGGCGCCCTTGCGCTCCGCGCGCAGCGACCAACCACGCTCGAGCACGGCCACCAGCGCGTCCTGATCGCCGGCGTGGAACACGCCACTCACCGTCAGCGCACCCAGCGCGGGATCGGCCAGGCGCACCTGCTGCTTCGAATAGCGGTTCATCTCCGCCAGCAGTTCGTCCAGGCGACGCTGCTTGAAGACCAGATCGCCCTGCGGCCAGGCGCGCGCGGCGACGACGTCCAGCGGCGCCTTCGTACCGATCCGCCCCTTCGTGTCGACGTCGACCTGCTCGCCCGGCGCCAGCGCCGTGGCCGTGCCGCCGCCGGCACTCACGTCCACGCGTCCTTCGAGCACGCCGACGTTGACCGCGTCGGCACGATGGCTGACCTGGAACGTGGTGCCGATGTCGCGCACGGTGCCCGCACCGGCCTTCACGAGGAAGGGCCGATCCGGATCGACGCCGACGACGAATTGCGCGCGGCCGCGTTCCAGTTCCACCAGGCGCTGCCGTCCATCGAAACGCGCGGTGAGTCGCGAGCCCGTGTCGAGCAGCACCACGGTGCCGTCGGCCAGGGTGACTTCGGATTGCTCGCCCATCGTGGTGGCGAACTGCTGCGGCTCCGCCTCGGCGAAGGGCTCCTGGCGCCACCAGATCGTGGTGACGGCCAGGACCAGGACCGCCGCGGCGGCGGCCGGTACCCAGCGTCGCCACCCCACACGTGCCGGGGCGCGACGCACGGCGCGCGTGGCGGCGCGCAGCATCTCGTCCGAGCGCAGCTGCGCGGAGAGCATCTGCAGGCGCTCCACTTCCAGCCAGGCTTCGACGTTTTCCGGCGCCTGCGCCAGCCAGTCCTCGAACGCAGCGCGATCGGCCGGCGTGCAGTCGGGCGCCAGCAGGCGCGCCATCCAGGATTCGGCTTCGCCGTCGGCGGGGTTGGACATCCGTGTGTTCATGAGCGTCCCTCGCGGTCGGCGCCCACCTGCTTCAGCCGGGAGCGAAGCAGCGACAGCGCCTTTCCGATGTGCTTCTCGACGGCTTTCACCGAGATCCCGCAGTGCTGCGCGATCTGGCTGTAGCTCATGCCGTCGATTCGGTTGAGCAGGTAAACCTGGCGGCAGCGCTCGGGCAACTGCAGGATCGCCGAACGCACCAGCGCCAGTTCCTGCTCGTGTTCGATGCGCTGGTCGTGGCTGGGCTCCAGAGAGGGCAGCCCGACGAAATCCTGGTCCAGGCTCACGTGTGCGAAGACCTGCCGGGTCGTATCGCGCCGCCCGCGATCGTGGATCACGTTGATGGCGATGCGGTACATCAGCGGCCGCAGCTGTTCGAACGGCTGGGCGCGGTAGCGCATCAGGCGGACCAGGGCTTCCTGAGCCACGTCCTGCGCATCGTCCTCGCCGATGCGGCGGCTGAGGTAGGCGACGAGCAACGCGCGGTGCTCGCGCACGAACCGGTCGAAGCCGTCGTCACCCTCGCCCATGGCGCCGGGCGCGTCCTCGTCGGGGGAGCGGTGGGGCATCATCGCGCTCACCGGCGAGCTCCTGCCGGCTGGCCCCAGGGGCGGCAAAACGAGGCCGAAGGTCGAAAAAGTCTCGAACGCATGATGGGGACCGACGGCTCCTGCAAGGTCGCGAAGATCGGCGCCGTCGGGTTCGTCCCGCTCATTCCCGCCGTCCGTACCCGACGCCGGGCGCCCGTCCTCGGGCAGCGCATGTCGCAACGATGAGTTGTAGCACGCAAGCGCCACCCATGCGGAGGCCTCGGCGGGCCCGAGGCCGGCCGACTCCATCGCGCTGGGGCTGTACGCACGTCCGTCCATGCCAGATCAACGCAGGGGGCCGCCCCTACCCCACCCGCGCCCGACGGCTCCGTTCAGGACTGCAACGCGGTTCTCACAGGGTCCGGCGCGGGAGCCGCGCTTCACCGGGTCTGGACGCCGCGCCGATCGGCAGCAGGCACCGCCGTGCGCGGTCGACCACGCGCGATCCCGTACAATCCCGCCGTTTGCCCCCCACATTCCGAGGTTCCCATGTCCCAGCTCGCCTATCGCCGTGTCCTGCTCAAACTGTCCGGCGAGGCGCTCATGGGGGATGAGGACTACGGCATCGACCCGAAGATGATTGGCCGCCTCGCCCGCGAGGTGATCGAGGCCCAGCAGGCCGGGGCCGAGGTGGCGCTGGTGATCGGCGGCGGCAACATCTTCCGCGGCGCCGGCCTGGCCGCCGGCGGCATGGACCGGGTGACCGGCGACCAGATGGGCATGCTCGCCACCGTCATCAACGCGCTGGCGATGCAGGACGCGCTGGAAAAGCTCGGCGCCAAGTGCCGGGTGATGAGCGCGATCAAGATCAACGACGTGTGCGAGGACTACATCCGCCGCCGCGCCGTCCGCCACATGGAAAAGGGTCGCATCGCGATCTTCGCCGCCGGCACCGGCAACCCGTTCTTCACCACCGATTCCGGCGCGGCACTGCGCGCGATCGAAGTCGGCGCCGACCTGCTGCTCAAGGCCACCAAGGTCGACGGTGTGTACGACAAGGATCCGAAGAAGCACCCGAACGCGGTCCGTTTCGACAAGCTGACCTACGACGAGGTGATCGCCCGCAACCTGCAGGTGATGGACACCGCCGCCTTCGCCCTGTGCCGCGACAGCGACCTGCCGCTGCGCATCTTCGACATGGGCCAGCCGGGCCAGCTGCTGCAGATCCTGCGCGGCGAGAACATCGGCACGCTGGTGCAGGGCCGCAACGGCTGATCGCGCGCGACGCGCGGCGCACGCTGCGACGCGCGTTCCTTTCGGCGACGCAATCCCGTTTGCCACGCCTGTAATAGAGTCCGCCCGCCCCCCGTGCCACCATCGCACCATGGGCCACGGACATCACCACGATCACACGACGTTCAACGCCACGCGCGCATTCGCGACGGTGACGTTGATCAACCTGCTCTACACGGCACTCGAGGCCGGTTACGGCTTCGCGACCAATTCGCTCGCGCTGCTGTCCGACGCGCTGCACAACCTGGGTGACGTGCTCGGCCTGGGCCTGGCGTGGGGCGCCGCGGTGCTGGCCCGGCGCGCGCCGACCGACCGCCACACCTACGGCTGGCGCCGCGCCACGTTGCTCTCGCCGCTGGCCAATGCCGTGCTGCTGGTCGGCTTCTCCGGCGCGCTGGCCTGGGAGGCCGTGCGCCGCTTCAACGCGCCGCCTGAAATTCCCGCGCTGCCGGTGATCGTCGTGGCCGCCATCGGCATCGTCGTGAACCTGGGCGCGGCCTGGCTGGTGCGCGATGGCCACGAACACGACCTCAACCGCCGCGGCGCGTTCCTGCACCTGGTCGCCGACGCGGCCGTCTCGCTGGCCGCCGTACTGGCGGGCGTGGGCATGTGGTGGCTGGGTTGGGAGTGGCTGGACCCGGCGATCGCGCTGCTGATCAGCATCGTCGTCGCGGTGGGCTCCTTCAGCCTGCTGCGCGATGCCTTCAATGCCGCCATGGACGCGGTGCCGCGCGGAATCCGGCAGAGCGACGTGCAGGACTTCCTCGCCGCCCAACCCGGCGTCAAGGCGGTGCATCACCTGCACATCTGGTCGCTCGGCGCGGGCGAGATCGCGATGACCGCCCACCTGGTGCGCCCGGACCAGGGCGACCACGATGCCTTCATCGATCGCCTGAACCACGAACTCGACGAGCGCTTTCGCATCAACCATCCGACCCTGCAGGTCGAACTCGGCCGCGCCTGCGAACACGACCGCCACGACCGCGCCCCGCACGGCGATCGCGCCCATCACGGGCACGACCACGATCACGCCCACTGAGGCCGCCGCGCCCCTGGATCCCGGATCCGCCCTCCCCGCCCCCTGATGGACGTTGCCCGGGCGGGGATGCGCGGCGTGCCTATATAATCCCGCGATTACCGCAACAGGACCGGAGCCGGCGATGCTCAACGACATCAAGAAAGACGCACAGACCCGTATGGCCAAGAGCGTCGAAGCGTTTCGCCACGATCTGATCAAGATCCGCACCGGCCGCGCCTCCACCGCGCTGGTCGACCACCTCAAGGTGAACTACTACGGTTCCGAGATGCCGCTGTCGCAGGTCGCCTCGGTCGCTATCTCCGACGCGCGCTCGCTGACGATCACCCCCTGGGAGAAGCAGATGGTCGCCGCCGTCGAGAAGGCGATCCTCGCCTCCGACCTGGGCCTGACCCCGAACACCGCCGGCACCGTGATCCGCCTCAACCTGCCCGCCCTGACCGAAGAGCGCCGCCGCGAACTGTCCAAGCTGGTGCACTCGGAGAGCGAGAACGCCAAGGTGGCGATCCGCAACATCCGCCGCGACGCCAACCACCAGGTCAAGGAACTGCTGAAGGAAAAGCAGATCACCGAAGACGACGTGGCGCGCTCGGAAGTCGACATCCAGAAGATCACCGACTCGGCGATCAAGGACGTCGACGAAGTGGTCAAGGCGAAGGAACAGGAACTCATGGCGGTCTGACGGGTCAGACCGTCCCGTCATGTCGTCGGAATCCACCATCGAAAGCGCACGCGTCCCGCGCCACCTTGCCGTCATCATGGACGGCAACGGCCGCTGGGCCGAGCGCCGCCGCCGCCCGCGCGTCATCGGCCACCGCGCCGGCGCGCGCGCGGTCAACGTATGCATCGACTTCTGCCTGGAACGAGGCATCGAAGCGCTGACCCTGTTCGCCTTCTCCAGCGAGAACTGGGGCCGTCCCGAAGACGAGGTCGGCGCGTTGATGAAGCTGTTCCTCGGCGCCCTGGAACGCGAGGTCGACGAGCTCGACCGCCGCGGCGTGCGCGTGCGCTTCATCGGCGAACGCGAGCGCTTCAACGAGGCGATCCGCGCGCAGATGGCCTCGGCGGAAGACCGCACCCGCGCCAACACCCGCCTGCACCTGACCATCGCCGCCAGCTACGGCGGGCGCTGGGACATCGCGCAGGCCGCGCGTTCGCTGGCGCAGGATGTCGCCGCCGGGCACCTGGATCCGGAAGACATCGACGAGCGCGCACTGGCTTCGCGCATGAGCCTGGCCGACCTGCCCGCACCGGACCTGTTCATCCGTACCGGCGGCGAGACCCGCATCAGCAATTTCCTGCTGTGGCAGCTGGCCTACACCGAACTGTGGTTCACCGACCTGTTGTGGCCCGAGTTGGATGCGGCGACACTTCAACGCGCCCTGGACGACTACTCTGGCCGCCAGCGCCGCTTCGGCCTTACCGGCGCCCAGGTCGCGCCGGCCCCGACCAACGAGACTCCCGAATGACCCGAACCCGCCTGCTCGCCGCACTGGTGATGGCGCCGGTCGCGATCGCCGCGATCCTGCTGCTGCCCACCCCATGGATGGTCGCGCTGGCGGCGGTGCTGTTCCTGGCTGGGCTATGGGAGTGGTTCGATCTGGCCGAGATCGAAGACACCCTCGCCCGCACCGTGCTGCTGGTCGCCAATCTGGCGGTGATGGTCGCCATCGTCTGGGCCTCACGTTCCAGCACCGGCTACAGCATGGTGCTGTTCCAGCTCGCGTCCGTGATCGGCGTGGTGTGGTGGCTGCTCGCACTGCTGTGGCTGGGCCGTTACAACTTCGCCAGCGACCACGACACCCACGCGCGCATCTTCAAGTTGGCCGCCGGTGCGCTGAGCATGATCCCCGCCTGGTGCGCGCTTGCATGGATCCACGCCGGCCAGCCCAACGGCCATCGCTGGCTGCTGACCGCGCTGGCGATCGTGTGGGCGGCCGACAGCGGTGCGTACTTCGCCGGTCGCAAGCTCGGCGGCAAGCTGTTCGGCGAACGCAAGCTGGCGCCGCGGATCAGCCCCAACAAGACGCTCGAAGGCCTGGCCGGTGGCGTGGTCGCCGGCGTCGTGATCGGCGTGGTGTTCGCCCTGATCGCAGGCGCGACGCCCAGCCAGTTGCCGGCCGTCGCGCTGGTGGCACTGGTCGCCGTGCTGTTCTCGGTGATCGGTGATCTGTTCGAAAGCCTGCTCAAGCGGCATGTCGGCGTGAAGGACTCGGGCAACCTGATCCCGGGCCACGGCGGCATCCTCGACCGCGTCGACGGCGTGCTGGCCGCGCTGCCGGTGTTCGCGCTGGGCAAGGCGGTCATGGGTTTCTGATGCGCGCGGGCCTCTGATCATGCGCAGCGTCGCCGTACTGGGTGCCACCGGATCGATCGGCACGTCCGCACTGGACGTGATCGCCCGTCATCCCGACCGCCTGCGCGCAAGCGTGCTCGCCGCCGGCAGCAATGCGAGCGCGCTGGTCGAACTGTGCCGTCGCCATCGTCCGGATCACGCCGTCATCGCCGATGAAGGCGCATTCGCCGCGCTGCGCGATGGCCTGCGCGAGGCGGGCCTGCCGACGCAACCGCACTGCGGCGACGAAACGTTGCAGCAACTGGTCGCCGGCGATGCGTGCGACACGGTGGTCGCGGCCATCGTCGGCGCCGCGGGATTGCCGTCCACGCTCGCCGCCGCGCGTGCGGGCAAGCGCCTGCTGCTGGCCAACAAGGAATCCCTGGTGCTCGCCGGCGAACTGCTGATGCAGGACGCGCAGGCGGGCGGCGCGACCATCGTGCCGATCGACAGCGAGCACAACGCCATCTTCCAGTGCCTGCCCGACGCGCATGCGCACGCCGGGCTCAAGCGCATCCTGCTGACCGCCTCGGGCGGGCCGTTCCGCGGCCGTCGTCGCGAGGAACTGACCGATGTCACGCCGGAACAGGCCGTGGCCCATCCGAAGTGGTCGATGGGGCCGAAGATCTCGGTCGATTCGGCCACGCTGATGAACAAGGGCCTGGAGGTCATCGAGGCCCACCATCTGTTCGGCGTGGACGGCGACCGCATCCAGGTCTTGGTGCACCCGCAGAGCCTGGTGCATTCGCTGGTGGAATTCGTCGACGGCTCCACCCTCGCCCAGCTCGGCCTGCCCGACATGCGCACCGCACTGGCGGTGGGTTTCGGCTGGCCCGAACGGATCGAGTCCGGCGTCGGCGGGCTGGACATGCTGGCGCACGGGCGGCTGGACTTCGAGCCGCCGGACCTGGCGGCCTTCCCCTGCCTGCGGCTGGCTTTCGAGGCCCTGGCGGCGGGCGGTACCGCCCCGGCCGTGCTGAACGCTGCGAACGAAGTGGCGGTTTCAGCCTTTCTTCAGCGCCGGATCGGTTTCCTAGCCATACCCGCGCTGGTCGAGGACACCCTCGTCGCGCTTCCCTCCACCCCGGCGACGTCGCTGGCGGCCCTGCGAGATGCCGATGCACAGGCACGACGCCACGCCGCCCAGTCCGTCGCCGCATGCGCATGACCTGCCACGAGAGCCCACAACATCATGAGTGAGTTCCTCGGCTCCATCTGGTGGTTGATCGTCGCCATCGGCGTGCTCGTCACGTTCCACGAGTTCGGCCACTACTGGGTCGCCCGCCGTTGCGGGGTCAAGGTGCTGCGCTTCTCGGTGGGCTTCGGCAAGCCGCTGTGGACGCGTCGCGGCAAGGACGGCACGGAGTATGTGGTCGCCGCGATCCCGCTCGGCGGCTACGTCAAGATGCTCGACGAACGCGAAGGCGACGTGCCTGCGCAACTGGTGGACCAGGCGTTCAACCGGCAATCGGTGTGGAAACGCATCGCGATCGTCGTGGCCGGCCCGGTCGCCAACCTGATCCTGTGCGTCGCCCTGTTCTGGGCGATGTTCGTCGTCGGTCGCGCCGACTACGCGCCGGTGGTGGGGCATGTCACCGGCATCGCCGCTTCGGCGGGTCTGCGCGCGGGCGACACGATGCTCGCCGTCGGCGACCGCGCGACGCCGACCTGGAGCGAGGCCGTCCTCGCGCTGATTCCCGCCGCACTCGACCACGCCGACACGCCCGTGCGCGTGCGCACCGCCGGTGGCGACGAGGTCACGCGCCAGCTGCGCCTGTCCGACCTGCCCGCGTCGTTCGATGAGCGCCGCGCGGTGGAGGTCATGGGCCTGACCCCGCGCTACATGCTGGTGCCGGCGTTGATCGGCCGCGTCGCGCCGGACACGCCGGCCTGGGGCGTGCTCGCCGAAGGCGACCGCATCACCGCCATCGACGGCCAGCCGGTCGCCTCATGGGACGACATCGGACCGCTGGTGCAGACCCTGGGCGCGCGCGGTGGCGCGACGATGATCGAGGTCGATCGCAAGGGCGACCGCCTCGCCCTGGAGATCGTGCCCAAGCGCATGAAGAGCGCCCAGACCGGCCAGGACTACTGGGGCCTGGGCGTGCAGATGGCGCGCCCGCCGGAACCGGCAAAGGATGCGGTGCTGCGCTACGACCCCATCGCGGCCGTCCCCGCCGCCGTGCGCGAAAGCGTCCACCAGGCGCACGAATTGTTCGCAATGATCGGCCGCGCCTTCACCGGCCGGGTCTCGGTACAGAACACCGTCGCCGGCCCCATCACCATCGCCCGCGCCGCCAACATGTCGGCCCAGAACGGCACCGCGTGGTTCTTGCAGATGCTGGCGATGCTGTCGCTCAGCCTGGGCATCCTGAACCTGCTTCCGATCCCAATCTTGGACGGCGGTCACCTGCTGTATTACCTTATCGAGCTGGTCAAAGGCACCCCGGTCAGCGAGCGGGCAATGGCCGCCGGACAGTACGTCGGCCTGGCGCTGATCGCCGGACTGATGGGTCTGGCGTTCTACAACGACATCATGAACAACCTGGTGCGCTGATGCCGGACACCTTCCTGCGCAGACCCGCTTCCGCCTCGACCCTACGCCCGGCTCCGGGCCAACACGACCCTCAACCGGACGTACTAATGACGCAAACGCCGACCCGCCGCCTGCTTGCCCTCGCACTGATCGCGGCAATGGGCTCGACCGCCCTGCCCGCCCTGGCGCAGACGGCCGATCCGTTCGCGCTGGCCGGCACGCCGGAGACGTCCACGATCGGTACCTTCACCGTCAGCGACATCCGTATCGACGGTCTGCAGCGCATCTCTGCCGGTACGGTGTTCACCTATCTGCCGGTCGAGCGCGGCGACACGATCGACGCCTCCCGCGTCGGCGAGGCGATCCGCGCGCTGTACAAGACGGGCTTCTTCGAGAACGTCGACATCGGCCGCCAGGGCGACATCCTCGTCGTCACCGTCGCCGAGCGTCCCGCGATCAACAAGCTCACCCTGACGGGCAACAAGGACATCAAGTCCGAGGACCTGCTCAAGGGCCTGAAGGAAGCCGGTCTGTCCGAAGGCGACACCTTCGACCGCCTCGCGCTCGACCGCGTGACGCAGGAACTGACGCGCCAGTACAACAACCGCGGCAAGTACAACGTCGAGATCAATCCGACGGTCTCGCGCCTGGATCGCAACCGCGTCGACATCACCATCAACGTCAAGGAAGGCAAGGCGGCCAAGATCCGCCACGTCAACCTGATCGGCAACGAGAAGTTCGAAGAAAAAGACATCGTCGAGTCGTGGGAGTCGAAGGAGCACAACTGGCTCAGCTGGTACCGCCGCGACGACCAGTACTCGCGCGAGAAGCTCTCCGGCGACCTGGAAAAGCTCAACTCCTGGTACCTGGACCGTGGCTACGTCGACTTCAGCGTCGACTCCACGCAGGTCTCCATCAGCCCCGACCGCCAGGACATGTTCATCACTGCCGGCGTGACCGAGGGTGAGCAGTACAAGGTCTCCAGCGTGCAGGTCACCGGCGACACGATCCTGCCGAAGGAGCAGATCGAGCGCCTGGTGCTGGTCAAGCCGGACCAGATCTTCTCGCGCCGCCTGCTGGAGATCAGCTCCGACGCGATCGTCAACACGCTGAGCAACGTCGGCTACGCGTTCGCGCAGGTGAACCCGATTCCGGATGTCCACCGCGAAGACAAGACCGTCGGCATCAACATGCAGGTGGTCCCGGGCCCGCGCGTCAACGTGCGCCGCATCACCTACAAGGGCAACACCCGCACCAGCGACGAAGTGATCCGTCGCGAGATGCGCCAGTTCGAAGGTTCCTGGTACTCGCAGGCCGCGATCGACCGTTCGAAGATCCGCCTGCAGCAGCTGGGTTACTTCGAGACCGTCGACGTCGAGACCGTGCCGGTGCCGGGCACGAACGACCAGGTCGACGTGGTCTACAACCTCAAGGAAACCACGTCGGGCAGCTTCGTGTTCGGCCTGGGCTTCTCGCAGCTGTCCGGCCTGACCGCGCAGGTGCAGCTGTCGCAGACCAACTTCCTGGGCAGCGGCAACCAGGTGTCGGTGCAGGCGCAGCGCAACGACTACATGCAGCGCTACGACTTCTCGTTCCGCAATCCGTACTTCACCGACAGCGGGCTGTCGCTGGGCTACAACCTGTGGTGGCGCGAACTCGACTACTCCGACTTCAACACCGCGCAGTACTCGACCAACTCCGGCGCGGCGCAGGCGGTGTTCGGCCTGCCGATCACCGAGACCGACACGGTCACGGCGATGCTGGGCATCGACACCAACGAGATCCTCGTGTTCCCCGGCTCCACGCCGCAGAGCATCGTGGATTACATCCTCGCCCTGGATCAGCAGACCTTCCACGCCTGGCGCGCGGAAATCGGCTGGGGCCGCAACTCGCTCGACAGCTTCCTGACGCCGACCCGCGGCATGCAGCAGCGCGTGTGGCTGGAAACCACCCTGCCGGGCTCGACGGTCGAGTACTACAAGCTCAACTACAACATCTCCAAGTTCTGGCCCCTGTCGCGCCACTTCGTGCTCAACACACGCGCCGAACTCGGCTACGGCGACAGCTACGGCGACGACACCACGCGCAACCTGTGCCGCACGCCGGGTAACTACTCCTGCGTGCCGGGTGATGCCGACTACATCCGCACCATCACCGCCGGCGGCCTGCCGTTCTTCGAGAACTTCTACGCCGGTGGCGTGCGCTCGGTGCGCGGCTTCACCGACAACACGCTCGGCCCGCGCGACTCGCCGGCCGGCAATCCGAACTACCAGCAGCCGATCGGTGGCGCGTTCAAGACCGTGGGCTCGCTGGAAATGTACTTCCCGACCCTGCTCGACACGCCGGCCGCACGCGTCTCCGCGTTCGTCGACGTGGGCAACGTGTTCAAGGACTACGACGCGTTCGATTCCGGCGAGCTGCGCGCTTCGACGGGCCTGGCACTGATGTGGCGCTCGCCGATGGGCCCGATCTCCATCAGCTATGCCTTCCCGCTCAAGAAGCAGGACACGGAGTACAACCCCGACGGCAGCCTGCTGCGGGAAGGCGACGAGCTCGAGCGCCTGCAGTTCACCTTCGGCGGTACGTTCTGACGGCGGCGACGTCCATGCCGTCCACCACGTACACCGCACAGGAGCTGGCGCAGCGTTTCGACCTGCGCCTGCACGGCGACGCCGCCACACACGTGGACGGCGTCGGCACGCTGGCCCGCGCCGGCGCGTCGCAGGTCGCCTTCCTCGCCAATCCGAAGTATCGCGGCCAGCTCCCGCAGAGCCAGGCGGGCATCGTCGTCATGCGCGAGGACGATGCGGCCGGGTACGACCGCACCGCGCTCATCGCGCGTGACCCGTACGCGGCTTTCGCGAAGATCTCCGCACTGTTCGAGCCGCGCCCCGTGCGCGATCCGGGCGTGCATCCCTCCGCAGCGATCGACCCGAGCGCCAGCGTCGATCCGTCCGCGCACGTCGGCCCGTTCGTCAGCATCGGCGCGCGCAGCCGCATCGAGGCCGGCGCCATCATCGGCCCCGGTTGCGTGATCGGCGAGGACTGCGTCGTCGGCGCCGGCAGCGAACTCATCGCCCGCGTCACGCTGGTCACGCGCGTGCGCGTGGGCCAGCGCGTGACGGTGCATCCAGGCGCCGTGCTCGGCGCGGCCGGCTTCGGCCTGGCGATGGAAGCCGGACGCTGGCTCAACGTGCCGCAGCTGGGTGGCGTGGTCGTCGGCGACGACTGCGAGATCGGCGCCAACACCTGCATCGACCGCGGCGCGATCGAGGACACCGTGCTCGAGGAAGACGTGCGCCTGGATAACCTGATCCAGATCGGCCACAACGTCGTCATCGGTGCCCACACCGCCATCGCCGGTTGTGCCGCGGTGGCCGGCAGCGCGCGCATCGGGCGCTACTGCCTGATCGGCGGCGCGGCGGGCGTGGTGGGCCATCTGGAAATCTGCGACAAGGTCATCGTCACGGCGATGAGCCTGGTCACCAGTTCGATCCGCGAACCGGGCGAGTACTCCTCCGGCACGCCGCTGATGGACAACCGCAGCTGGCGCAAGAACGCCGCCCGCTTCAAGCAGCTCGATGCCCTCGCCCGCCGCATCGGCGGCCGCGGCGACGACTGACCGTACACCGGCGTCGGGGGCGCCGACGCCCCAGTCGCGGTACGATTCGCCCCTTACCCGACTCCGGGCCTGGCCCGGATGCCGCACACGATGCGCGGCCTTCACGCGCAGGACGCGCAAGCAAGGAATTTCCATGAGCCTCAACGTGCAACTCCCGCTCGACGTCACCGCCATCCAGAAGCTGCTGCCGCACCGCTATCCGTTCATGCTGGTGGACCGCGTGGTCGAGCTCGAACCGCACAAGCGTGTGCTGGCCTACAAGAACGTCACCTGCAACGAACCCTTCTTCCAGGGCCATTTCCCCGGCCATCCGGTGATGCCGGGCGTGCTGGTGGTGGAGGCGCTGGCGCAGGCCGGCGGCGTGCTGACCCAGCTGTCGAACCAGAACACCGCCGACGGCCGCCTGTTCTACCTGGTGAAGATCGACAACGCCAAGTTCTCCAAGATGGTGGTGCCCGGCGATCGCCTGGATCTGGAAGTCTCCATCAAGCGCGTGATCCGCAACGTCGCCATCTACACCGGCGTGGCCAGCGTCAACGGCGAGCAGGTCGCTTGCGCCGAGATCGTCTGCGCCGAAGCCAAGGGCTGATGCCATGACCGCGCGCATCCATCCCAGCGCCATCGTCGAACCGGGTGCCCGCCTGGGCGAAGGTGTGCAGGTAGGCGCGTTCTGCTACATCGGCGACGAAGTCGAGATCGGCGATGGCTGTGTGTTCGGGCCGCACTGCAGCGTGCAGGGCCCCACGCGCATCGGCCGCGAGAACCGCTTCATCGGCCACTGCGCCATCGGCGGTGAACCGCAGGACAAGAAGTACCACGGCGAGCGCGTCGAGCTGGAAATCGGCGACCGCAACCTGTTCCGCGAATTCACCACGATCAACCGCGGCACCGGCACTGGCGGCGGCATCACGCGCATCGGCCACGACAACTGGTTCCTGGCCTACACGCATGTCGCGCACGACTGCATGATCGGCAACCATTGCGTGTTCTCCAACAACGCGACGCTGGCCGGGCACGTCACCATCGGCGATCACGTGATCCTCAGCGGCTTCGCCGGAGTGCACCAGTTCTGCCGCATCGGTGCGCATGCCTTCATCGGCATGGGCGCGCTGGTCAACGGCGACGTTCCGCCGTTCCTGATGATCGCGCAGGACGGTTACGGCCGCCCGCGCGGCATCAACAGCGAAGGCCTCAAGCGCCGCGGTTTCGATGCCGAGCGCATCGGCGCAATCAAACGCGCATACCGCGCGCTGTACATGTCCGGCGGATCGCTCGAAGACGCTCGCGCCAAGCTGGCCGAACTGGCCGCCGGCAGCGAGGATGCGCGCATGTTCCTGGAGTTCATCGACGCGGGCGAGAAGCCGCTGCTGCGCTGAGTGCGTCGCGGTACCGGCCGGATCGAACGCCGTTGCAGTCGAGCCTCATCGCTTCTCCAGACGTCATCCCGGCGAAGGCCGGGACTCAGGCTCGCACCCTCGCAGCCGCCATGCCGTCATCCCCGCGCAGGCGGGGATCCAACGGCCCGATCCATCACACTCTGCGTCGAGCGTGATACGCCTGCGAGTTGGACCCCCGCCTACGCAGGGATGACAGCTTCCGGGCTGATGGCGTGACAGCTTGGGGCCCGGCCTTCGCCGGGATGACGGTGTCCCTCTGCCGCTGCGATGAGCCAGCCCATACAGCCCGACCACCCCACCCTCGGGCTATCATCCCCGCGTGATCACCGCGCACCGCGGACACCCGCACAGACGCCTTGAGCCCCTACGAATCCCCCGCTCCCGTCCATCGTCCCAAGCGCATCGCCCTGTGTGCGGGCGAAGCCTCCGGCGACCTGCTGGGTGCAGGCTTGATCGCGGAGCTGCGCGTGCGATTCCCCGATGCGGAATTCGCCGGCATCGGCGGCGATCAGATGCGCGCGGCCGGTTTCGACAGTTGGTACGACGCGTCCGAACTGGCGGTGATGGGCCTGTCCGAAGTGCTGCGCCACCTGCCGCGCCTGCTGCGCCTGCGCCGCGCGTTCCGTCAACGCCTCCTCGCGTGGCAACCGGATGTGTTCATCGGCATCGACGCACCCGACTTCAACCTCGGCGTCGAACGCTGGGCGCGCGACCGCGGCCTGCGCACCGTGCATTACGTGAGCCCGTCGGTATGGGCCTGGCGTGAGAAGCGTGCCGAGAAGATCGGTCGCAGCGCCGATCGCGTGCTGTGTCTGTTCCCGATGGAACCGGCGATCTACGCGCGCCACGGCGTGGACGCGCGTTTCGTCGGCCATCCGCTCGCCGACGAGATGCCGCTGGAACCCGACCGCGACGCGGCGCGACGCCAGCTCGGCCTGGACCTGCACCGTCCACTGCTCGCACTGCTGCCCGGCTCGCGCGTGGGCGAAATCGAGCGACTGGGGGCGGACTTCCTCTCCGCCGCGTCGCAACTGCTCGCGCACGATCCGATGCTGCAGGTGGTCGTGCCGATGGCAAACGACCATGCGCGCCAGGCGTTCCAGCGCGTGCTCGCCACGCACCCGGACAGCATCGCGCTGAGTGCCACGCTGCGCATCCTCAACGGGCAGGCGCGCACGCTGATGATCGCCAGCGATGCGATCCTGCTCGCTTCCGGCACCGCGACGCTGGAAGCGATGCTGGCCAAGCGGCCGATGGTGGTCGCCTACAAGGTCGCGCCGCTGACCTATTCGCTGGTGAAGGGCCTGGGCCTGCTCAAGGTCACGCAGTATTCGCTGCCGAACGTGCTCGCCGGCGAGGCCGTCGTGCCCGAACTGATGCAATACGACTGCACGCCCGACAACCTCGCCTCCGCGGTCGCGACGTTCCTGCACGATCCGGCCGCCGCAGAAGCGCTGGCGCCGAAATTCCGCGAACTCCACCTGCAACTGCGCCAGGACGCCTCCGCGCGCGCAGCCGACGCCGTGGCCGAACTCATCCAGGCGCGCCATGTCGCATGACGCGCAGATGCCGCTGGACCTGGGCGCGCGTCGCGACGGCGCACCGCTGCGCGTGGCCGGCGTGGACGAAGCCGGACGCGGTCCGCTCGCCGGGCCGGTGGTGGTGGCGGCGGTGGTGTTCGCGCCGGGCCGCACGCCGATCAACGGGCTCGACGATTCCAAGCAGCTCACCGCGCAGCGACGCGAGATGCTCTACGAGCGCATCGTCGAACGTGCGGTGGCGTGGCACATCGAGTTCGTAGCGGTCGAGGAGATCGACCGCATCAACATCTACCACGCGACGATGAGCGGCATGAGCCGCGCGCTGACCTGCCTGCACCACACGGTCGACGTGGCGCGCATCGACGGCAACGCACTGCCGCGCAACCTGCCCTGCGTGGGTGAAGCCTGGATCGGCGGCGACGCGCGCGATCGTTCGATCATGGCCGCCTCCATCCTCGCCAAGGTCGCGCGCGACCGCTACATGCAGGGGCTGCACGAACGCTTCCCGCACTACGGCTTCGACCAGCACAAGGGTTACAGCACGCCGGCGCACCTGTCGGCACTGGTGAAGCACGGGCCGTGCCCGGAGCACCGGCGCAGTTTCGCGCCGGTGCAGGCTGCGCTTCGTGGCGAACGCTCGCTGGAAACGCCGGGCGACCTGCTCGCCGCTACTTCTTGATGATGATCGCCGGGTCGACGACCTTGCCGTTGGCCTGGATGCCGTACTTGTAGTTGTCGCCGGGCCGGCCCTGGATCACGGCCGCCACCTTGTAGCGCTCGGCCGCCTGCGCCGCCTGCAGCGCGCCGCCGCGGGTGCCGGTCAGTCCGGCGTTGGAGAACACCAGGTTGAACTGCGTCGTCCGGTCCGCCGGATCGCGCCATGTCACGGTCGTGCCGTTGTCGACGTAGCACTTGTTCGGAACCGCCGATGGCGTGCCGTCCACCGCGTACTGGATGTCGACGTAGACGGCCTTCGGGCCCGCTCCTTTTTCCTCGACGGAGGGGCACACCACGCCATCGTCGGCGCCGGGCGTGGTCAGGCGCACCGACTGCTGCATGGCCGCGCCGTTGCTGCACGCGCTCACGGACAGGACCACGGCGATGGCGAGCAACGCCATCGCGCACGGCATCGTTTTCATTGTTCTTCTCCTTCGTGGAAGCCCGCGGGGGACGGGCGGGATGGCGGGACGGCCTACTGCGCCGTGCCGGTTTCGCGATCGACTTCGTCGGTGTGCGCGAGCAGAGGCCGCAGCAAAGGCACGGACTGGATGCGCTGCGCGGGAATGCCCTGCGTGCGGGCGAGATCGACGTGCTTGCGTGCGGACGCCTCATCGCCCAAGCGCGCCATCGTCTGCGCGCCCCACAGGGCGACTTCGCCGCGCTCGGTGCCGAGCGCCTCGGCCTTGGCCTGCATCGCGCGCGCCTCGTCGGCACGGCCGAGATTGGCGTAGTACCACGCGACCTGGGCGAAGCCCTGCGCGTCGTCGGGTTTGAGTTCCAGGTAGCGCCGCGCGAGCGTGGCCGCGCGTTCGTAAGGTTCCCGCGCCTGCTGCACGCCGGCGCCGCCGGCGGCCGTCAGCGCGTCGCCGAGGTTGCCCCACAGCCGGAAGTCGCTGGGATCGAGCTCGGCGGCGTGCCGGTACAGCGCGGCGGCCTGCGCGTACGCGCCCTGGTCGAACTTCAATGAGCCCAGGTTGCTCAACGCCGCGTAGTTGGGCTTGATCTGCAACGAGCTTTCGTACGCCTCGCTGGCGCGCTCGGGATCGCCGCTGACCGCATACAGACCGCCCAGGCTCGACCACAGGCTGGCGTCGTCGGGCTGGTACTGGATGGCTTCGCGATACGAAGCGATGGCGCCTTCGACGTCGCCGCTGATGTACAGGTGATAGCCGCGCTCGCGCGCCACGCGCGCATCGCGCGGCGCCAGTTCGCGCGCGCGTTCGTAAAACGCCATGGCTTCGGCGTTCTGTCCCTGCGCGCTGGCGACGTTCGCCAGGCCCAGGTACGCCTGTGTGCGCAGGGCCGGATCGGACAGCGCGCGGTGGTAGTGCGTCGTTGCGACCTTCGCGTTGCCCTGCGCGCGATGCAGATCGCCCAGCGCCAGGCTGACGTCCAGCAACGAGGGGTCCATCTGCGATGCCTGTTCGCACGCCGATTGCGCGCGCACGAAGGCCGCGGTGTCGCGCGCGCTTTCGAAGCGTGCGATCTCCGCCTGGCAGATGCCCGCCTGCGCGCGCGCGAAGCGCGGGTCGATCGCCAGCGCGCCGCGGTAGAAGTTGATCGCACTGTCGGCGCTCTGGACGTCGCCGCCTTCGCGGTCGCGCATGCGCTGCTGGCCCTTGAGGTAGGCGTCGTAGGCGGCGACGCTGCGGGTCGGCGTCAAACGCCGTGCCAAGGTCCGGCGCGCGGCGTCGATGTCGGCCGACGGCAGCACGCCGACCAGGGCCTGCACCACTTCGTTGGCGATGTCGCTCTGCAGGGCAAACACGTCGCCGGTTTCCCGATCGTAACTATGGGCCCACAACGTGAAACCCGTGCGCGTATCGGACAACCGCGCGCTCACGCGCACCCGCTGGCCCTCGCGGCGCACGCTGGCGTCGAGCACGGTCGCCACGTCCAGCTGCGTGCCCAGGCGCTTCACGTCCGGCACCGCGCGGTCGGCCGGTCGCGGGGCGGCCACCACGGTCAGCCCGGGCACGCCGGCCAGCGCATCGATCATCTCCACGCCCAGGCCTTCGGCGAAGTAGTCGTTGCCCTTGGCCTCGCCCAGGCTGGTGAACGGCAGCACGGCCACCGAAGCGGCCGCGGGTGCGGCGGCCGCGCGCTGGTGCTGGCCGAACCAGTACCCGCCCGCGGCGATCGCCAGCAGCGCGGCGGCGGCCAGCCACCAGCGCCGCTGGCCCGACACCTTGCGGCGCGTGGCCAAGCCCGACGCGGCGGCGGGCACCGGCGGCGCGAAGGGTTCGGGGGCGAGCAGCGGGGCCTCGGCTTCGTTGGCGGCGACGGCCATCTCCGCCGGCACCGAATGGCGCACGACCACCTCGTCGCGGGTTTCGGCCGGTACGACGGCGGGCGGCGGGGCCTCGGCGTCGCCGCGAAGATCGCCGATGAACCGGTAGCCCAGGGCGTGCTGGGTCTGGATGTAGCGCGGATGCTGGGAGTCGTCGGCCAGCGCATGGCGCAACTGGGCGATGACCCGGGTCAACACGCCCGGCGTCACATGCCGGTGGCCCCAGACCTGGTCGAGCAGGTCATCGCGCCCGACCAGCTCCCCCGCCCGCCGCAGCAGGATCAGGAGCACCGAGAAAGCCTTGGGTTCGACCGTCTGCTCGGTTCCCGCGCGCGTCAAAGTGTGCGCGGCCGCATCGACGACGATGTCGTCGAATCGGTACCGTTCGCCGTTCGGCCCGCCCTGGCCTGCCATCTGGTGCGGATCCATCGGCAAAACCTCATGGATTCCTCATCATCCGAAGCGGACGATGACTAAAGGCGCGCGCGGCCATCATGACTCATGGCGGGGGGAGGTGGAACCTGACCCGGCGCCGCAAGAACGGTGCCATCCCTCCCCCGGAGTACCGCCATGAACGCCCTTTTCTCCACCGTGAACCCGCTGCCCGCCATCCTGCTGAAGCCGTTCGATGGTCCGAGCCGGCGTCGTTGCATCAATGGATTCCAGCTCAGCGCCGGCGATGTCGACCGCTTCAACCGCCTGCTGGCCCGTATCGGCGGCCATGCGCTGGAGACCGACCAGCTCGCGTCCGCCGGCCGTGAACTGTCCCGCCCGGGACATCCCGGTTCCGCCCCGCCGTGCATCCGCCAGCGCCTGCGCTGGATCGCCGCCGTCGAGCAGCTGCGCGACGACCGCCATTTCGAGCCGGCCAACGATGGGGTCGCGGCCACCGCCGCCGCCATCGTCGACTACGCCCGCAGCCGTGACGACCTGATCCCGGACTGGATGCCACAGGTCGGGCGCCTGGACGACGCGATCGTGGTCGAGACGGCATGGCCGCGACTGGCGGCCGAGGTCGACGACTACCTCGACTTCTGCCGGGTGCGCAGCGAGGAAGCCCGTCAGCGCGGCCGCAACCTGGCCGGATTCGTCTTCACCCGCGGCGACTGGGAACAAGTCCGTTACGAACAGGCGGTGCTGGACCAGTACGAGCGTCAGATCCGCGAGAGCAGCTTCCTGCCTGCATCGACCCCGATGTTCCGGGTCCACTGAGCCCGCAGGGACGCAGCGAACCCCGCAGGGAGGCAACGCCGGAGGCCGCCGCAAGGCGGCCTTCGTCGCATTCACGTCCTTCATCGCCATGAATGCGCCGGCGCGTGCGTAGCCGTCGTCGGAGCGTTGCCGCGCTCACAGACATCCCCGGGGCGTGGGCGCATCATCGGGCTGCATCCCGCACACGGATCGCGGGACGACCCGCGCGATGCAGACGGCCGCAGCGCGGGCCCCTCACCCACCCCTCTTCCGCGAGCGGGAGAGGCCAGGCCGCAGAGCGAGGTGTGCCATGCGCATGTCCCATCCCACCCCCACCGCGCAGCCGCTGCCGTTCGACCACATGTACAGCGGCATGGGCGCGCGCGATGCCACCGGCCCGGTTCCGCTGTCGGACATCGCCGTGGTCCAGTTCGACCAGCTCCTGCACGAGATCCACGCCGATGCGCCACGCGTCGACGCCGACCGCCTGCAACAGCTTGCGTCGTGGTTGTTCCGCCTGCCTTCGGGCGATGCGCACGAAGTCATCGACTCGCGCATGCGTCGCGTGCAGGAACTGCGCGCGATGCTGCAGGACGAAGACTGGGACGCCGACGAGGCGAGCCACGCCCGCATCGGCAAGCTGCTGGCCTACATCGACCGCGAGGACGACCTGATCGCCGACCGCACGCCGCTGCTCGGCCAGCTCGACGACGTGCTGCTGATCGAACTGGCGTGGCCGGCCTTCGCCGACGATGTGGAGGACTACCGCGACTACTGCGCGTACCGTCAGGCCGAACACCCCGACGGCACCGCATCGCAACGCCGCGCCGCCTGGGTCCGCGATCGCATGGACGAGCTGGCCCTGTGGCAGCACGTGCTGTGGATTCGCGAGCAGCATTACGCGCCGTGGAATCTGCCGCAGCGGTTGTTCCGGGTGTCGTGAATCCCCAATCCCGACCCGCTCCCGGCCCCACATCCTCATTCCACCGCCGTAGCCCGGGTAAGCGAAGCGCACCCGGGACGCCGAGTCGCAGCGCCTCACATCGTCATTCCAGCGAAAGCTGGAATCCATCTTGATCTTGCGCCCGGGCGAAACCTCGCCTTCCAACGAGAAGCGAAAATGGATTCCAGCTTTCGCTGGAATGACGGGCCCGAGCGCCGGGTCGCACGGGCCCGGGGCGCGCTTCCCTGACGCGGGCTACGGCCCTGACCCGCCGCCATCGAGCCCCTCTCCCGCTTGCGGGAGAGGGGTTGGGGTGAGGGCAAAAGCGCCGGCGGAGCCGACCCATGCCCACTGACGTAACCCATCCAAAAAACAAGTCTTGTTCCCCCCGGTCAGGCTGCTAACCTGCCACCGGCATGTCCGCAGTCCCTTTCGTCCATCTCCATCTCCACAGCGAGTACTCGCTCGCCGACTCGACGATCCGCATCGGCGAGCTGGTGAAGCGCTGCGTCGCGTTGGCGCAGCCGGCGGTCGCGCTGACCGACGTCGACAACCTCTTCGCCGCGGTCAAGTTCTACAAGGCTGCCGAAGGCGCGGGGCTGAAGCCGATCATCGGCGCCGACATCGGCCTGGCCGATGGCAACGAAGCCACGTCGCGCATGACGCTGCTGTGCCGCGACCGCAACGGCTATCTCACCCTCTCGCGCCTGCTCACGCGCGCCTGGATGGAAGGCCACCGCACCGACGGCGTCGCGCTGCGCCCGGAATGGCTGCGCGAGGACAACGCCGGCCTGTTCGCGCTGGCCGGCCGCCACAGCCTCGCCGGGCGCCTTGCCACCAGCAATCGCCACGAACTCGCCGAAGCCTGGCTGATGGACTGGCGCAGCGTGTTCGGCGAACGCCTGCACCTTGAACTCACGCGCACCGGCCGCGAGGGCGAGGAGGCGTTCAACACCTTCGCGCTGCACGCCTCGGCCGCGCGCTCGCTGCCGATCATCGCCAGCAACGACGTGCGCTTCCTCGACGCCGAAGGCTTCGACGCGCACGAAGCGCGCGTGTGCATCGCCTCCGGCCGCGTGCTGGACGACCCCAAGCGCCCGAAGGACTACAGCGCCGAGCAGTACCTGAAGTCCTCGCAGGAGATGCAGGCGCTGTTCCACGATGTGCCCGACGCGATCGACAACGCGTTCTCGCTGGCGATGCGCTGCAACGTCGAGATGAAGCTCGGCGAGTACGCGCTGCCGGCGTTCCCGGTGCCCAGCGAGCACACCATCGAGAGCTGGCTGCGCAACAGCGCGCGCGAGGGCCTCGAGAAGCGACTGGAGAAGAACCCGCTCGCCCCCGACAAGTCGCGCGAGGACTATGACGCGCGCCTGGAAGTCGAGCTGGACGTCATCATCAAGATGGGCTTCCCCGGCTACTTCCTGATCGTGGCGGACTTCATCAACTGGGCGAAGGACCACGATATCCCGGTCGGCCCGGGCCGCGGTTCGGGTGCCGGTTCGCTGGTGGCGTGGGCGCTGGGCATCACCGATCTGGACCCGCTGCCGTACGACCTGCTGTTCGAGCGATTCCTCAATCCCGAACGCGTGTCGATGCCCGACTTCGACATCGACTTCTGCATGGACCGTCGCGACGAGGTCATCGACTACGTCGCGCGCAAGTACGGCCGCGACCGCGTCTCGCAGATCATCACCTACGGCACCATGGCCGCGAAGGCCGTGGTGCGCGACACCGGGCGCGTGCTCGGCCATCCGTACGGCTTCGTCGACGGCATCGCCAAGCTCATCCCGAACACGCTGGGCATCAGCCTCGACGACGCGATGGGCGAGTCGGAAGCGGCCAAGCAGGACAACACGCTCGCGTCCTCCGACCTCATCCAGCGCTACCACAGCGAGGAAGACGTCCGCGACCTGATGGACCTGGCGCGCAGCCTGGAAGACCTCACCCGCAACGCCGGCAAGCACGCCGGCGGCGTGGTGATCGCGCCGAGCCCGCTGTCGGACTTCTGCCCGCTGTTCGCCGAACACGACGGCGAAGGCCGCGGCCGCAACCCGGTCACGCAGTTCGACAAGGACGACGTCGAAGCCGTCGGCCTGGTGAAGTTCGACTTCCTCGGCCTGCGCACGCTGACGATCATCGATTGGGCGGTGAAGGCGATCAACAAGCGCCTGGCGAACACGGCCGTCGAACCCGGCCCGGCGATGGCCTACACGTTCAAGGACGTCGCCACGCCGCAGTTCGACATCGCCGCGCTGCCGCTGGACGACAAGCTCAGTTACGAGCTGTTCGCGCGCGGCGACACGGTCGCGGTGTTCCAGTTCGAATCGCGCGGCATGCGCGAGCTGCTCAAGCGCGCCCGGCCCGATACGTTCGAAGACATCATCGCGCTGGCCGCGCTGTTCCGTCCCGGCCCGCTGGGCTCGGGGATGGACCGCGAATGGGTCGATCGCAAGCACGGCAACACCGAAGTCACCTACCCGCACGAATCGCTGGAACCGGTGCTGGCGCCGACCTACGGCGTCATCGTGTACCAGGAACAGGTGATGCAGATCGCCCAGGTGCTGGCGGGCTACACGCTCGGCGGCGCCGACATGCTGCGTCGCGCGATGGGCAAGAAGAAGCCCGAGGAGATGGCGAAGGAACGCGCCAAGTTCGAGACCGGCTGCAAGGAGCGCGGCATCGAACCCAGGGTCTCCAGCCCGATCTTCGACCTGATGGAGAAGTTCGCCGAGTACGGCTTCAACAAGTCGCACTCGGCCGCCTACGCATTGGTGGCGTACCAGACGGCGTGGCTGAAGGTGCACTACCCGGCCGAGTTCATGGCCGCGGTGCTGTCCTCCGACATGGACAACACCGACAAGGTCACCGCGTTCCTCGACGAATGCCGCGTGATGGGCCTGACCGTGCTGCCGCCGGACGTGGATGCCTCGGCGTACATGTTCGAAGCCAAGGACGCCACCACGATCCGCTACGGCCTGGGCGCGGTGAAGGGCGTCGGTCGCGGCGCCTGCGAGGCGATCGTGGAAGCGCGCCGCGCCGGTCCGTTCGATGCGCTGCTGGATTTCTGCAAGCGCGTGGACAGCGGCAAGCTCAACCGCCGCGCGCTGGAAGCGCTGACGCATGCGGGCGCGCTCGACAAGCTCGGCAAGAACCGCGCAAGTCTGATGCTGCAGCTGCCGGAAGTGCTCAAGGCCACCGACCAGCTGGCGAAGGAGCGCGAGGCCGGTCAGGTGTCGCTGTTCGGCGGCTCCGAAGCCTCCACGCCCGCGCTGCATCTGGACCTGCCGGAAACCGACGAGTGGCCGCTCACGCAGATCCTGCACGGCGAGCGCGAAACGCTGGGGCATTACCTCAGCGGCCACCCGTTCGATCCGTATCGCGATGAAGTGCGCGGGTTGATCGGCAACGACCTCAGTGCGCTGGAGAAGATCTGGGAGAACCGCCCCGAACAGCGCGGCTGGCGTCAGGAAGTGGAGACGGTGGTCGCCGGCCTCGTCGTCGGCCTGCGCAAGAAGGGCGACAGCCAGATGTTCGTGCAGATCGAGGACGGTCGCGGCCGCCTGGAATGCGCGTTCTTCTCCGAGACCTACACCGAATTCGCATCGCTGCTGGTGCGCGACCGCCTGCTGGTGATCCAGGGCGGACTGCGCGAGGACAGCTTCAGCGGCGGCTTCGCGCTGCGCGCCGCGCGTGCGTGGAGTTTCGAGCAGATCTGCGAGAAGCACGCGCAGCGCCTCTCGCTGCGACTGGACCTGCGCGAGGCGGGCACGATGCAGCGCGTGGATGCGCTGCTGTCCTCCTTCCGCCCCGGTTCCACGCCGATCCGCATGGATCTGCTGGTGCGCCGCGGCGCGGCCGGTTCGCTGGACCTCAACGGTACGCAATCGATCCGCATCGACGCGGAACTGCCTTCGCGCCTGCGCGCGACGCCGGGCGTGCGTGCGGTGAAGCTGGCGCTGTCGAAGCCCTGGGCGAATTGAGCGAGTAGCCGCGACGCGGCCAAGGCCCGTAACGCAAGGGCATCCCTTTCGCGTGAACTACCTCACCGTCATTCCCGCCTTCGCGGGAATGACGGTGAGGTGGGTTTCCGCAACGGGAGTGCCCGCAGGTTGTGGACCTGGGTCCCGGCCTTCGCCGGGACGACGATGCAGCATCCGTTCGCTGGGATGACGATGCAGCGCCGTAGCCCGGGTAAGCGAAGCGCACCCGGGAAGCCGGGCGCGCGTGCCCCGGGTGCGCTTCGCTTACCCGGGCTACGGGACGACCTTGAGCATCAGAACACCACCTCGACACCCCAATCACGCTTCGCTTCAACCACGTCGAACACCACCGTCTTCGCACGCGCATCGAACGTCCACTTCGACAGCGAACGCCCCTCCACGCGCACGTCCACCGGGCGACGCTCTACACCGAACAGCGTCACCCTCGCCTCGCGCCACCACGGCGCGAAGCCATCATTCGATACGCGCGAACGCAGCACGAACGAGCCTGCACCGACCTCGCATTCGTACGCCACGCGCAGCAACGCGCCGTCGCGGTACGCGAAGCTCTCGCCGTCGTCCTGGTACAGCGTGCCGCGGCAATCCTGCGCGCCGGCATCGGGCAGGTAGACCTGCAGTTCCAGCGGCCCCTGCGGCGTTTCGCCGGTGTGCTGGACCAGCGGCTGCATCGGAATGATCGCGCCGGCACGCGCATACAGCGGCGTGCTCGAAGGGCGTGGGTCGATCTTGATCGGTTCCTTCGTCGCGACGAACCGCTGCGAGGTGCCGAACGCATACCATGCACCCGGCGGCAACGACACCACATGCGCATCCAGGCGTTCGTCGACGACCGGCGAGACGAACAGATCGCCGCCGAACAGGAAGTCGCGATCGTTGCCGTAGAACGCGTCGGCCTTCGGATAAGCCAGGAACACCGGCCGCATGATCGGCATGCCCGTACGCGCGTTCTCTTCGGCCGCGGTGTAGAGGTAGGGCATCAGGCGATAGCGCAGTTCGATCGCATCGCGCCGCAGCGTTTCGTGCTTCGGGCCGTCGACCCAGGCTTCGTGCGGGCGCGTGTCGGTGGCGGCGTGGTTGCGGAATACGGGATTGAACGCGCCCAGCTGGAACCAGCGCGTCAGCAGGTCCGGCGGCGGCGAGCCGATGAAACCGCCAACGTCGTCGCCCGCCAGCGCCATGCCGGACAGGCCCAGACTCATCAGGTTCGGCGTGCTCTGCGCGAGGTGGTGCCAGCTGGCGGTGTTGTCGCCGGTCCACGTTGCCGCGTAACGCTGCGCGCCCGCGTACGCCGCGCGAGTGAGCACGAACGGCCGCTGCGCCGGTTGCAGCTTCAACAGACCTTCATACGTCGCGCGCGCATTGAGCATGCCGTACACGTTGTGGATCGCGCGGTGGTCGCGAGCCGTGCCGTCGTCCATGCGGTGCACGGCATCGAGCGACATCGTGTTGCCGGGCACCTTGAACACCGACGGCTCGTTCATGTCGTTCCAGTAACCGGCCGCGCCCATCGACGCGAAATCGCGGTACAGCCCGCCCCACCAGTCGCGCACGCGCGTCAGCGTGAAATCCGGGAACACCGCATCGCCCGGCCACACCTCGCCGATGTAGAGCGAGCCGTCCGGCTTGCGGATGAAGGCATCGGCCGCCATGCCGGAATCGAACGCGCCGTAGCCTTTCCCCGGATCGTGCTTGATGTGCAGGTCGGTGATGAGCACCGTGCGCAGGCCTTGCTTGCGCAGGTCGGCGATCATGTCCGGGAAGTGCGGGAACTGCGCGCGGTCGACGGTGAACGGCGCGTAGCCTTGCTGGTAGTCGATGTCGAGGTAGATCGCGTCGCTGGGGATGCGGTGCTCGCGCAGTTGCTTGGCAATCTCGCGCACCTTCGACTCGGGGTTGTAGCTGTAGCGCGATTGCTGGAATCCCAGCGACCACAGCGGCGGCAGCGGCGTGCGTCCGGTGAGCGCGGTGTAGCGTTCGATCACCTGCGCCGGCTGCGGGCCGGCGATGACGTAGTAGTCCAGCGCGCCGCCTTCGGCGCCGAAGCTGAAGAAGGCGTCCGACTCCTTGCCGAAATCGAAGCTGCTGCGGTGGGTGTTGTCGAAGAACACGCCATACGCCACGCCGCCGCGCAGGCCGATGAAGAACGGGATCGACTTGTACAGCGGGTCGCTGTAGCCCTGCCAGGCGTAGGCATCGACGTTCCACATCGCGAAGGCGCGGCCGCGGCGGTCCAGCGGGCCGGCCTTGTCGCCCAGGCCGTAGTAGTGCTCGTCGTTCGGCATGGATTTCCATGCGCGCACGCGCGTGCCGTGCGCGGTGGGCATCCACGCCATCGGCAGCTGGGCTTCATCGGCGAGCAACGGGCGCCCGTCGCGATCCACGAAGTCCACGCGCAAGGGCGATCGGTGCACGATCGCGACGACTTCGCCCGCTTCGATGCGAACGGCCTGGCGTGTTTCCTGCACCGCAACGGCCGGTGGCGCGGCGGCCTGGACGACGGCCCAGGAGGCATCGCCCTCGAAGCGCCCTTCCGGCGCCAGGCGCACGCGGAACACGCCGGGCGCGTGGGCGCTCACCTGCAACCGGGCCGGCCCGCTGTGGACGATCACCCCGTCCGCGCGACGCTCGACCTTCCCCGCATCGCCCAGGTGGCGCCAGCCGGCGGCCTGGACCGGCCCGACCAGCCCCCACGCCAGCAGCGCGCAGGCCGCCCATCCCCATGCCTTCATCCGACGATCCCCGTTCGAGTCCCTGGCCGGATTCAAGCACGGGCCCGGCACCGTGCGGCCCGTGGAGGCCATGAAGTCGTTTTCAGTGCCGATTCCGTACTGCAAACACACCTCTCGGTACGGTCACCCGGCCTCGGCTAGACTGTCGGCCGTTTCCGGCCAACGGCCCCCGCATGAATCCGAACTACCTCGACTTCGAGCAGCCCATCGCCGACCTGGAAGCCAAGATCCAGGAGCTGCGCCACGCCAGCAATGCCCCGGCGGTGGACGTGGACGCCGAAGTGCATGCGCTGCAGGACAAGCTGCGTATCCGCACCGCGCAGATCTTCCGCGACCTCTCGCCCTGGCAGGTGTCGCAGCTGGCCCGCCATCCGGCGCGCCCGTACACCAACGATTACATCCGCGTGATGTGCGACGAGTTCCAGGAACTCGCCGGCGATCGCGCGTATTCCGACGACGCCGCCATCGTCGGCGGCCTGGGCCGCATCAACGGCCGCAGCGTGGTGATCATCGGCCACCAGAAGGGCCGCGACACCAAGAGCAAGATCAAGCGCAACTTCGGCATGCCGCGTCCGGAGGGCTACCGCAAGGCGCTGCGCCTGATGAAGCTGGCCGAGCGCTTCCGCCTGCCCATCCTCACCTTCATCGACACCCCGGGCGCGTACCCGGGCGTCGGCGCGGAGGAGCGCGGCCAGTCCGAGGCCATCGCGCGCAACCTGCTGGAGATGAGCGAGCTGAAGGTGCCGGTGATCTGCACGGTGATCGGCGAAGGCGGCTCCGGCGGCGCACTCGCGATCGGCGTGGGCGATCGCACGATGATGCTGGAATACAGCACCTACTCGGTGATCTCGCCCGAAGGCTGCGCTTCGATCCTGTGGAAGGACGCGGGCAAGGCCAAGGACGCCGCGGAACAGCTCGGCCTCACCGCCAAGCGCCTGCTCGGCCTGGGCCTGGTCGACAAGATCGTGCGCGAGCCCATCGGCGGCGCGCACCGCAATCCCAAGCAGATGGCCACGCGCCTGAAGGCCGTGCTGCTCAATGAACTCGACGCACTGGAGCAGTTGCCGGTGGAAGAGTTGCTCGAGCGGCGCTATCGGCGTCTGCGCGGGTATGGGGCGTACGAGGCGGCGTAAGGTCGATCGAGCGGACGGCGATCGCTACGACACACGGTCGTACCGAACGCCGTCATCCCGGCGAAGGCCGGGACCCAGGCCCGTAACTCGGGGGCACTCCTTTCGGATGAACGACCCTCATCGTCATCCCGGCGAAGGCCGGGACCCAGGCCCGTAGCTCGGGGGCACTCCGTCTCGGGTGAACTGCCTCACCGTCATTCCCGCGAACGCGGGAATCCAGGGACGTTCCACGCTTTCCCGATTGCGCTTGAACGACAACAGCTAAGGGCTTGCCGCGGCTGACATGCAGCAGATAGAGCCTGAAAAGTCCCTGGATTCCCGCGTTCGCGGGAATGACGGTGAAGGCAGCTCACTCGAAAGAGAGTGCCCATGCGCTAACGCCTAGGTCCCCGCCTTCGCGGGGATGACGTTGATTTGAACGGCCAGGCCACGGGCACGGATCACCACGCCCGCAAATACTGCTCCGGCGCATGCAACTCGCCTGACAGCTCCCTCGCCGCGCGACGCGGGAAATACGGATCGCGCAGCAGTTCGCGCGCGAACAGCACCACGTCCGCCTCGTCGTTCTCGACGATGGCTTCGGCGTGCTCGGGCTTGGTGATGAGCCCGACTGCGCCGGTTGCGATTCCAGCTTCATTGCGGATGCGTGAGGCGAACGGCACCTGGTAACCCGGCGACAGCGGGATCTTCGCGCCGTGCATCAGCCCGCCGCTGGAGACGTCGATGAGGTCGATCCCGCGCGACTTCACGATGCGCGCCAGCTCCACGCTCTGTTCGATGTCCCAACCGCCCTCGGCCCAGTCCGTCGCCGACAAACGCAGCCACAGCGGCAGCCGTTCGGGCCAGACCTTGCGCACGGCGTCGATCACTTCCAGCAGCAGGCGGATGCGGTTGTCGAACGAGCCGCCGTACTCGTCGTTGCGGTGGTTCGACAGCGGCGACAGGAACTGGTGCAGCAGGTAACCGTGCGCGGCGTGGATCTCCGCCAGCTGGAAGCCGGCTGCCTTCGCGCGCCAGGCGGCGCAGGCGAAGTCGTCGACCACGTTCTTCAACTCGCTTTCGTGCAGCGCGCGCGGCAGCGGCGAGGTTTCGCTGAAGGCGACGCCCGAGGGCGCCACCGGCGTCCAGCCGCCGTCCTGCGGCGTCACCGCGATCCCGCCCAGCCACGGCGGCGCGACGCTGGCCTTGCGCCCGGCATGCGCGAGCTGGATGCCCGGCACCGTGCCCTGGCACGCGACGAAGCGCACGATGCGCGACCACGCCTCGGCCTGGCCGTCGTTCCACAGGCCGGTGTCGGAGGGCGAGATGCGCCCCTGCGCGGACACCGCGGTGGCTTCGGCGATGATCGCGCCGGCGCCGCCGACGGCACGGCTGCCCAGGTGCACCAGGTGCCAGTCGTTCGGGACGCCATCGACCGCGGAGTACTGGCACATCGGCGCCACCACGAGGCGATTGCGCAAGGTGAGCGAGCGCTGTTCGAGCGGGGCGAAGAGCCGGGCCACGGCGGACTCCTGTAAGGCGATTGCGGGGACAGCCAAATGGTGCGGCCGCGCGGCGCCGGCCGCAGCCCCATCGATGGGTTGCTGCATTCCACCGCCGTGGCACCATCGCGCGATGCCCGCCTCCACGCTCGCCCAGGCCTTGCACGACCGTCCCTCCGCGCCGCTGTGCGTGGGATTCAGCGGCG
Source organism: Lysobacter sp. FW306-1B-D06B (assembly GCF_038446665.1). Classification (NCBI taxonomy): domain Bacteria; kingdom Pseudomonadati; phylum Pseudomonadota; class Gammaproteobacteria; order Lysobacterales; family Lysobacteraceae; genus Lysobacter; species Lysobacter sp. FW306-1B-D06B. The sequence continues at coordinate 2,227,318 of NZ_CP151802.1, read as the reverse complement.
GCCTGGATTCGACCGCGCTGCTGCACCTGCTGGCCGCCGAACGTCCCGCGTCGGGGCTGCGGGCGATCCACGTGCACCACGGCCTGCACGCCGACGCCGACCGCTGGGCGACTCGCTGCGAACGGGCCTGCGCGTCATTGAACGTTCCGCTGGCGGTGATCCGTGTGAACGTCGTGGCGGCCGGCGACGGCCCCGAGGCGGCCGCGCGTGCGGCGCGGCATGCGGCGTTCGCGCAGGCCCTCGCGTCCGGCGAGGTGCTGGCGCTGGCGCATCACCGCGACGACCAGGCCGAGACCTTCCTGCTGCGCGCCCTGCGTGCCTCCGGGCCGGACGGATTGGCGGCGATGCGGCGCTGGCGGGCGTTCGGGCCGGGTCGGCTGTGGCGGCCGCTGCTCGACATCGACCGCGACACGCTCCTCGCCTACGCGCGTTCGCACGCGCTGGAATGGATCGACGACCCCAGCAACGCCGACACCGCCTTCGACCGCAACTTCCTCCGCCAGCGCGTGCTGCCGCTGCTGCGCGAGCGCTGGCCGCATGCAGGCGATGCGCTGGCGCGCTCGGCGGCGCTGTGCGGACAGGCGAACGATCTGCTGGACGATGGCGACGCGATCGCGCTCGCCGATGTCGCCACGGCCGATCCGCACTGCCTGTCGCGCACGCGCCTGCTCGCCCTGCCCGATGCGCGCCGCGCGCGGGTGCTGCGCCGCTGGATTAATGAACTCGACCTGCCGCCACTGCCGGCGAACGGGATCGAACGCATCGAGCGGGAGATCCTCGCCGCACGCGCCGACGCCGAGCCCGCGTTCCATTGGCAAGGCGCCGTGGTGCGCGCATGGCGCGACCTGCTGCACGTGGAAACCGCGCGCCCTTCGCTGGACGTGGACTGGCGCGCGCAATGGGACGGACGCGCGCCGCTCGCGCTGCCGCACGGCGGCACGCTGGCGCTGGAAGGCGCGGCGGCGTTCGACGCGCCCCTGACCGTGCACGCACGTCGCGGCGGCGAGCGGCTGCTGCGCGCCGGCCGCACGCATTCGCACGCGCTCAAGCACGTCCTGCAGGAACTCGGCGTGCCGCCCTGGGAGCGCGAACGCTTGCCGTTGTTGAGCGATGCGGACGGCGAACTTCTCGCCGCGGGCGACGTGGCCCATTCCGCCGCCTTCGACGCATGGCTGCGCGCACGCGGCGCACGGCTGAGCTGGCATCGCGATGGCCTCGTCGCGCCCGGGACCGTGTCCTGCGCCCCAACCGCCGGCGACGGCAATTGACCCCCGCCGGGGCGCGGTCGCACACTTCACGCATGCCCCGCAAACCCGCCTCCGAAGACGCGCCGGCCACCTCGCCCGTCAGCGATTTCGAGCAGTCCCTGGACGCGCTCGAACAGCTGGTGGAGAAGATGGAACACGGCGAGATGAGCCTGGAAGACTCGCTGGCCGCGTACGAACGCGGCGTCGGCCTGTACCGCCGCTGCCAGAGCGCGCTGGAAGAAGCCGAATTGCGCGTGCGCCTGCTCAGCGACCCGCAGCAGCCCGCAAGCGGGGAGCCGTTCTCCACGCCGCCCCTGCAGAACGGACAGAGCCCCGGCGATGTCTGACCTCGCGCGCTGGCGCGAACGCGCCGACGCCGCGCTGCACCGTGCCCTGCCCGATCCGCACTCGCCGCCGCAGCGCCTGCACGCGGCGATGCGCCACGCCGTGCTGCTCGGCGGCAAGCGCATGCGGCCGTTGCTCGTGTACGCCGCCGGCGCCACGTTCGGCGCGAACGCCGACGCGCTGGACGCACCGGCGGTCGCGGTCGAACTGATCCACGCCTACTCGCTGGTGCACGACGATCTGCCGGCGATGGACGACGACGCCCTGCGTCGCGGCCAGCCGACGGTGCACGTCGCCTTCGACGAAGCCACCGCGATCCTCGCCGGCGACGCGCTGCAATCGCTGGCGTTCGAAGTGCTCGCATCGACCGACGCGCCCGACGCGACGCGCGTGGAGTTGCTGCGCACGCTCGCCGTCGCCTCCGGCGCGGCCGGCATGTGCGGCGGCCAGGCGCTGGACCTGGCCGCGACGGGCAACGGCGCTTCGCTGCCGGTGCAGGCGCTGGAACGCCTGCATTCGCTCAAGACCGGCGCGCTCATTCGCGCTGCCGTGCGCATGGGCGCGCTGTGCGGCGGTGCTTCGGGCGATGAGATCGAACGCCTGGACCGTTACGCCGCCGCGCTGGGCCTGGCCTTCCAGGTGCGCGACGACATCCTCGACATCGAAGGCGACAGCGCCACGCTCGGCAAGACCGCCGGCAAGGACATCGCGCAGGACAAGGCGACCTTCCCCGCGCTGATCGGCCTGGACGCCTCGCGCGCGCGTCTGGACGAACTGCGTCGCGCCATGGACGAGGCGCTGGCACCGTTCGGAGAACGCGCGAACACGCTGGCTGCGCTGGGGCGGATGGCGATCGAACGCGATCGCTGAGGAGCGCACGCGGATGCGGGTGGGGATGCGGACGCGGGCGCTCGCGGTGCGTCCGATATCGTCATCCCGGCGAAGGCCGGGACCCAGGCTGTCACGCCATCAGACACTTCACTTCGTCCGACACATCACGTCATTCCAGCGAAAGCTGGAATGACGGACACCACAAAGAAAACGCCCGCTTCAATGAAGCGGGCGTTCTCTTTTCAAACGAGTCTTCGACGCGTCGCCTACTTCACCAACCGCAACGTGAAGGGATAACGGTACGCCACGCCATCGTTGGCCTTGATCGCCGCGACGATGGTGAACACCAGCCACGCGATGCCGATCACGAACCACGCCGGAATCGCGATCAGGAACCCGATCCCCAGCGTCACGAACACCAGCACCCACAACGCGAAGAACACGATCGCCACGGTGATGTTGAAGTTGAGCGCTTCCTTCGCCTGGTCGTCGACGAAGGGCATCGTGTCCTTCTTGATCAGCCAGATGATCAGCGGGCCGAGGAAGGTGCCCCAGGCGCCGACGCCGGAGGTCAGCACCGCACCGGCGATCGCCGACAGATGCGCGAACATCGCCCACTGCCGCTGCTCGGCGGCCACGCCGCTGGGATGATCCTGCGACGGCGACGGTGGCGGCGGTGGTGTGGAGGTCTGGCTCGGGTCGAACGGATTTTCGCTCATGCCGGTTGCTCCCTGAATGGACAGCCCCACTTTCCGCCCGGCCCGATGACAGGTCAAGCGGCGCAGGTCATGCGCCGCCGCAGCGCGAGGCTCAGCTTTCCGACTCGCCGGCCACCGTCATGCGGCCGACCAGGATGGAGCCGGTGCGCACGTGTGAACGCGGGTCGACGTCACTGCCCACGGCCTCGATCGCCGCGAACATCGACTTGAGATTGCCCGCCACCGTGATGCCATCGACCGGATACTGGATCTGGCCGTCCTCGATCCAGAAGCCCGCCGCGCCGCGCGAGTAATCGCCGGTGACGTTGTTCACGCCCTGCCCCATCAGCTCGGTGACGAGCAGCCCGCGGCCCATGCCGCGCAGCATCGATTCGAAATCGCCCGCGTTCGCCTCGACCTGCAGGTTGTGCACGCCGCCGGCGTTGGCCGTCGTCGCAAGGCCGAGCTTGCGCGCCGAATAGCTGCCCAGGATGTAACGCTCCAGCACGCCGTGCTTCACCAGCGACGATTCGCGCGTGGCGACGCCTTCGGCATCGAACGACGCGGAGCGATAACCGCGCGGCAGGAACGGGCGCTCGTCGATGCCGAACCAGTCCGGGAACAGCTGCTGCCCGGCCGAATCAACGAGGAAACTCGCGCGGCGATAGAGCGCGCCGCCGGACACCGCGCCGAGCAGGTGGCCGATGAGCGAACGCGCCATTTCGGCGGCGAACAGCACGGGGTACTCGCCCGTGGCGATCTGGCGCGGATCCAGACGCGAGGCGGCGCGCTGCGCGGCCTTGCGGCCGATGGTGGCGGCCGATTCCAGGTCGTCCGCCGACAGGCCGATGCTGTACCAGCCGTCGCGCTGCATCGCATCACCGCGGCCGGCGATCAGCGCGCAGCCCAGGCTGTGCTGCGTGCTGCGCTCGCGGCCGATGAAACCGTGCGAGTTGGCGTACACGCTGATGCTCTCGCCGGTGCCGAGCGAGGCGCCGTCGGAGTTCTCGATGCGCGGATCGGAGTCGCGGCCGGCCTGCTCGCAGGCCAGCGCCAGGTCGAGCGCACGGTCGGCGTCGATGGGCCACGGATGCCAGGAATCGAACTCGCGCAGGTCCGTCGCCATCAGCGCGGCGTCGGCCAGGCCGGCGGCGGCATCGTCCTCGGTGTGGCGGGCGATCGCGCAGGCCTGCTCGACCGTGGAATCCAGGCTGTCCTCGCGCAGGTCGGCGGTGCTGGCGCTGCCCTTGCGCTGGCCGAAGTAGACGGTGACCGAGATGCCGCGGTCGCGCGTGGACTCGACCGTCTCCACCTCGCCCATGCGGACATTGACGCTGAGGCCGGATTCCTCCGAGCACGACACCTCGGCCTGCGTGGCGCCGCGCGCGCGGCAGTGGTCCAGCAGGCGCTGGGACAGGCCGGCGAGCGCCTCCAGGCGCGCGTGGCTGTCGCCGAGCGAGGCGGCGTAGGCGGTCGGGTTCAGGGTGGCGATCTGGCTCAAGAGGGGGTCCTTCGGGGTTTTTCAGGCGCGCGATTGCACAGGATGAACGCGGAAAAGCCGTGTGAAGTGCTTTATCCGCGGCGATCCGCGAAAATCCGTGCCGGAGACTTTGGAAACAACAGGTGCGCCATGCGCGGTAGAGACGACGAAACCGGTGAATTCTTCAGCCCCAGCCGCAGCCAGAACCGGCGCGAGGCGCTGGAGGTGCTGGCGCTGGGCGAGAAGCTGGTGTCGCTGACGGAGGCGCAGCTGGCCAAGCTGCCCGTGCCCGATTCGCTGCTGCCGCACATCCGCGAGTGCAAGCGCATCACCGCGAACATCGCGCACAAGCGTCAGCTGGCGTACCTGGCCAAGCAGATGCGCCGCGAGGACGACGAGGTGCTGGAGGCGATCCGCGACGCGCTCGACGAGGACGGCGAGGCCGCGCGGCGCGAAGTGGCGGCGATGCATCGCATCGAAGCGTGGCGCGAGCGCCTGATCGCCGACGGCGATGCGGCGCTGGCGCAACTGCTCGACGAATACCCGACGGCCGACCGCCAGCATCTGCGCGCCCTGGTCCGCAGCGCGCTGGACGAGCGCAACAAGAACAAGCCGCCGCGCGCGTTCCGCGAGCTGTATCGGGAGCTGCGCGAGTTGATTCTCGGTGGCGCGAACGCGGCGGACGATGCCGAAGACGACGGCTCCGACGAACGCCTGCAGGACTGATCTGAGCGGCGCCTGCCGAAAAGACGTCAACTCCATCGCAGGATTCGCCATCCCAGCAAAAGCTGGGATCCATCTTGATCTCACGCCGAGCTTCATTCGCTGCGCGTCGAACGCAGAAGCAACATGGATCCCAGCTTTTGCTGGGATGACGAGGCGACCGGGTCCGGCTTGGTCCATTGCCACGTCTCGCTCCTGAATCCCCGCATCAAGCCTGCGTACCGCCCACCGTCAGCTGGTCGATCAGCAACGACGGCTGGCCCACGCCCACCGGCACGCTCTGGCCGTCCTTGCCGCATACGCCGACGCCTTCGTCCAGCGCGAGGTCGTGGCCGATCATCTTCACGCGCTGCATGGTTTCAGGGCCGTTGCCGATCAGCGTGGCGCCCTTCACCGGCGCGGTGATCTTGCCGTCCTCGATGAGGTAGGCCTCGGTCGCGGAGAACACGTACTTGCCGCTGGTGATGTCCACCTGGCCGCCGCCGAAGTTCACCGCGTACAGGCCCTTCTTCACCGAGCGGATCATCTCTTCCGGATCGTGCTGTCCGGCGAGCATGTAGGTGTTGGTCATGCGCGGCATCGGCAGGTGCGCGAAGGATTCGCGACGGCCGTTGCCGGTGGGCGCCATGCCCATCAGGCGCGCGTTGAGCGTGTCCTGCATGTAGCCCACGAGCACGCCGTCCTCGATCAGCGTCGTGCAGTTGGTCGGCGTGCCTTCGTCGTCGACGTTGAGCGAACCGCGACGTCCCGGCAGCGTGCCGTCGTCGACGATGGTCACGCCGGGCGAGGCCACGCGCTGGCCCATGCGGCCGGCATAGGTGGAGGTGCCCTTGCGGTTGAAGTCGCCTTCCAGGCCGTGGCCGACCGCTTCGTGCAGCAGCACGCCCGGCCAGCCGCTGCCGAGCACCACCGGCATCACGCCGGCCGGCGCGTCGATCGCCTCCAGGTTCACCAGCGCCTGGCGCAATGCTTCGCGCGCGAGCTTCTCGGGCTTGTCGCCGTCGAGCAGTTCGGAATAGCTGTAGCGACCGCCACCGCCGGCATAACCACTTTCGCGGCGGCCGTTCTGTTCGACGATCACCTGCACGTTCAATCGCACCAGCGGGCGCACGTCGGCGGCGAGCACGCCGTCGCTGCGCGCGACCAGGATGGTGTCGACGCCGCCGGACAGGCTCACCATCACCTGCTGCACGCGCGGATCGGCCGCGCGCAGCAGCTTGTCGACGCGACGCAGCGCTTCGACCTTGGCTTCGTTGGCGTAACCGTCGATGGGGTCTTCGGGCACGTAGAGTTCGCGACCGCCGCCGCGCACCAGCGAATGCGGCGCCTGCACCGAGCCGTCGCGGGCGATGGCACGCGCCGACTTGGAGGCGGCGAGCAACGCCTGCGTGTTGATTTCATCCGAATAGGCGAAGCCGGTCTTCTCGCCGCTGATGGCGCGCACGCCCACGCCCTGCTCGATCGAATGCGCGCCGTCCTTGACGATGCCGTCCTCCACCGTCCAGCTCTCGCGGCGCGCGTGCTGGAAGTAGAGGTCGCCGAAATCCACGCCCGGGCCGAGCAACGTGCCGAAGGTGCGTTCGAGCCCGGCCGCGTCGAGCCCGGCGGGCAGCAGCAGGCGGTGTTCGGCGATCTGGATGGGCAGGGTCATTCGGCTTCTCTGGAGTGGATCGGGAGCCCACGGGCCGTGCGCGGATGCGGCGTTCCGGCCGGAAAGCCCGGCGGACACGGCGGTGGAGGGTCAGGAACGAGATGGTGGCACAACCGGCGAACGCAACGGCTTCACGTGGCGGCCGGGCGGCAGGAAACGCGGCATTTTCGGTGTGGGGCACGCGAAAGCAGCTTCTTGCCCCTCTCCCCTCGTCTCGTCCCGCCCGGCCCGAGCGCGTAGCGCTCGGGCGTTCGTCAGCGCGCGAACCCGTGGTTCGCAGGCAGCGCCGGCTCACCCCTCCGGTTTCGGCTCTCCCGCCTTCGCCTGGCCGGACTGGCTGCCCACGACCTCCACCTTCGGCTCCTTCCACGGCCCCGTGACGCGGTACGTCCGCGAGGCCATCTCGCCGATGGGTTTCTGCAGCACCGCATTGGCTGCCGCGCCGATGGCGGCACCGACGGGGCCGGCGGCGATCGCTCCGGCCACGGTCAGCAGGTTGCCGGCCTTCGGGCGTACTTCGATGGTCTGGTCGAAAGTCTGCGCGCGCAGGTTCGCCGTGCCGCGAATGCCGATGGACGCAGCCGGCCCATCAATGGACAGGTTGTCGCTGTGCGCCATGCCGCCGGCGAAGTTCACCTTGCCGCCGGCGCGGTTGAAGGCGAAGCCCTTGTTGAAGAAGTCGCGGAAGTCGAGCATCAGCCGGCGCGGCAGTTGCGCCAGGCTCAGCAGGCCGAGCACGCGGCCCGCGCCGGGTTCGACTTCCAGCAGGCGGCCGTCGCGGATGTCGGCCTCCAGGCTGCCGTCGAGCGAAGCGACGTTGAACGCCGCCGGGCTCCCCGCCCAACCCGCCGCGAAGTGCATCGTCCCGACGCCGCCGCCGAGCTGCCGGCCCATGCCGAACCCGGCCAGCAGGCTGCCCAGGTCCTGGCTGTCGATGCGCACGTCCAGTTGGGTGCGCGCGGTCGCGCCGCGTCCGTTCCAGTCGCCGCTCACGTCGATGCGCTGCTTGTCCGAACGCATCTGCACCTGGTCGATGCGCATGCCGGTCGCGGTCGGCAGCGTGCGCAGCTTCGCTTCCCCCAGGCGCGCGTCAGACACGCGCAGGTCGGCGATGTCGATCGTGAGCGGCGGAATCTTCGCCGGATTGAACGCGTCGTCGGCAGGCGGCGCGGACGGAGGCGGTGTCGGCAGGCCCGCGGGCGGTGCGGGTTGCTTCGGCGCGCGCCAGTACATGCGATCGAAACGGCCGGCGATGGCCGCGCCTTCGGCCGCCGGAATCAGCACCGCGCCCTGCAGCGCCGCGCCTTCCGCCTGAACTGCAGTGGCGCCCTGTGCCGCCGGCACCACCACCAGATGCGTGTCGTTGAACACGCCTCCCAGCAGATTCAGGCGCTGCGCGGTCACGTCGATGCGTTGCAGTGACAGGCCTTCGCCGCCACCGCCGCCTTCGAGCAGCGCGATCCAGTCGATCGCATCCAGCTCGTTCGCACGGCCCGTCGCCACCAGTCCGCGCGCGGGCGGCACATCGTCCACGCGGTTGCTGCCGAGCGCCAGGCGCACGCCGGTCTGTCCGTTCTGGCTGCGCGCGCGCACCGCGATGACGTTGCCCAGGTTCACGCGAATGTCGCCGCTGCCCATCGGCAACGGTGTTTCCACCGCCGTCGCCAGCGATTCGTCGGCGTCCTTGCGCAACGGTTCGGGCAGCGTGAGCGCGGTGCCGACCAGGTTGGACTGCAACTGCAACATCGTCGGCGCGGTCTTGCCGGCGGCGACCTTGGGAATCGCGATGCCGACCGTCCACGACGAGCGCCCATCCACGTGCGGCTTCAGCCACGCCATTTCAGGCGCGCGGTCGAGCAGTTCCTTCGTGCCCATCTGCGCGTCCAGGCCGGCTTCGAACGCGTTGCCCTTGTCGCGCACGAACGCCTCGCCGGCGCGCAGCGACAGCGTGCCGGGCTGACCCTCGTGACGCACCTTCAGGCCGTCGGCGCGGAAGCCGCCGCGCGCGTACTCGGCGCGTCCGCTGACCTGGTCGAAGTCGAGCTTCCAGCGCGGATCGCCCAGCTTGGCGTTGTCGAGCTGCACGGTGCCGCCGATCGCCGTGACCGCATTGGGATGCAGCGGCATGTTCATGTCGAACCCGACCTTGGCCGGGCCGCTGGCGACGACGTTCTTGAGCGTCTCGCCGTGTTCCTTCTGCAACGGGCTTCGGCGCAGCAGTTCGAGCAGCTGCGCCGCATCGGCGGCGCCTTGCGCCTGCACGGTGAGTGCGCCGCCGCGGTAATGATCGATGCCGGCGCGGATCTGGCCGATGGCCACGCCCGCAATGCGTCCGCGTCCCTGCACGGTGAAGCCGTCGGCGATGAAGGCCACGTCGGCGTCGAGGTTCTCCGCCGCCGGCCAGTCGGGCTGGAACTTGACCGACGCCCCGTCGAGCTTCGCGGTCGCTTCGAACAGGCCGTTGCGATCGCGGAACGGCCAGTCGTCCAGATCGCCGGACACCACGGCGTGCGCATCGCGCAGGCGCCCGCCGACCAGCGCCGAATCCAGCCAATCCACCACCTTGGGCGACATCAGGTGGCGGACCCAGAAGCCCTTGGCGACGGGCACCTGGGTTTCATCGATGTCGGCGGCGATGTCGATGCGCGGGCGCGAACCGTCGCCCTGCCACCACAGGCCACCGCGTGCATGCACGCCGAAATCGGGGCCCTTGATGGCCAGTGCCGGCGTACCGATGCGCCAGCCGTTGCCTTCGCGCCATCCGGCGACCGAACCCTGCAACGCCACCGTGTGCGCGACGCCGAATCCGCGCGGCCAGTCGAAACGCATCGGCGAGGCGGGATCGAGCTGCAGCGCGAAGCCGTCCGCATCGCCCAGGAATTGCCCGGCCAGTCCGCTCACGCCCGGCGCGTTGCCGACGGCGTCGAAGCCGAACGCCGCGATGCGCGCCTGCGCGCGCAATCCACCGCCACGCACGCCGGCCACTTCGACGTTCTGCAGCGAAACGCGCGGACGCGTGTTGTGCAGCCACACGCGCAGGCCCGGTGCGAGGTGATCGCTCAGGGACGCGGCGGTGAGCAGCGGACCGGCATCGATGCGGTCGGCGAGCAGCGCATAACGGCGGCCACCGGCGACGACGAGGCCGTCGAGCTTCTGCGCTTCCTTGCCGGTGTCGATGCGCAGCGTCTTGGCATCCACGCGCCAGCCGCCGTCGATGACGCGCCAGCGCGCCAGCGCCGCCACGCGCGTGAACTGGACGCGCGGCACCGCGCCGCCCGCGAGCGGCGCGCCGCGCAGGCCGACGCGCTCGAGCGCGACGTCGGCGGTGACCTGGGTGATGCGGTGGTCGCGCAGTTCGGCCCAGGCTTGCGCGCGGCCTTCGCCGGATTCGCTGCCGATGCCGGCGATCTGCAACAGCGGCGCCCATGCCGCCAGATCGGCGCGGCGCGCGCCCATGTAGGCGCGGCCGTCGCCCTTGATGCGGTCGAAATCGAGCACCGTGTCCAGCGTCGAGGACGCAACGCCTGTCGAATTCACGCTGGGCCAGGCACGCACGCCGGCGCGCACGCGCGGACCGTCGACACGCAGGCGCAGGTTGATGCGCGGGACTTGCGCATTGATGCCCAGGTTGGGCGCGATCACGGTGATCTTGCCGTCGATCACCTGCAGCTCGCCCAGTCCTTCCAACGCGGAGAACGGATCGCGCTGCGGCTGCTCCTGGCCCGGCAGGCCGCGCACCTTCCAGCGACCGTCGGCGGCGCGTTCCAGGGTCAGGTCCAGTCCACGCAGGCGCAGCTCGGAGAACGCATGCCCCGGCAGCAGGCCGGCGTACACGGAGACGAGCATTTCCGTGTCGCCGACGGTGAACGCCGAATCGCCCGCGCCGATGCGCAGGTTGTCCAGCCGCAACAGCGGGCCGCGGCGCGTCCACGCGGTCTGCACCTTGTCGAACGAGACCGGCCTGCCCGCGCGTTCACTCAACCATGCGGCCACGCGCTGCGGGTTGCTCTCCGCCAACGGCAGCACCTGGCTCGCCACCGCCAGCACCAGCGCGACCAGCACCAGCGAGAGCGCGACGAGATAGCCCAGCCCGCGACGGGCCATGCGCATGCGGCGGCGCATCGGAGTCGGCATCGTTCAGCTCGCGCGCAAAGGGAACCGGGAGACGGAATGGCGCATCCAGCCATTCTCCCGCCACGTACGAGAACGCCGCGTTACCGCGGCGTCGACCCTCCGGTGTTCCCGGCGGCGCATCAGTTCACAGCAGCACGACATCGAACTGCTCCTGCGCGTACTGGTCGTCCGCCTGGAAGCGGATCGACTTGCCCAGGAATTCCTCCAACTCGGCCACCGCGGCGGACTCTTCGTCCGTGATGCGCGCGACGACCTTCGAAGACGCGATCACCATCAACCGCTGCGCATCGAACTGGCGCACCTGGCGGACGATGTCGCGGAAGATCTCGTAGGTCACCGTTTCCGGCGTCTTCAGCGTGCCGCGCCCGCCGCATTCGTGGCAGGGCTCGCACAGCTGGCGCTCCAGGCTTTCGGTGGTGCGCTTGCGCGTCATCTCCACCAGGCCCAGCGGCGAGAACTCGTACACCGTGGTCTTGGCGTGGTCGCGCGCGAGCGACTTCTCCAACTGCCGCAGCACCTGGCGCTTGTGCTCGGAATCGGTCATGTCGATGAAGTCGATGATGATGATGCCGCCCAGGTTGCGCAGGCGCAGCTGGCGCGCGACCGACTGCGCCGCTTCCAGGTTGGTGCGGTACACCGTCTCTTCGAGGTTGCGCTGGCCGAGGAACGAACCGGTGTTGATATCGACCGTCGTCATCGCTTCGGTCTGGTCGATGACGAGGTAGCCGCCGGACTTGAGCGGCACTTCCTTGTCGAGGGCGCGCTGGATTTCGTCTTCGACGCCGTAGAGGTCGAAGATCGGGCGCGCGCCGGTGTAGTGCTCGATCTTCTCGTCGAGCCCGGGCATGTACTGCGCGGCGAACACGCGCAGGCGCTCGCAGGTCTCGCGCGAATCCACGCGCACCTTTTCCACGTCCTTGCGCATCAGGTCACGCACGGCACGCAGCGGCAGGTTGAGGTCTTCGTACACGCGCTCGCCGACGCGGGCGCTGCGCGCGCGTTCCTCGATCAGGCCCCACACGCGGCCCAGATAAGCGACGTCCTCGGCGAGCTGCTCCTCCGGCTGGCCTTCGGCATTGGTGCGCACGATGTAGCCGTGGCCGTCGCCCGTGGGCGCCAGCGAGGTGATGTGGGTCTTCAGGCGCGCGCGCTCGGCTTCGTCCTCGATGCGCGCCGACACGCCGACCACGCGCGTGCGCGGCAGCAGGACGAGGTAGCGCGAGGGAATGCTCAGCTGCGTGGTCAAGCGCGCGCCCTTGCTGCCGATGGGATCCTTCACCACCTGCACGACGATCTCCTGCCCTTCGCGCAGGAGTTCGGCGATGGGCCGCGTCGGCGTCGGCGGCAGCGGGGCTTCCTCGCCGGCGTTCTCGCCTTCGGCCACCGGCGTGGGCTTGACGATGTCGGCTGCGTGCAGGAACGCCGCGCGCTCCAGGCCGATGTCGACGAACGCCGCCTGCATGCCCGGCATCACGCGCTGGACCTTGCCCTTGTAGATGTTGCCCACCACCCCGCGACGCCAGCCGCGCTCGATGTGCAATTCCTGCAGCATGCCGTTCTCGACGACGGCGACGCGGGTTTCGCGGGGGGTGACGTTGACCAGGATCTCTTCGCTCACTTCACCACTCCGAACTCGCGCAGCAGCGTGGCCGTCTCGTACAGCGGCAGCCCCATGACACCGGAATAGCTGCCGGACAGTCGGGTGGTGAAGGCCTCCGCGAGGCCCTGGATGGCATAGGCCCCGGCGCGCCCGTGCGGCTCGCCGCTGGCGACGTAGGCGTCGATCTGCGCCGGGGTCAGTTCGGCGAACGTCACCTCCGACACCGATACGGCCTGGCCCTCGCGCGCGGGCGAGACCACCGAAACGGCGGAGATGACCTGGTGGGTGCGGCCCGACAGCCGGCGCAGCATCGCGGCGGCGTCCGCCTCGTCGGCGGGCTTGCCGAAGACTTCGCCGTCCAGCACGACCTCGGTGTCGGACCCCAGCACCACGGCGGCCGGATTGCCGACGACGCGCAGCAGCCCGGCCCCCGCCTTTTCGCGGGCGACCCGGCGCACGTAGTCCTCGGCGGGCTCGCCGGGCTGCGGGTGTTCGGGGATGTCGATGTCCAGGACGCCGAACTCGGCGCCGGGCTGGCTCGAGAGCAGCCGGCCCAGCAATTCGTGACGGCGTGGGGATTTGGAGGCGAGATACAGCATCGAGGAAGAATAACCCGCGCTGACTGACGGACCGAACGGGCATTATCTGCAACCCCGACCGGGCTCACGAATCGTTCACCGGAACGCCAAGACCCTAGGGCCCGTCGCTGACGGCCGGCCCTACCACCCCAAGGAGTTGTCATGCCCCAGCTGTCCCGCCTCTCCCTGCGCCCCCTCGTCATCGCCGCCGCCCTCGCTTTTGGAGCCCTGCCCGCCGTGAGCCCCGCCCAGACCACGCCTTTCGTCGCCACCGACGGCACGCTGCTGAACGTGTCGGCACAGGCCGAGGCCCGTCGCACGCCGGACATCGCGACCCTGTCCACGGGCGTGGTGACGCAGGCCGCCGACGCCAACGCCGCCATGCGCGCCAATGCCGAACAGATGGCCAAGGTGGTCGCGGCGATCAAGGCCGCCGGCATCGCCGAGCGCGACGTCCAGACCAGCGGCGTCAACCTCAACCCGCAATACAAGTACGGCGACAACCAGCCGCCGACCATCACCGGCTACCAGGCGATGAACAACGTCAACGTCGTGGTGCGCGACATCAACAAGCTGGGCAAGATCATGGACGCGCTGGTGGCCACCGGCGCCAACCAGATCAACGGCCCCACTTTCGACCTGGACGAAGGCAAGAAGGAAGCCGCCTACGACGAAGCCCGTCGCGCGGCGGTGGAGAAGGCCCAGGCCCGCGCCGAGATGTACGCCAAGACGCTGGGCAAGAAGGTGCGCCGCATCGTCAGCATCAGCGAGGGCGGCAACTTCGCCCCGCCGCGCCCGATGCCGATGATGGCGATGAAGGCGATGGATCGCATGGAATCCACGCCGATCTCACCGGGCGAAAACGTTCTGTCGGTCAACATCGACGTGGTGTTCGAACTCGGGAACTGACCATGTCGAAGTCCGGCAAGACCGCTCCGCCCGCCGCCGATCCCAAGCCCGGTCGTAACCCGGGCTACGCGGAGACCGAACCGCGCGATCGCGAGGACGCGCATTCTCCGAAGCCTCGCGACAAACCGCATCCCGACGATGGCGGGTTGGATCGCAAGCCGGAGACGGAACCGGACAAACCCTGACATCGCCGATCGTTCTACAAACGGGCCCGCCACGCGGGCCCGTTTCTTTTGTGCGTCCTCAACCCCGTAACGCGCGCGGGTGCGTTTGCGGTCATGGCACACCCCAGGAGGTCACGCCATGGCACACGCGATCCACTTCCCTTCCGGCACCACGCGCGATCCGATCGACGGCGGCCGCATCGCCGCGAACACGGGAACCCTGCTGATCAACGGCGCGGTGGTGCTCGCGCTGCTGGTGCCGTTGTCCCAGCAGATCGTGCAAGCGCCGGTGCAACGCGACGATGCGATCCAGATCGTGCAACTGGAAAAGCCCAAGCCCATCGTTCCGCTGCCGCCCGACCCCGTCGAGATCGTTCGCAAGCCGCCGCCCCCCACCTCGCAACCGGTGCGCCCGCCGCAACCCGTCGCGCGCGTCGAACAGCAGGTCGTGGATTCTCAGCCGGGCGATGTCGCGATCACCGCGCCGGACGTCGCCATCGACACCACACCATCGCTGGAGCCCGTCGCACCGCCGGCCGCGGCGCAGTTGCAGGCGCTGGTGTCGCCGCCTCCGCCGTATCCGGGCGACGCGATGCGCGCCGGACTGAGCGGCACGGTGGAGCTGGAGATCCTCGTCGGTGCCGACGGCCAGCCGCTTGACGTGCGCGTGGTGCGCAGCAGCGGGCACCGCGTGCTCGATCAGGCCGCACGTCGCACCGTGCTGTCGAAGTGGCGTTTCCAGCCGGCCACGCGCGACGGACGCGCGGTGGAGGCGCTTGGACGTGTTCCGATCGAGTTCAAGCTGTAGTGCGGGGTAGCACCCCCTCGCGTGGATAGCACGCAGCCCGCTGCGTGCTGCCAACCGCATCAGACTTCTTCGCATATCGAAGCAGAAAGCCGGTCAAGACACTGAAGCCGCTCCGGGTGACCGGGGCGGCTTTTTTGTTTGGCAGGCGTATCCGAGTCGCGCGACAGCGACATCCGCCTGCAGGCGTCCGCTCCGCCACGCAAGCGCCTGCGCAGCCACACGTTGCGTGCACACCGCCTTCCAACTTCACAGACAAGGCTTCCGCCATGGAATCTCGCAAGGGAAAACCGAACTTCGCTTTCAACAAGCATCCTCTGGCAAGCATCATCGGCGTGTTCTTCCTCAACAGTAGTCCGGCGGCGTACGCCCAGGCCTGCATCGTTTCTTCGACGTCAGGCACCGACGTCCCGGCCACCGCGTCCTGTACGGCTGGGCAGATGGTCCTATTTGCCAGCGGAAGGGGCAGCAGCATCACCGGCGCTCCCGGCATTGCGCTGGCGACCTCTGGTCCATCAAGAGCCACCGTTCGTGCTCAAGAGGAAGGAGCATTGACGCTCGATGGAGGATCGGTCACCTCCAGCGGAAATTCGGCTATCGCAGTCAGTACCCAGTCGCTTGCGCATGCGTCGCTCAGGAATGTAGTCATCACCTCGACGGGAGATTCCACAGCAGGTCCGACTGGCGGCGTCTTGTCCGAGACTGGATCCACTGCACGCCTGATCGGCGGGTCTGTCAGTTACACCGGCACCAACGGAAACGCTGTGAATGTCTTCAGCGAGGCATCGGATGCGGCGGAGTCCGTCGTAACACTGGAAGGAACCACCGTCACGGCCAACGGGCTCGGTGCATGGGGCATCAATCTGCAAGGTGGCAAGGCGGTGGTGCGCGATACCACCATCAATACGCGGGGCGAGATCGCCGACGGCATCCACCTGACCGACCATTTCGCCAGGTACGACGACGGGTCCACGCTGGTTCTGGAGGGTAACAACACCATCGTGACGGATGGGGTGCAAGCCAATGGCATCGCCATCAGTGGCGGCGCCCAGCTGACCATCGATGGCACCACCAATCGTCTGCCCGACACCACCGTGAAGGGGAGACGAAGCGCGGTGCTATACGCGGATCAGGTAAGCGCGCCAGTGGGCGCCGTCTCCCTGATTACCGTTCAGAACGGCACCCGGATAACCAACGGCGGCAGCTACGAAGGGACGATCGGTGTACGGGCGAAGGACGGTGCCCGGGTTTCGCTGATGTCGGGAACGGTCGTCAGCATGTCGGGGACCTCGGTGGAAGGCGTACGCGCCGACAACTTGGGCAGCCGGATCTCGGTTGATCACAGCCAGATCGAAGTCGCCGGCTCCGGAGCACAGGGCGCCCGCCTGGAAAACGAAGGCCGGCTGGAATTGAACGCGAGCACGCTCCAGGCCAGCGGAACGGACGCCACGGCATTGCGCATGATTGGCGTGAGCACCCAACTGGTGAACACCGCCACGCTCGATGCCAGCACCCTGACCAGCACCGACGGGCCGACGATCAGCGTTCTCGGCGGCGATGCCACTGTCGCGGCGACAGACTCGGAGATCACCAACAGCCGCGATGGCATCGTCCTGTCGAGCACACAGGACAGCATCGTGAGGCTCAATGCGGTCAACTCGTCCATCCGCGGCACCGTCCAGACGGAGGCAGGCAGCCAGGCGACACTCGCGCTGGACGCCACAAGCCTGTGGAGCCTCACTGGCAACTCCAGCCTGACCACCCTGACCAATGAAGGCACGATCGCCTTCACCGCTCCCGCGGCAAGCGGCTTCAAGACCCTGGTGACCACGGGCAATTACGCCGGCGACGGGCTGATCGTGCTGAACACTCAGCTCGGCGACGACAGTTCGCCCAGTGACAAGTTGATCGTGAAAGGCGACACCAGCGGCGACGGCCGGCTGCGCGTTCTCAATGCAGGCGGCGCAGGCGCGGCTACTGCACAGGGCATCGAGGTCGTCCAGGTGGACGGCACGTCCACGGGCACCTTTGCGCTCGACGGCCGCGCCGTGGCCGGTGCGTACGAGTACCGGCTGCATCAGGGCGGCAACGCGGCCGCGGGCGGCGATCCCACCGATGGCAACTGGTATCTCCGATCGGAAGCGACCCCTCCTGTTCCGCCCGTTCCGCCCGTTCCGCCTGTACCGCCCGTGCCTCCAACACCGCCGACGCCGCCCGCACCTCCCGTGCCGCCGGTGACGCCCATCACTCCCACTCCGAGCGGCCCGACCTCCCCCATCCCGCTCTACAGACCCGAACCCGCGGCCTACCTCGCCAATCAGGCCGCGTCGACCCGCATGTTCAATCACGCCATGCACGATCGCATGGGCGAGCCTAACCTCGGCCTACACGGCGCCGATGGCCGCACGTCAGCGGCCTGGGTGCGCGTCACGCGGAACCAGATGGACGGACGCACCGGCGAGAATCAGCTCGATGCCGGCACGGACACTTCGGCGCTGCAGATCGGCGGGGAGATCGCACGCTGGAACGATGACAGCCGTTTCCATCTCGGCCTGATGGGCGGCACCGGACGCGCCGAAACCCGCGTGACCTCCACCGCGCTGACATCCGCCGCCAAGGGCAAGGTGATCGGCTACAGCCTGGGCCTGTACGGCAGCTGGTTCGCCAACGCGAAGGACTCCACCGGCCTGTATCTCGACAGCTGGCTGCAGTACGGCCGTTACGACAACAAGGTGCACGGCGACTACCTGGCAGAGGAACGCTACGACTCGCGTGCGCTGGCGGCATCGGTCGAAGCTGGCTACGCCGCACGTTTGAGCTCCGGCGGGAAGACCGACTTCTACATCGAACCGCAGGCGCAGGCGATCTTCAACGACTACTCCGCCTCGCGGCATGTCGAGAACAACGGCACCGTCATCGATCAGGTCAAGGCCGGCGGTTGGACCACCCGAGTCGGTGTGCGCTTCTACGGCCATGCCGCAGACGCGGACGCCAACCTCGTGCAGCCCTTCGTCACCCTCAACTGGTGGCGCGACAGCGATGCACATGCCATGTCGTTCAACGACACCAGGCTGGCGCTGCAACTGCCGCGCGACCGCTACGAGGCCAAGCTGGGCGCGCAGGCGCAGCTCGGCGGCGGCTGGACGGGCTGGGGCGACCTGGGCCTCACCTACGGCGCCGGCGATTACCGCGATGTCGCGGGCCAACTCGGCCTGAACTATCGCTGGTAAGCCCGTCACCAGTGGCGATCGCGAAGCCACCCCGGGCATACCGGGGTGGCTTTTTCATTCCAGGGGAACGGCGCCCTCAGGCGCGGTGATACGGATGATTCGCCAGCAACGCAGCCGCGCGATACAGCTGTTCGGCGAGCACCAGCCGCACCAGCATGTGCGGCAGCGTCAGCGGGCCGAGCGACCAGGATTCATCGCCGCGCGCGATCACGTCGGGCGCATGGCCTTCGGGCCCGCCGATCAGGAACGCGAGGTCGCGACCCTGCGCGCGCCAATGTTCGAGCCGCTGCGAGAGCTGTTCCGACGACCATGTGCGTCCGCGTCCATCCAGCGTGACCACCAGCGCGTTCTTAGGCAACGCGGCGATCACGCGGGCCCCTTCGTCGGTTGTTGCGCGCACGGCGTCGCGGCCCTTGCCGCGCAGGCCGGGCTCGATCTCCACCAGTTCCAGCGGCAGCCAGTGCGACAGCCGCTTCTGGTACTCGCCGAATCCCTCGGCCACCCAGCGCGGTGCGCGCTCGCCCACGGCGATCAGTTTCGCTTTCATCGTCACGATGGTAGCGGCTGCGCGTCACGATGCCGCGCATTGACGCGAGGCTGTCATCTTCCGGCCACGCCGCACTCCTAGCGTTCGGGCTTCCCCCAGCCCCGCAGGAGATGCAGATGGATTCGTTCGATCCCTCCCGCCGCCAGGTCCTCAAAGGCAGCGCCGCCGCGATGGCGGTAGGCGCCATCGGCAGCCTGAGCGCGCTGTACACGCGCCAGGCCATCGCCGGTGGCGATCCGACCCGCCTGGCACCGATTCCCAGCCGCTACGGCCCGCTCGCGCCGTCCATCGATCGCAGCACCGGCCTGCCACTGCTGCAACTGCCGCGCGGCTTCAGCTACCGCTCCTTCGGCTGGAGCGGCGACCGCATGAGCGATGGCCAACCCTGCCCCGACCGTCACGACGGCATGGCCGTGGTCGCCGTGCGCAAACCGGGGCGCGGGCACGACCGTCACCCCGGACGCGGGCACGGTCACGGCCACGAACTCGTCCTGGTCCGCAACCACGAACGCGGCGGCGCCACGCCCATCAACGCACCCGGCATGTACGACAGCGGCGACATCGGCGGTGGCCAGCGCGCCGGCGGCGGCACCACCAACCTGATCCACCGCAACGGCGAGTGGCACAGCATGGAAGCCAGCCTGGGCGGCACGCTGGTCAATTGCGCCGGCGGCCCCACGCCGTGGGGCACATGGCTGACCTGCGAGGAGATCAAGACCAACGACGCGTCCAGCACCGGACGCCGACACGGCTACGTGTTCGAAGTGCACGCCGATGCGGAGCGCACGAGCGGGCGACCGCTGGTGGGCCTGGGGCGCTTCAGCCACGAAGCGGTGGCGGTCGATCCGCGCACCGGCATCGTCTACCTCACCGAAGACGACCGGAACAAATCCGGCCTGTACCGCTTCATTCCCAACGACCGGGCCGGCCGCTACGGTTCGCTCGAACACGGCGGGCGCCTGCAGGCCGCACGCGTTCGCGGCAAGCGCAACGCCGATCTCACCGTGGCGAAGATCGGCGACGAATACGCGCTGGAATGGGTGGACATCACCGATCCGGACCTGGACACCATCGCAGCGCCCGCGGGCTTTCCCGACATCTCCGCGGGCGAGACGCTCAGCGGCCCGTTCGCGCAGGCGTGGAGCGATGGCGCGCTGCGCATGAGCCGCGGCGAAGGCATCTGGCACAGCTACGGCAAGCTGTTCATCGTCGACACCAGCACCGGCGTGGACGAACAGGGCCGCCGCGGTCGCGGCAACGGCTCGGTGTGGGTGCTCGACCTGCTCACGCAGCGCATGCGTGCGCTGTTCGTGAGCGGCCACCAGCTGGCCGCGCACAACCCCGACAACATCACCGTGAGCACGCGCGGCGGCGTGTTGCTGTGCGAGGACGGCGGCGAAAGTCCGGACGAATACGGTCCCGGCGCGCGTCTGATCGGCCTCACGCGACGCGGGGAGTCGTTCTATTTCTGCAAGAACAACATCGAGCTCACCTCCACGCAGATCGCCAACGCCGGCAAGACGATCGCGGAAGGCGACTATCGTGAGAGCGAGTTCTGCGGCGCCTGCTGGGATCCGTGGAGTCGCAAGATGTTCGTCAACATCCAGACGCCGGGCATCACGTTCGCGATCACGGGACCGTGGGAACGCGGGCATTTGTGAGGCGCGGGCATCAGAGCGCGGCCGCACAGGGAGGTGCGGTCGCGATGGGGCTCAGAACGGCAGTAGCTGCGCCCAGGACGCCGGTTTGACCACCATGAGATAGAACACCGCCAGCATCGCAATGAAGGCTGGATAGCCGAGCGCTTCCCACCAACGTGCATAGCGCCAGTACTCGGCGGGCAGCACGCCGGCCCCATCCACCGCGGCGGCGGCCATCGCCGCCATGCGCACCTGCAGCCACACAACGGGCAACCACAGCGCGCCCGTCGCCACGAACAACACGATCGACAGCGCAAGCCACGGTGTCGTGAGCGGCCAACCCGCCAGGTACGCCATGAGCAGTCCGCTGGCAGGCTGAATCAGCACCGCCGGCATGGTGAACCAGAAGTCGGCGCGAACCACCAGCCGCGCCACGACGGCCTGCGCCTGCACGTTGCCGCTGCGGTTGGCAAAGAACAGGTAGAACGCCGTGCCGAAGCCGGTGCCGACCAGCACCACGCTCGACAACACATGTATCCACTTCACCCACAAGTAGACCGTCATTTCGTCGTCCTCATCAGGATCCACAAGGCCGCGGCGATCGGAACGTTCTTCGTCAGTGGCCCCAGTGGATGCAACCAAAGCGAGGGATCGAGCACGCTGGCTATCGCCGTCATGGCCAACATCATCGCCAAGGCCCAGAGGTAGATGCGACGCGACGGCCGTAGTGCAATAGCGACACCGAGCAGCAGGTCCACGGCCGCGCCGGCCACGATCAGCGCGACAGCGATATCACGGTGGAAGATGCCCGCGTTCGCCAGCAACTGCATGCTCTGGCCGTCGAGTTCCCAAAGGCTGACGAGCGCCGTCGCAAGCCACACGAACACGATGCTGCCGCGCAGAACCTTCTCGTCGACTGCCTTCATGGTTACGTCGACGCGATGGCGGGCAGTACTGCCGGCGACGATGCCGGCGTTTCGTCGACGAGGTCTACGATCATTCCCCACCGCGCGAACTCCGGCTCGAACTCGCGCAACGACAACAACCCCGCCGCCGTGAAGGCGCCCGGCATCATCACATCGCCGGCGATCAGCTTTCGTGCCAGCACGATCGCGGCCATGCACGGGATCTCAGGGCCGTGGTCATCGTCCGCCGCAATGTGCCACGCGCGCCGCGCAGAGCGCCCTGCATCATCAAGTCCTTCCACACACACGACCATTCCGCCGAGCGACGAACCCAACCAGTCGAACAGGCCGGCGGCGCGGTTCAACGCACCGGCCCAGCGTTCCGGCCGCCGGAGCAGGCGCATGCCGCGTAACGCTGCCAGCACTGCGAATGCACGCTGCGCTGCGCCTACCTCGAGCGCGGCACGGAACATCACGCGGTCGCGTACGTGGTATCGCGCGGGGAACAATTCGAGGTCGGGGATATCGCACAGCGCGCCGAGGCGTGGTCGCAGCCGCTGGAATTCGACCCGTTCCGGCGCGGCCCACCCTGCCGCCTGCGTCCACTGCCCACCGCTCCAGATCCGGATCGGCTCGCCGCAATAGCTCAGCACCGCCGCCAGGGTCGCCTTGCCGCGCGGTGCCGTCTGCGCGGGCGCGATGCATATGTCCACCGAATGGATGGCCTGCCAGCCTGCACACAAGTGTTCGATGACGGCCGAGGACAGAGCGGGCACAGTGCTCGCGCCGCTGATGCCCGTTCGACCGGCCCGCAGGAACGCATCGCCCAGCGCCTGCGGGAAATCGCAGACGAAGCGCCGTCCGTCGGCCAAATCGATATAGTGCGCACCCGCCCGCGCCGCCGCATGAGCTACGGCGTACGACTGCTGCTGGAACGGGCCGGCGACATGGATCACCAGGCCGACGCCGAGCGCACGCAGCGCGTCGCCGAAGTCCGGCGCGTAGCAGTCGATCGACACGGCCGTCGCCCGCCCGCACAACGAATCGACCAATCGCTGCGCCTGGCCGAGGTCGCGCCCTGCCACTTGCAACTCGATCGCGGGGTCCGTTGCCAAGGCCCGACAAATGCGGGCGCCGAAATTTCCGTACCCCCCCAATACCAGCGTTTTCATCCGTCCCGCTCGGCCATGCGTTCGTGGCGATCAGTATCACCGAGGTGCGCGAAGTCGCGATAGGAATTGGGAGTGTCCGATTGGGCAGGCCTGGATTCCGGCCCTCGCCGGAATGGCGGCGACATCGGCCCCGGCGCTAAGGTTGCAGTCCAATTGCAGGGGTCGAGTTCTCCCCCAACGAAAACGGCGCCTGAAAGCGCCGTTTTGCGATGCGGTTTGCGGCTGCGTTTACAGGCGCTCTTCCATGTCCGTCTCGACTTCCTCGTCGTCCGCGCCCGGCGGCTGGTCGCCGACCGTCCACAGACGTTCCAGTGCATAGAACTCGCGCACGCGCGGCAGCATGACGTGGACCACCACGTCGCCCAGGTCGACCAGCACCCATTCGGCCTCCCGCTCGCCTTCCACGCCCAGCGGCTGGACGTCGAGCTTCTTGGAGAACTTGACCACTTCGTCGGCGATCGACTTCACGTGGCGGGTCGAGGTGCCCGAAGCGATGACCATGTAATCGGTGACGCTGCTCTTGCCGCGCACGTCGATTTCGGTGACATCGCGCGCCTTGAGTTCCTCTACGGCCGCATGCACGGTCTTCAGCAGGAGGTCCACCGGCGGCGGCGGGTTGGGCAGGCGGGTCTTGATGACTTGCGCTTCGGTACTCAAGGGGCGTTGGCTCTCTTCTGGCGACTGCGGTGCTTGGAGATTATAACGAAGCCGGCGTGACGCCCCGGACGCGGTACAGGCCGTGGCGGCGGATGTACTCGGCCACGGCCGCGGGCACGCCGTCTTCCCACGCCTCGCCCGCGGCGATGCGCTGGCGCAGCTGCGTCGACGACTCCGGGCGTTCACGCTGCAGCGGGAACACGGCGAATCCACCCGCCGCGCGGCTGTTCAGGTCGATGGCCTGGCACCGTCGCGGGCCGATTTCGGCCTCGACCTCCGGCGCCCGCGCGGCCACCGCGACCGCCTCCAGATGCGCTCCCGGACGCGCGACCGCCAGCAGGTGCGCCAGATCGAACAGCTCGCGCCAGCGATTCCACGTATGCAACTGCAGCAAGGAATCGCCGCCGATCATCCACACCAGCGGAACGTCCGGGCCGAGTTCCTCGCGCAGGCCGCGCAGCGTGTCGACGGTGTAGGACGGGCCCTCGCGGCGCAGCTCGCGGCGGTCGACCTTCAGGCCCGGCTCGCCCGCGATGGCCAGGTCGAGCATGCGGGCACGGGCCTGTGCGTCGGCATGGGTGACGTCCTTGTGCGGCGGGTCGGCCGCAGGCACGAGGAAGACCCGCGCCTGAAGCGCGTCACGCACTTCGCATGCGACGGACAGGTGTCCCGCATGCACGGGATCAAAGGTGCCGCCGTAGTAGACGCGCAGGCCCATGCGCAGCGCGCGTCAGCCGGCGACCAGGCGCGTGGCGCGCGGTTCGGCCACGGCGAGCAGCAGGCGTTCCAGCGCCAGCCAGGCGTCTGCGGGCTCCTCGCCCAGGCGCGGGCGGCCCTTGGCGATGCGATCCACGCGACCGGCTTCGGCCACGAACGCGTCCCAGCGCGGCGCGGCATGGCGGGCCAGCGCGCGCTTGTACATCGGCTGCTTGGAATCCCAGATGCGCTGCGCCTTGAATTCGGCGACGAGGTTGCCGCCACGTGCCTGCACGCGCGCGAGCGCCGCGGCGCGCTGCAGTTCCATGACGATCATGCCGAGCAGGCCCGGCACCGCCTCGCCTTCCGCACGCAGGCCGGCGAGCATGCGCGAGACCTGCGCGCCCTGTCCGTTCATCGTTGCGTCGACCAGGCGGAACACGTCGAAGCGCGCGGCGTCGGCGACCAGTTCGGCCATGCGTTCGCGATCCAGCGACTGACCGTCGGACAGCAGCGCGAGCTTGTCGATTTCCTGCGCCGCCGCGAGCAGGTTGCCCTCGACGCGATCGGCCAGGCTCTGCACGGCTTCGTGGTCGGCACGCAGGCCGCGCGCGCGCAGACGACGTTCGATCCAGTCGGGCAGTTCGTGCGGCTTGATCTGCCACGCAATCGCGATCTGGCCGATGCGGCCGATCGCCTCGCTCCATTTGCCGCCGTGCTGCTTGCTCCACTCTCCGGCGGTGATGAGCAGCGTCACGTCCTGCGGCGGATCGGCGCAGAAGTCCGAGATCACTTCCGCACCTTCCTTGCCGGGCTTTCCGCCAGGCAGGCGCAGTTCGACGAGACGGCGGCTGGCGAACAGGCTCGGCGCACGGAACGTGGCGGACAACGCGTTCCAGTCGGGTTCGCGCTGGTTGCCTTCGGCCTCGAACACTTCGCGCTCGGCGATGCCCGCACGGCGTGCGGCGGCGCGCACGGCGTCGGCCGCTTCGAGCACGCGCAGCGGCTCGGGGCCGGCGATGAGGTAAGCCGGGTGCAGCGCGGCAGGCTCGGGCCGGTCGAGGCCGAGCTGGGCGACGAGCTGCTCCGGACGCAGTTCCATCAAGGGGTGGTCGTGTTGGACGCCGGCGGTGAGGTCTCGTCGGCCGGAGTCGGAGTCGGAGTCGGAGTCGCAGCCGCCGGAGCTGCAGCGGCCTCGGCGGTGGCGCGGCGCGCGACGGCGTCGAGTCGACGCAGCACGGAGGCGACCATCTCGCGGCGCATTTCACCCTGCAGGATTTCGCGTTCGCCTTCCGTGCCGATGGCCTGCACGGGATTGGACACGTAGTCGCGTGCCAGTTCGATCGTCTGGCGCGGCACCGGCGTGGTGCCGTCGGCTCGGCGCAGTTCGAACGTCACGGCATAGCGCAGCGAGTACTCCTGCGCGCGGCCGAATTCGTCGAGGCTGATCGGGCGATCGCCCCATTGCTCGTTGATGAGGTCGAGCACGGTGGCGTCGACCGTCTGCTCGGTGGCGGGCACCGCGCCGGCGCGGGTCAGTGCCTGCGCGAGCGATTCGGCCAGCGGGCTGTAGCGATCGACCGAGACGACGCGAACCGGGCCGAGGTCCGGCGGCAGTACCAACGCGCTGCGCAGATGGAAGCCACAGGCCGACAGGGCCAGCACCAGGGCAACGGGGATGGCGCGCTTGAACAGGGATCGGGTCATGCGGGAAGTCTGGACGAGGCGTCGGCCACCATCAATAGCGAACGCCTCGCTCTCGTTCAGTGAAACCCCGGCGAGGCCATGGCCGGCATGCTTTTGCCCTAGCCCCTGAGTCAGGGGCGGTTCGCGCCGCAGGCGCGAAAGGGCGGGTATGGCACTAGAGGCGCGCGGCCCAAAGTTTGCCACGCAAACTTTGGGGGTTGGTCCGCCGCAGGCGGACTAACCCGCGACGATGTTGACGATCTTTCCCGGCACCACGATCACCTTGCGCACCGTCATGCCTTCCATGTACTTGGCCACGTTCGGCTCGGCCAGCGCGAGGCGTTCGGCTTCGGCCTTGTCGATGTTGACCGGCACGTCGATCGTGCCGCGCAGCTTGCCGTTGACCTGCACCGCCAGCGTCACCGCGTCGCGCTCCAGCGCGGCCGTGTCGGCGACCGGGAACGGCACGTCCTCCAGCAGCGTTTCCTTGTGACCCAACGCCTGCCACAGCGCATGGCAGACATGCGGCGTGACGGGGTTGAGCAGCAGCACCATCGCCTGCAGCGCTTCGTGGCGCACGGCGCGGCCCTGGTCGCTCATGTCGTCGAACTTCGACACGTGATTGAGCAGCTCCATCAGCGCCGCGATCGCGGTGTTGAAGCTGTGGCGGCGGCCGTAGTCGTCGCCGACTTTCTGGATGGCCTCGTGCAACTGGCGGCGCAGCGTCTTCTGTGCGGCGTTGAGCTGGGCGACGTCGACTTCCGGATGATCCGGCTGCGAAACATGCGTGAGCACTTCGCGCCAGAAGCGGCGCAGGAAGCGCGCCATGCCTTCAACGCCGGCTTCGTTCCATTCCAGCGACTGTTCCGGCGGCGCGGCGAACATCGAGAACAGGCGCACCGTGTCGGCGCCGAACTTGCCGACCATCAGTTGCGGATCGACGCCGTTGTTCTTCGACTTCGACATCTTTTCCGTACCGCCGATGACGACGGGCTTGCCGTCGGCCTTCAGCGTCGCACCGGTGATGCGGCCGCGCTCGTCGCGGATGACTTCCACGTCGGCCGGGTTGATCCAGTCCTTCGAGCCGTGCGCGTCCTCGCGATAGAACGTTTCGGCGATGACCATGCCCTGCGTGAGCAGGTTGGTCGCCGGCTCGTCGCTGTTCACCAGGCCCTGGTCGCGCATGAGCTTGTGGTAGAAGCGGAAGTACAGCAGGTGCAGGATCGCGTGCTCGATGCCGCCGATGTACTGGTCGACCGGCGTCCAGTACTTCGCGCGCTCGTCCACCTGCTGTTCGGCGCCCGGCGAGGTGTAGCGTGCGTAGTACCAGCTCGACTCCATGAAGGTGTCGAAGGTGTCGGTCTCGCGCTCGGCCGCGCCGCCGCACTTCGGGCACGTGGTCTTGCGCCATTCCGGGTCGGACTTGATCGGCGAGGCCACGCCCGAGAACGCGACGTCTTCCGGCAGCACGACCGGCAACTGGTCTTCCGGCACCGGCACATCGCCGCACGACGGGCACAGGATGACGGGAATCGGGCAGCCCCAGTAACGCTGGCGGCTCACGCCCCAGTCGCGCAGGCGGTAGTTCACGCGGCGCTGGCCGCGGCCTTCGGCCTCGAAACGCGTCGCCAGTGCGTCCAGCGCCTGCTGGAAATCCAGGCCGTCGTACTCGCCGGAATTCACCAGCCAGCCGCGCTCGGTGTACGCGCCTTCTTCGCGGATGCGACGTTCGAATTCCTCCACGACCTGCACGGCCGCCGAGGTTTCGTACACATCCGAGCGCGCGCCGCCGAGCGCGCTGCTCATCGGGTCTTCGTGCTTGGCCAGATCGCCCGCGATTTCGGCGAGCGCATCGCCCACCTCCGGCGGCACGATCACCATGCGGATCGGCAGCGCGTACTTGCGCGCGAATTCCCAGTCGCGCTCGTCGTGGCCGGGCACCGCCATCACCGCGCCGGTGCCGTAGTTCATCAGCACGAAGTTGGCGACGAAGACCGGGATCTGTTCGCCGGTGATCGGATGGACGGCGCGCAGGCCGGTGTCCATGCCGCGCTTTTCCTGCGTTTCCAGTTCGGCTTCGGTGACGCCGCCCTTCTTCAGGTCGTCAAGGAACGCCGCCAGGTCGGGATTGTTCGCCGCCGCCTGCTGCGCCAGCGGATGTTCGCCGGCGATCGACACGAAGGTCACGCCCATCAGCGTGTCGGGACGCGTGGTGAACACGTGCAGCGGCTCGATCGCACGGCCGTCGGCGTCGACGACGTCGAAACGGATATCCAGGCCTTCGCTGCGGCCGATCCAGTTGCGCTGCATCGTCTTGACCGCGTCCGGCCAACCCGGCAGCGCGTCCAGGCCGTCGAGCAGTTCCTGCGCGTAGTCGGTGATCTTGAGGAACCACTGCGGGATCTCGCGCTTTTCCACCAGCGCGCCGGTGCGCCAGCCGCGGCCGTCGATCACCTGCTCGTTGGCCAGCACGGTCTGGTCGACCGGATCCCAGTTCACGACCGAATTCTTGCGGTACGCCAGGCCCTTCTTCATTAGGCGCACGAACATGCGCTGCTCGTGCACGTAGTACGACGGCTGGCAGGTGGCGAACTCGCGCGACCAGTCGATCGCATAGCCCATCTGCTGCAGCTGCGCCTTCATGTGCGCGATGTTGGCGTAGGTCCACTTGGCCGGCGCGGTCTTGTTCTTGATCGCGGCGTTCTCGGCCGGCAGGCCGAAGGCGTCCCAGCCCATCGGCTGCAGGACGTTGTGGCCGGTCATGCGTTTGTAGCGGCTGATGACGTCGCCGATGGTGTAGTTGCGCACGTGGCCCATGTGCAGCGCGCCCGACGGGTACGGCAGCATCGACAGGCAGTAGTACTTGGGCTTGTCCGAGGCCTCGTTCACTTCGAAGGCACGCGTGCCCTCCCAGAAGCGCTGCGCATCGCCTTCGATGGCCTGCGGGTCGTAGGGGCGGGTTTCGGTTGCGGCTTCGACGGACACGGCGTTCTTTGGGGCGTGGGGGAAAGACCTTCAAGCCTACCGCAGCGCAGCAAGGCCCGCCACGCGAAGGCCGCGCCATGCCCGATCTGCGCCGCCGGTCGCCTCCGCCGCGCCGGGCCTGTGCTTCAATCGACCGTTCCAGGGGACGAACAATCGGGGAGTCGTACGTGTTGAAGCCGCTCAGTCTTGCGCTGCTGGCCGCGATGGCCAGTGTTCCAGTTCATGCCGCCCAGCCTGCCGCCGGAGCGGCCAAGGACGCGCTCCAGGCGCTCCAGTGCGGCCAGGTGTTCGACGCCCGCACCGGCAAGCTCACCGGCCCGCAGACGCTGGTCGTCCGCCAGGGGAAGATCGAGCAGGTCGTCGGCGGCACCGCCGCGGACATCGCCGGCGCCACCCGCGTCGACCTGAGCGGCCACACCTGCATGCCCGGCTGGACCGACCTGCACGTGCACCTGGGCAGCCAGTCCAGCCCGCAGAGCTATTCCGAAGGCTTCCGCCTGGATGAGGTGGACTACGCCTTCCGTTCCGTGGATTACGCGAACAAAACGCTGATGGCCGGCTTCACCAGCGTGCGCGACCTCGGCGGCGAAGTCAGCCCGCACCTGCGCGACGCGATCAACCAGGGCCTGGTCGACGGCCCACGCATCTGGGCAGCCGGCAAGTCCATCGCCACCACCGGTGGCCATGCCGATCCCACCAACGGCTACAACGACGCGCTCTCGCACCTGATTGGCCCGCCCGGCCCGACCGAAGGCGTCATCAACTCCATCGACGACGCCCGCCAGGCCGTGCGCCAGCGCTACAAGGAAGGCAGCGACGTCATCAAGATCACCGCCACCGGCGGCGTGCTGTCGTACGCCAAGTCCGGCGATGCGCCGCAGTTCACCGTCGAGGAAGTGAAGGCCATCGTCGACACGGCCAAGGACTACGGCTACCGCGTCGCCGCGCACGCGCACGGCGAGGAAGGCATGAAGCGCGCGGTGCTCGGCGGCGTCACGTCCATCGAGCACGGCACCTACATGAGCGACGACGTGATGAAGCTCATGAAGCAGCACGGCACCTGGTACGTGCCCACCATCTACGCCGGCCGCTTCGTCGCCGACAAGGCCAAGATCGACGGCTACTTCCCCGATGTCGTGCGCCCGAAGGCGCAGCGCATCGGCGCGCTCATCCAGGACACCGCCGGCAAGGCCTACAAGAACGGCGTGAAGATCGCCTTCGGCACGGACATGGGCGTGGGCCCGCACGGCGACAACGCGCGCGAGTTCATCTACATGGTGGAAGCGGGAATTCCCGCGCCGGTCGCGTTCCAGGCCGCGACCATCCGCGCCGCCGAAGTGCTCGGCGTGGACGACCAGGGCGTGATCGAAGTGGGCAAGCGCGCCGACATCGTCGCCGTGCCGGGCAATCCGCTGGAGGACATCCAGCAGGTGATGAAGGTCGACTTCGTGATGAAGGACGGTACGGTCTACCGCACGCCGGAAGCCTGATCCTTGCGCGCGTCGGGGTCGCCTAGCGCGACCTCGACGCGACGACCACGCTCGCCAGCCACACCAGCAGCAACAACCGCTGCGCGAGCGGGCCGACGAGCACCGCGGGCGGCAGCACATTGAGCACCACCGCAAGCGCACCGGCCACGAGGAACACCACCGCCACGTGCCGCCATGCGTGCTCACGCAGCACGCCCATGCCCAGCAGCAACGCGCCCGGCGCGAACGCCAGCCACCACAGCAGCCAGGCCGTGGCATGGCGCTGGCTGACCGCGCCGTCCAGGTCGTGCGGGTCCAGCGTCAGCAGCCCCTGCGCGGCGAACGCCAGGGCCGAGATCACCAGCATCCAGGCGCCCAGTGGCGCGAGGCGGCCGATGCCGTCGGGCAAGCGCCCACGCAGCCGCACGAACGTCCACGCCGCCAGCAGGCCGGGCAGCACGAATCCGAGCAGGTTGAAGAACACCGCACCCGGGACACCGCGCGCGCCCAGCAATCCCAGCGGGTGCTGCGCATGCGAGAACGCCGGCAAGGCCGCCGCGAATCCCAGCACCGCCACGACGCAGCAGGCGGCGGCCAGCCAGCCGGCAAGGCCATCGAACCGGGACGGAGATTGCGCGCTCGGACGACTCATGCCCGCATGCTAGCGTGACCGCCCGCATGGCGCCCGTCCCGGCTTGGCAAGGACACGCGCCGTCCCCATCTCCCGAGCATTGCCCACGAGCCCCCGCCGATGATGTCCGACGCCTCCGCCCACGCCCACGTTTTCGACGCCACCGCCGACAATTTCGAGACCGAAGTCCTGCAGAAGTCGCTGCAGACGCCGGTTTTGGTCGATTTCTGGGCCGAATGGTGCGGTCCGTGCAAGACGCTCGGGCCGATCCT
Organism: Lysobacter sp. FW306-1B-D06B; assembly: GCF_038446665.1. Classification (NCBI taxonomy): domain Bacteria; kingdom Pseudomonadati; phylum Pseudomonadota; class Gammaproteobacteria; order Lysobacterales; family Lysobacteraceae; genus Lysobacter; species Lysobacter sp. FW306-1B-D06B. The sequence goes on along the minus strand of NZ_CP151802.1, from coordinate 2,196,263 downwards.
GGAGAAGCTCGCCGCCGACTACCAGGGCGCGTTCCGCCTGGCGAAGGTCGACGTGGACAAGGAGCCGCAACTGGCGGGTGCGTTCCAGGTGCGTTCGATCCCGACCGTGTTCCTGGTGAAGGACGGGCAGCTGGTCGACGGCTTCCCCGGCGCGCTGCCCGAAGGTCAGCTGCGCGAGTTCCTCACCCATCACGGCATCCAGCCCGCGCCGGCGAACGACGAGTCCACCGACATCGCGCCGGAGGAAGCCGCCGCGCCGATCGATCCGCATGCGGAAGTGGTGCGCCTGCGTCATGAATCCGAAGCGGCGCCCGACAACGCCGAGCTCAAGCTCGACCTTGCCCTGGCCCTGCTGCGCACCGGCGCGGCGCAGGAAGCCGAGCAGCTGCTCGACGCCCTGCCCGCCAATCTCGCCACCGACGACCGCGCCCAGCGCGCCCGCTCGCGCCTGGGCTTTGCCGCGCTGCTGAAGGACGCGCCGGCGCGGGAAGTGCTCGAAGCGGCCATCGCCGGCGATCCCGACGACCTGCGCGCCCGTCACCTCCTGGGCGCCCTGCGCCTGGTCGACGGCGATGCCGAGGCCGGGCTGGAGCAGTTCCTGGAAATGCTCCGCCGCAACCGCGGCTACGAGGACGGCCTGCCCCGCAAGGCCCTGATCGACGCCTTCCGCGTGATCGAGGACGAAGACCTGGTGGGCCGCTACCGCCGGAAGATGTCGTCGCTGCTGTTCTGATCGACGGCAGCACGTAGCCCGGGTAAGCGAAGCGCACCCGGGGACGCTCGCCGCCGAACGGTCCAAACCCGGGTGCGCTCCGCTTACCCGGGCTATCACGATACGCATCCGTATGGCAGGCTGTGCGCCCCACACGCAGCCCCGCTCCGAATGAAAGCCAGTGTCCTGCGCCGCGGCCTCAACTTCTGGCCGCCGTTTCTTTTCAGCGGCATCCACGTCACGCAGATCTCCGACGACTACCGCCACGCGCACGTCGAACTGCGCATGCGCCCCTGGAACCGCAACTACGTCGGCACGCATTTCGGCGGCAGCCTGTTCGCGATGACCGATCCGTTCTGGATGCTGCTGGCGATGAATGCCCTGGGCCGCGAGTACTGGGTCTGGGACAAGGCCGGCGAGATCGAATTCGTGAAGCCCGGTCGCGGCACCGTGCACGCCGACTTCCGCCTGCGCGATGAAGCGCTCGACGAACTTCGCGCCGCCACCGCGAACGGCGAGAAGGCACTGCGCTGGTTTGACACCGATATCACCGATGCACAGGGCGAGGTCGTCGCACGCGTGCGCAAGCAGCTCTACGTGAGGCGCAAACCCGCACATCGCGAAGGCGCCGACAGCGTGTAGGAAACGGCAGAAACCGCCCAAAATCCGGCCGTTTCCGACAAAAACTGACGCTGTGCGTCATCACACTGAACCAACGATCGTGCGCACATCGTGGATGTGATGGGCACGTCGTGAGCTTTCCCCTCTCTCGGCGTATGCTCCTGCTTCGCGACAGGGGGCCGCGATGTCCGGTTCTGCAGGCAACAACGACAACACATCGCCATTGCCGGAGATCGCCGGTTATCGCCTGCACAAGGTGATCAACCACGGCGGCATGTCGACCGTGTACCTGGGAAACCAGCTTGCGCTCGCGCGCGAGGTGGCGATCAAGGTGATGTTGCCGCTCGCGCTCGCCGACGAAGTCAGCCGTCGTCGCTTCGAGAACGAAGTGCGCACGATCGCGCGACTGGAACATCCCAACATCGTCGGCATCCACGAAGTGGGCCGCACGTTCGACGGCCTGCCCTACTACGCGATGCCCTACCTACCGCGCGGCCACCTCGGCCAGCGCGAGCTGAGCAAGGATGAACCGCGCGCGATCGAGATCGCGCTGACGCTGCTTCAGGCGCTGGACTACGCGCATGCGCGCGGTGTCGTGCATCGCGACGTCAAGGCCGAGAACGTGCTGTTCGACGAAAGCGAGCGCGTGCTGCTCGCCGATTTCGGCATCGCGCTGCGCCGTGGCTTCGGCCCGCGCGTTACGACGGCGGGCCTTGCCGTGGGCAGCACCGCGTACATGGCGCCCGAACAGGCGCGCGGCGAAGACGTCGACGGCCGCGCGGACCTCTACAGCATGGGCGTGCTGCTGTGGGAAATGCTCACCGGACGCCTGCCCTTCGAAGCCGCCGACGCCTTGTCGATGGCGGTGATGCACGCACAGGATCCGATTCCGAAACTTCCGCAGCATCTGCGCCACTGGCAGCGCTTCATGAATCGTGCGCTGTCCAAGCAGGCCGCGCATCGCTTCCAGGATGCGACGCAGATGGCCAACGCGATCCGCGGCGTGCAACAGCGCAAGCCGTGGACCGGCGCGGTGGAGAGTCTTCGCCGCCTGCGCCCGACGCAGCGCTGGGCGATGCCGGTGTGGGCGACGCTCGGCGTGACCGCGGTGACGCTGGTCGTGCTCGCTTTCAGCCTGGGCCGCGACGAGGCCGAAAAACCCGCGCCGATGACGCCCATCGCGACGGCACCGCAGGCGACGCCGTCGGTCGACCCGACCGCCGCGATGCTGCAACCGCTGCCCGAGGCGCCGCTGCAGCATGCGCTGGAGGACGCGCGCCAGCAGATCGCGCGCGGCCGCCTGACCGAGCCGGAGGATGCCAATGCCTTCGACAGCGTGCTCCTCGCCTGGCACACCGACAGCACGCATCCCGACGTGGCCAAGGCCATCGACCAGCTCACGGCGGCGTTTTCCGATCACCTCGTTCGCGCAGTGAAGGACGGCAAGGACGATCGTGCTCGCGAACTGGCCTCGCGCGCGGCCGCGCTGGGCCAGCAGACGGGCACCGCCAATTCGGCGGCGCAGCAGCAGTTGCGTGAGGCGACCGGCAAGGCGCTCGACGCGCGCCTGCAGAAGGCCGTCACCCGCCGCGATGCCGCCGACGCGCAGCGCCTGACCGCGCTGGCCGAACAGTTGCAGATGCCACGCAAACTCGACCCGCGCCTGATCGCGCAGGCCAAGGCGCTGCCAAAGGGCCTGGCGCGCGGCAGCAAGATCGAGACGGCCTCGCTGAGCAGTGCAAAGGTCAGCGTCGCGCTGACGCCACGGCCAGTGAGCCGCCGCGAATACGCGCGCTTCGCCGCAGCCAACGGCCGCGAGCCAGCGCTGTGCCGCGAGCGCGCTTCGTTGTTGCGCGTGCTCGATCCGCGCGACTGGCAGTCACCCGGTTTCCGCCAGGACGAAAACGACCCGGTGGTCTGCATCTCCCTGGAAGACGCGCAGGCCTACGCGCACTGGTACAGCGCGCAGACCGGACGCCGTTACCGCCTGCCGAGCGCGGAAGAGATCGCGCAGACGGGGGTGGAGATCGACGGCCGCGCGGTGTCGCTGTGGCTGCGCGACTGCGGCCAGAACTGCCAGCAGCGCCAGGTCAGCGGCGGTTCCTGGCGCAGCCACGAGGGCCAGCGCACGCTCGCGGCAGCGCGCGGGTACGACGACGTCGGGTTCCGCCTCGTGCGCGAGCGCTGAGGCGCCGCCGTCCACGCCAAAGGCCGCCGAGCGCGGCCCATGCGACGCTGCGATCCGCCCGCGTATGCCAACTGCGGGTGATCGATCGCCTTACAATCCGCGCCATGCCGACCTCCCCCGAGTCCCCCGCCGCCGCGTCGATCCGGCCCGCCGCGCCCAAGCCGAGCCTGCAGAAGCTCTTCCTCACCGGCCTTCTGACCCTGCTGCCGATCTGGCTGACCTGGGTCGTGGTCAAGTTCGTGTTCGTGATGCTGTCGGACATCAGCCAGCCGTTCATCACGCCGATGCTGCAGAACCTGGCGACGACCTACCCGCGCCTGCACTGGCTGGACGACCAGTGGGTGCGCACCGTGCTCGCGTTGCTGGCGACGCTGGCGGTGATCCTCTTCTCCGGCGTGATGGCGCGCTACGTGCTGGGGCAGCGCCTGCTGCGCTGGTTCGAGGCGCTGATCGGGCGCATTCCGCTGGCGAGCATCGTCTACAGCAGCGCACGGCAATTGCTCGACATCCTGCAGACCAAGCCCGACGGCACGCAGCGGGTGGTGCTGGTGGATTTCCCGCACAAGGAAATGAAGTCGATTGGTTTTGTCACGCGCGTGATCCGCGAACACGGCACCGGCCGTGAACTCGCCGCGGTGTACGTGCCGACCACGCCGAATCCGACCTCCGGCTACCTGGAAATCGTGCCGGTGGAGAAAATCACGCCGACCGACTGGACCGTGGATCAGGCCATGAGTTTCATCATCTCCGGCGGCGCGGTGGCGCCCGACAGCATTCCGTTCTCGCCGCCTTCGGTGGACGAAAAGCCGCACTGACAACCGCACCGACGTCGCGTGAAGGGGAGAAGCGCACCGTGAGCGAACCCGTGTCCCAATTCGTCGTCGCACGCACGCTCGACGATCGCGCGGTGCGACTGTTCATCGTGCTTGCCGGGTTCTTCTGCGTGAACGCGGTGCTGGCCGAGTTCATCGGCGTGAAGATCTTCGCGCTGGAAGAAACGCTGGGCATCGATCCGCTGCACTGGAACCTGTTCGGCCAGACCGGTTCGCTGAGCTTCACCGCCGGCACGTTGCTGTGGCCGGTGGTGTTCCTGATGACCGACGTCATCAATGAGTTCTTCGGCCGTCGCGGCGTGCGCATGATCTCGTGGCTCGCGGCGGGCCTGATCGTGTACGGCTTCGTGTTCGCCTTCGCCGCGATCGCCATCGCGCCGGCGGACTGGTGGGTGAAGGCCGCGCAGTCGCAGGGCGTGGACGACTACCAGGCGGCGTTCGCGGCGGTGTTCGGCCAGGGGTTGTGGACGATCGCCGGCTCGCTGGTGGCTTTCATGATCGGCCAGCTCATCGACGTGGCGGTATTCCACCGCATCCGCAGCGTCACCGGAGAGAAGTGGGTGTGGTTGCGCGCGACCGGTTCGACCGCCGTCTCGCAGCTGGTGGACAGCTTCGTCGTGCTCTACATCGCCTTCGTGCTGGGGCCGCAGAAGTGGCCAACCTCGCTGTTCCTCGCGGTCAGCACGGTCAATTACGCCTACAAGATGCTGGCGGCGATCGCGCTGATTCCGCTGATCTATCTGGTGCGCGCGGGCATCACGCGCTACCTGGGCGAGGCGCGCGCGCAGGAGCTGCGCGAGCAGGCGGCCGCGTAGGGATTGTTGCCGTCATCCCCGCGAAGGCGGGGATCCAACCATCCGGACCATCACGCCTTCTGGAGAGGGTGATACGCCTGCGCGTTGGATGGTGCCGCCATGCGGCGGCCCAAAACACCCCGCCTTCGCGGGAATGACAGCTATCGCCGCATGCCCCGCAAAACGCGACGCCCGCCCCGCACGCATGACCTTCGGCCCATGCCACCCCGGGGTGGCCGGGCGAGCCTTCGGGGTCGCCCGTCAACCCGGACTTTCCCATGCCGCATCCTGCGCGCCCGTTCCTCCGCCTTCCGCTCGCCATTGCCCTCGTCCTGGGCGTCACCGCCGCCCTGCCCTCCGCCGCCTTCGCGCAGGCGCCGGCCGCCACTGCCACGCAGAGCGCCAAAGCCACGCGTCTGAACGCGATGTACGAGCAGTACTGGGATGAGCTGCTCAAGCTCAACCCGCTGCAGGCGACGTTCCAGGGCGACAACCGTTACAACGACCAGTTGCCGAACACGCTGTCGGCGCAGTACCGCCAGCAGATGCACGAGTTCAACACGCGCTGGCTCAAGTCGGTGAAGGACGTGGGCAGCGACGGGTTGTCGGGCCAGGACCTGCTGAGTTACGAGATCTTCGTGCGCGATCGCGAGGATTCGCTGGAAGCGGAGAAATTCCCGACCTGGCAGCAGCCGATCAATCAGTTCTACAACTTCGCCGCGACCTTCGTGCAGTTGGGCACCGGCACCGGCGCGCAGCCGTTCAAGACGGTCAAGGATTACGACAACTGGCTCAAGCGCGCCGCGCAGGCGCCGGCGATCTTCGACCAGGCCATCGCCAATTCGCGCGAAGGCATGAAGAGCGGCGTCGTGCAGCCGCGCGCGCTGATGGTGAAGGTGATCCCGCAGCTGGACGCGCTGATCAAGGACAAGGCCGAGGACACGCTGTTCTGGGGGCCGGTCAAGAACTTCCCCGCCGATTTCAGCGACGCCGACAAGCAGCGCCTCACCTCGCAGTACAAGCAGCTGATCGAGAAGCAGCTGATGCCGGCGTATCGCGAACTGCGCGATTTCATCGCCAACGACTATCTGCCCAAGACGCGCGCCACGTCCGGCCTGGATGCACTGCCCAACGGCGCGGCGTGGTACGCCTTCAACGCGCGCAACTCGACGACGACCGACCTCACGCCCGCGCAGATCCACCAGATCGGCCTGGACGAAGTGAAGCGCATCCACGGCCAGATCGAGGGCGTGATGAAGCAGGTGGGCTTCAAGGGGTCGATGTCGGACTTCTTCAAGTTCATGCAGAACGACCCGCGCTTCTCGTTCGCCGATGAGCCGTCGCTGCTGGCGTACTACCGCGGGCTGGAAGACAAGATCAACCAGAAGATCCCGGAGCAGTTCTCGCTGATTCCCAAGGCGGCGTTCGAGATCCGCCCGGTCGAGCCGTTCCGCGCGCAGTCGGCGGCGGGCGGTTCGTACATGCGCCCGAGCCAGGATGGCAGCCGTCCGGGCATCTTCTACGTCAACACCTACGACCTGCCCACGCGCAAGACGTGGGATGCGGAAGACCTGTACCTGCACGAGGCGATCCCGGGCCACCACTTCCAGCTCGCGCTGCAGCAGGAGCTCACCGGGCTGCCGAAGTTCCGCCGCTTCGGCAGCGAGATCGCTTTCAGCGAAGGCTGGGGGCTGTACGCCGAGTCGCTCGGCAAGGACCTGGGCGTGTACACCGATCCGTACAACTACTTCGGTTACCTTCAGAACGAACTGTGGCGCGCCATCCGCCTGGTCGTCGATACCGGCCTGCACAGCAAGGGCTGGACGCGCGAGCAGGTGATCAAGTACATGCTCGACAACTCCGCCGAAAGCGAAACCCAGTCCACCGCCGAAGCCGAACGCTACATGGCCATTCCCGGCCAGGCGCTGGCGTACAAGATGGGCGAGTTGAAGATCAAGGAAGTCCGCGCGAAGGCCGAGAAGGCGCTGGGCCCGAAGTTCGACGTGCGCGAATTCCATGCCGAGGTGTTGAAGGACGGCTCGGTGCCGCTGGAAATCCTCGAAGGCAAGATCGACCGCTGGATCGCGGAGAAGAAGGGCTGATGACTACTCCCTCCCCTGCGAATGCAGAGGAGGGTTGGGGAGGGGCGAAGTGGTTCGCGGTACGCTCGGCGCTGGCGCGCCTCAACCCCCTCCCAACCTCCCCCTGCGCGCAGGAGGAGGAGCAAACCCCACCAGACACCACCAGGAGAACTCCATGAAGTTCCGTCCGCTGTTGCTTGCCCTCGCCGTCTCCGCGGCCGTCGCCGGCTGCTCCAAACCCGCCACCGACACCGCCGTCACCGGCACGCCCGCCACCACGCAGAACGCGCAGGCCAAGGCCGATCAGCTCAACAAGCTCTACACGGATTTCTGGGAGGCGTACCTGAAGCGCAACCCGGTGCTGGCGACCTTCACCGGTGACACGCGTTACAACGCCGAGCTGCCCGACTTCGGTTCGCAGCAGTACCGCGACGAGTCGAAGAAATTCCTCGAAGACTGGCTGGCCAAGGTCCAGGCCGTGGGTTCCGAGGGCCTGACCGGCCAGGACCTGCTCAACTACGAGATCTTCACCAAGGACGCGAAGGATCAGATCGAATCCTTCCAGTTCCCGGGCTGGATGACGCCGGTGAACCAGATGGACAGCACCGCCAGCCTCGCCGTGCAGTTCGGTTCGGGCAGCGGCGCGCAGCCGTTCAAGACCGTGCAGGACTACGACAACTGGCTCGCCCGTGGCGCGCGCATCCCGGTGCTGTTCGACACCGAGATCGCCAACATGAAGCAAGGCATCGCCGCCGGCGTCGTGCAGCCCAAGGCCCTGATGGAGAAGGTCGTCCCGCAGCTGGACGCGCTGATCAAGGACAAGCCGGAAGACACGCTCTTCTGGGGTCCGATCACCAACATGCCCAAGGACTTCAGCGACGCCGACAAGACGCGCCTGACGGAGGCCTATCGCAAGATGATCGCCGAGCAGCTGATGCCGGCGTACAAGAAGCTGCGCGTCTTCATCAACGACGAATACCTGCCCAAGACGCGCGACACCTTCGGCCTGGACAAGCTGCCCAACGGCGCGGCGTGGTACGCCTACAACGCCAAGCAGAGCACCACCACCGACCTGACGCCGGCGCAGATCCACCAGATCGGTCTGGACGAGGTCGCACGCATCCACGGCGAGATGCAGAAGGTGATGACGGAAGTGGGCTTCAAGGGCTCGCTGCAGGACTTCTTCAAGTACGTGCAGACCGACAAGAAGTTCGAGTTCAAGAGCCAGGATGAGCTGCTCAAGTACTACCGCGGCCTGGAAGCGAAGATCAACGAGAAGGTCCCGACGCAGTTCTCGGTGATCCCGAAGTCGCCGTTCGAGATCCGCCCGGTCGAGCCGTTCCGCGAGAAGTCCGCGGCCGGCGGCCAGTACTATCCGCCGAGCGAAGACGGCACGCGCCCGGGCATCTTCTACGTCAACACCTACGACCTGCCCTCGCGCAAGATCTGGGACGCGGAAGACCTGTACCTGCATGAGGCGATCCCGGGCCATCACTTCCAGATCGCCACGCAGATCGAGCTGAAGGACATGCCGGCGTTCCGTCGCTGGAGCATCCAGAGCGCGTTCGCCGAAGGCTGGGGCCTGTACGCCGAATCGCTGGGCAAGGACCTGGGCGTGTACACCGATCCGTACTCGTACTTCGGTTACCTGCAGAACGAACTGTGGCGCGCGATCCGTCTGGTCACCGATACCGGCCTGCACAGCAAGGGCTGGACGCGCGATCAGGTCATTGCGTACATGAAGGAGAACTCGGCCGTCAGCGACACCACCGCCGTGGCCGAAGCCGAGCGTTACATCGCATGGCCCGGCCAGGCGCTGGCGTACAAGATCGGCGAGTTGAAGATCAAGGAACTGCGCGCGAAGGCCGAGAAGGAACTGGGCGCCAAGTTCGACGTGCGCGAGTTCCACAATGAAGTGCTCAAGGACGGCGCCGTGCCGCTGGCGGTGCTGGAGCAGAAGATCGACCGCTGGATCGCAAGCAAGAAGGGCTGATGGCCGCGGCGCGATGCGTCGCGCCGTCGCTCAAATACGAAACGGCCGGGCCGCGAGGTCCGGCCGTTTTGTTTGCTGCGGTCTCCCATGCGCTTGCTGCGCCCGGCCCTCGCTGTACGGCGGATTCGGGGCTCCGCGTCCATTGGCGCCAGCGCGTTCATCTGCCTGAACTGAACCGCGCGTCCCCGATCACCCGCGCTCGCCTTGCAACACGCCGTAAGGGACCTATATTCGCCATTCCTGCGCCTGTGCGGATGCCGCTCCGGGTGCCTCCGTCGATGCCTGCATCGACCCGCACCTTCCCTTGCCATGCCCGCCGCACTTCGTCTTCTCTTCGCCGCCGCCACCCTGCTTGCCGTGCCTGTCCTTGCGCAGGCCGATCGTGTCGGGCCGCCGCGCAAATCCGTCTCGATGCTCCCGACCTTGCCTACTCTCGAGCCGGGTGGACGCTGGTTGTCGCGTCTGGCACCGGGTGCCGATCCGAAGGTGCTCGACCTCGCCGTCTCGGCCATGGAGTGCGCGCAGGCCAGCGGCATCGGCGCCGCCGCCCGGCGACTGGCGGTGATCGATTACAGCCGCCCCTCGCTCGTGCCGCGCCTGTGGGTGTTCGATCTAAACGCCGGAAAGCTGTTGTACGAGGAAGTCGTCGCGCACGGACAGGGCTCGGGCGACAACCTCGCCACGCGGTTCTCCAACCGCGATGGGAGCCACCAGTCCAGCATCGGGCTGTTCGTCACCGCCGACACGTACACCGGCAAGAACGGGTATTCGCTGCGCATGCGCGGTCTCGAGCCGGGCGTGAACGATGCCGCCATGGCGCGCGCGATCGTGATGCACGGCGCTCCGTACGTCGATCCCGAACAAGGCCGGCGCATGGGCCGGCTCGGCCGCAGTTGGGGCTGCCCTGCCGTGCGCAGCGTGGTCGCCAAACCGATGATCGACCTGCTCAAGGACGGCCAGTTCGTGTTTTCGTACTACCCCGACCAGGCATGGCTGGCACGCTCGGCGCTGCTCAATTGCCCTGCGGTGCGAGCCCAGCGCGAAGGGTTTGCGCATCGGCCCGACACCGGACACCCGGCCTCGGGCTGAATCCTGCGCGCGTGAGGGCGGTGCGTCGGCCGTCAGCTCGCCGCACGCAATCGCTGACGGTTCGCTTGCCACGCCGCATCGCGGGATGGCACCGGGGTGGTCGACGCCCACTGGCGGCTCGCCTGCTCCCACAGTTGCAGCAGCGGCGCATCGGCTCGTCCGTCGATCTGCAATCGCGCGGCGGCTTCGCAGTGTTCGCAGGCCGTGCGCGCGTCGCCGTCGCGCAGGGCAAGCCTGGCGAGCGCCTGGCGCGCGCGAACGTCCTGTAAGCCCATTTCGCTCAGCCGCTGCCGTACGGCCGTGTCCACGGGCTGCGCCAATCCCAGCTTCGCTTCAACGTGGCAGCGCATGGCGGGAACGGCCAGCGCCCCATGGTTCAGCAATGTCGCGACGAGTCCATCCACTCGGATGAAATCGTCGTGTGCCTGCGCGGTCGGGAGGCAGGCGGCACGTTCGAGCATCAGTTCGGCGGCTTCCAATCGCAGTTGCGGCTCGCCGGCCCGGTCGACGAAGGGGACCACGCACTGCAGCGCGTCGGTCAACACGTTCGCTCGCGAGCCCTCGCCGGCATGGGCAGCGCGGCGGCGAAGCAATCGCGCACGCGCGTGTGCGACGTGCGGGTTGCCAGGAAGCATCGCTTCCAGGCGCTGCAGGATCGCATCACCCTCAGTGAAGCGCGCGCGTGCGGCATCCCCGCGCAGATGGGTGATTTCCAGCGTGATGAGTTCCAGCCAGCTCAGCATCATGTCCGGCGTGGCATCGGGGCCCGTGAGGACGTCGCAGTAGCTGTTACGGAAGTTGCGCAAATGCAGCACGCGCGTGGCGCCTCCCGCGAGGGCGGCATGCGCCAGTTCGTTCTCCACCTTCGCCGCGTACCAGAGCGCGCGGTGGTCCGCTTCTACCGTCTTGAGGCCGGCGGCGAGAAGCGCATCGGCCTCCATGCGAAGCTTCGCCGCATCCGGCGACGCCGAAGCACGTGCCTGTGCCTGCAGTGCTTCCTGCAGGTTCCAGTGGCCACTCGAGGCCGGATCGCGAAGGAGATTTGCGGCGTCGCGGAACGCCACGGCAGCTTCGGCGAACCCTGCGGCCTTCCGCTCCTGCCCCTCGTCCGAGGGCGTGGCTGCCGCCCGCTGCGCCAGCGCTTCGCCGAGCGCGAGGAGACTGTCGGGATCGGCCCGCTCCGACCGGTCCACGGCCCGCTGCATGGCGACGACGGCCGACTCCAGCGTCTGGCGCTGGTCCGCGCCCCGCTCGGCACCGGCCTGATGCAACCGGTAGTGCCCTACCCGGTACCAGCCCGCCGGATGTTCCGGATCGCGCTCGAGGAGTTGCTCCAGCGCATCGGCCGCCCCGGCATACGCCGTCGACGCGCCGCTGTCGCGCGCGATGAGCGACCAGGCGAAGGCAGTCAGCTCCAACACGTCCATCGACGCTGGCGACGGGACCTGCACTGAACCCAGCACGGCCAGTGCCTGATGCGGATGGCCCGCCTCCAGGAGCGCCCGCGCTTCTTCAACGGAATCATCGGCGGAGGGAGTCGGAACGCTGGCATGCGGAATGTCGGGCGTCGGCTCCGGTGCCGCAGCGGGGAGCGGCTCCGTGGCGGAGTGGGCGGGCTCCGCCACGAGTGACTCCGTGGCGCGGCCGGGCGTCGCGAGAATGCCCAGCGCCTGCAGGTCGACCAGCGGCACGGAAACGGAGGGCGTCGCTTTCGCTGACGCGCCGGTGCCCCGCTCGTCCGGACGCGTTGCGACTGCCGGCGATTCGTTGAAGAAGGAGGGAGGCGCAATGCGGTTCGCGGTGCCTTCGGGCATCGCGGCCTGTGCGTTGACGATCGCTTCGAGCCTGTCGTTGACGACGTGCGATTCAACCGTGGGCGCGGCCGTGACCGATGAGCTCCGTTCGGCGGGGACAGACGCCGCTGCGCTTGGATCCATTGCTTGCGCGGCCGCAAACACCAGAGGAGGACCGGGCCGGACGGGTTCCACGGTCGCGTGAACGGATTCGAGCAGCATCGGCGTAACCGGCCTGGGTGCGGTCGCCGCCGATTCGGCGCTCTCGCTCTCGATGTCTTCGACGAACAGCAGGCCGTCTGCCGCCTCGCTGCCGGCCCGGAATCGATGCGCGAAGCCCGCCTCTGTGCTCGACGGCGCTTCCCACGGGGCGCGGTGGGACTCGTGGTTCGGCTCCCAAGTCCCTTCTCCGGCCAACATCTGCACCTTGGCGCCGATCGCATGCCCGGTCTGTTCGTTCGGGATCGGATCCGAGGGCGGTGCATCCAAGTTCCGGTTATTCATTTTCAGTGTTCTCTGACGTTTTCGCCTCGCGATGCCGGGCAGAAACAGGCCGAATGCGGCAAGGCCGGCGACGGGCAGCACGAGCTTCCATGGAACGGCCGACGCGAACCCCATGCCAGCGCCCTCGCGGCCGATACTGGCCGTAGCTACCGCCACGACGCTCGAATCCTCAGGTGCTACGGAGGCGCGATTGATTACTGTGGGGGATGGCGCGGGAGGAGTTGCTTCACGACCAACTGCATTGGCGGCAACTACGGGGGCCGGCGCTTGTTGCGTATCGCCGCCGCCCGTTTCCTCGACATCGCGCGTGTCGAAGAAGGACGTCACGTAACTTGGCCGCTCTGAGGCTTTGCGCAGCGGCTCGTCGTTTGCCAAGGGAAGCGGCCCTGCGCTTTCCGTCACAGCATTCGCGGTTACTTCGCCACCCGACTCGACGGGCGTCGCTTGGAGTTCGACCGCTGGACGAACCACGCCCGCGTTCCTCTGGCGGACACGCACGGCTGAGGTCGTCGCATGCCGCGCACTTCCGGCCCGCCGATCAGCACGGACAGGTCGGGGCGGCGTAGATGGCGGAGGCAATGGCTCCACCTTATCGACAGTCTCGGCGGCGGGACTGGCGACCTCCGACCAGCCGGCGCCCCCGGGGTATTGCCCGAATCCGCTGACGGGCGCACGAGGCGGCGGACTGACGGGTCTTGGCGGAGCGGGTTTCTTGCGCCGCCAGAACATCCACGACCTGCGCTTCGTGGGCTCACCAGCGGTTGGAGCGGTCGGGGTCGGGGTCGCCCCCTTCGCCGCGCCAAGGTAGGTCGGCGGAGGGGGCTGGCCTTGTTCGACAGTTGCGGAATCCGCGGGGGGCGATGCCGGGGCGGCCCCGTGCATCGAGAACATCAGTGCAACGAATGAAGCCGGAACCAGCGTTGCCCTGATGCGCGGAGCAAGCCCGGTCGCAATCCTCCGCCTCTTCCCTGCTGTCGTCATCCCCGCCCCCCGCTCCGGTCAGACTCGCCGGCCGTTACAGCTCGATCAGTCTCTCGAAGATCACACCGCCTTCCTGAGGTACGGCGATCACGTTCTGATACACGCGACCCGGGAAGATGTTGAGCGCGTTACCGACCTGGTTGTTGCGCGAATACAGGTACGGCAGGTGCGACCAGCAGCGGTAGCCGAGGTCCTTCACGCGACGGATTTCTTCCTCCGCCATGTCCTGATCGCCCATGCGGAAATACAGGGCCGGGCGGTGCTTGCGGATGGTGGCGGCCGCGCCATCGAGGACCGAGCAAAGCTCTCCCGCATAGTTGATCTTGAGCAGGTGCAGCGCATCGAGGTTCAGGTCGTCGAGCGTCTTGACCGGCACTCGCTCGCGGCGCTCGCTGACGCTTTCCACGCTCGGCACCAGCGTGCCGAGTTCGGCCACGCCTTCCATGCGACCCAGCCACATCGGGTGCGTGTGCACATTCGATAGGCCATTGAGCGCGACGTTGGCGCACAGCTGCTGCATCACCATGCGGCGCGGTTCGATGACGTGGACCTGGCCACGATCGCCCACGGCGCGCGCGAACCAGAGCGCATGCGCACCGTATTCGCTGCCCATCTCAAGCACGAACTGGTGGTCGGACACGATCTCGCTGAGCAGGTCGAGCTCCTGTTCGATCCACTCACCGTACTGCGCGAGCGAACGGGAGGCCGGGCAGCGACCAGGAACGGAATTCATGACGCCGTAGCGCGTCTTCCAGAGCTGGGGAATGCCTTCGGTGGGGCTGTGCAGGTTGTTCATGCGGCGACTCAGGATATGAAACGACAGGGAAACCGACCCGCAAGGGTGCTCGGTTATGGCAACAGATCTTGGAGGTCGAGCGCACCAAGAAAAATGAGAACCGTCTGAAAAAGCGGCCGGGCGCCGGCGGTGGCAGAAGTAATTTGCTTCACGCTACGCTGCCCAACCCGTCGAATGGATATCGCGATGACACGCCTGCTCCTGGCCCTGTCACTCACCCTGTATGCCTGCCTCGCGGACGCGGCGGTTCCGATGTGGGGCGCGCGGCAATCCAGCCCCGCCGGCACGGCGCCGTCGCAACTCAAGCCGGGCGAGTGGATCTGGGGCGGCGACAATCGCGCCGGCCCGCTGGCCGTCGTGGTGAGCCTGTCGGACCAGCGCGCGGTGGTGTACCGCAATGGCATCCCCATCGGCGTCAGCACGGTCAGTACGGGGCGCAAGGGCTACGAAACCCCGACGGGCGTGTTCACGATCCTCCAAAAGGACAAGGACCATCGCTCCAGCCTCTACAACGCCGCACCGATGCCCTACATGCAACGGCTGACGTGGGACGGCGTCGCGCTGCACGCGGGCGGCCTGCCGGGCTATCCGGAATCGCACGGCTGCGTGCATCTGCCTTCGGAATTCGCGCGGCTGCTGTTCGACTCGTCGAACATGGGCATGGTCGTGGTCGTTTCGCAGGAAGGCCGTTCGCCGGAAGACACGGCGCATCCGGGCGCGCTGATCCCGATCAATCCCAACACGGGCGCCGAGGCCGCGATTCCGCCGCTCCAGGCCGGGCAGAAGTACCGTTGGCGACCGGAAGTGTCGACTGAAGGCCCGGTGTCGATCCTGCTCAGTGCAGCCGATGGCCAGGTGATCGTCTATCGCAACGGCATCGAGATCGGCCGCTCGCGCGTGCTGATCCGGCAGCCGGAACAACCGCTGGGCACGCACGCGTACATCGTCAAGGACGGTTTCATGTCCGGCGACAACCCGCTGCTGCCCGGCACACGGATGCCTAACTGGAGCACGATCGGCATTCCGGGCAACGGCCCGGCGGCCGGTCAGCTGCTGGGACCGGAGACGATCGATCGCGTGGTGATTCCGCACGATTTCGTCGCCGCGGTGCTGCCGCTGCTTACGCCCGGAGTGGTGATGCTGGTCACCGACGAACGCGTGCAGACGCAGACCACCGAAGGCGCCCCGGTGCAGGTGCTCGACTCCGACCCGCCGGAAACCTGAGGCCTTGCCATGGATCCGATCCTCGCCACCTTGCATGCCTATCGGGACGCCGTGCTGGCGAAGGACGTCGAGGCGTTCGTCCGGCTCTACGACGACGACCTGCACGTCTTCGACATGTGGGGCGACTGGTCGCTGCGGGGACTCGCCGCGTGGCGGCGCATGGCACAGGGCTGGTTCGGCTCGCTCGGCGACGAATGCGTTGTGGTCTCGTTCGACGACATCCAGTCATCGATCGCAGGCGCCATCGCATACGGCCACGCCACCGTCACCTACACCGCGCAGTCGAAGGACGGCGTCGCCGTGCGCTCGCTGTCGAACCGGATGACGCTGGTGCTGCAACGGCGTGGAGAGGACTGGAAAGTCGTGCACGAGCACACTTCCGCGCCGATCGAACACGCAACGCTGAAGGCCGTGTTGCAACGACCGCGCGACGCCTGAATCGCGCCTCGCGCAACGCACCCCGAAAAGACAAAGGCCCGGTCGACTGACCGGGCCTTCGCATCTTCATGCGATGAAGACGTGCCTCAACCGTTGGCAACGCCGCTGCGCGAGCCGCGGCCCTGGCCGCCGCCGCGATGCTGCTTCGGACCCGCATGCGCGTGGCGCGGCGCAGGCTTGCCGTGCGGACGGTGCGCGGCCTTGCGCGGCGCGCCCTGCTTCTGGCGCGGATTCGGCAGCGGCGCGTTGAACTGGATCGCGCGGCTCGGCGCGAAGCCCTCCACGACCACCAGCTCGACTTCCGACTTCAGCATGTTCTGCACCTGGCGCAGCAGGCCGCCCTCTTCCGGCGCGACCAGCGACAGCGCTTCGCCGCTGGCGCCGTTGCGGCCGGTGCGGCCGATGCGGTGCACGTAGTCTTCGGCGACCATCGGCAGGTCGTAGTTGATGACCAACGGCAGGTTCGGGATGTCCAGGCCGCGCGCGGCGACGTCGGTGGCCACCAGCACGCGGGCCTTGCCGGCCTTGAACTGGTTCAGCGCCTTCTGACGCTGCGCCTGGCTCTTGTTGCCGTGGATCGCGACGGCAACCAGGCCCGACTCTTCCAGCTGCTCGGCCAGGCGGTTGCAACCGTGCTTGGTGCGACCGAACACGATGGCCTGGTCGGTGTGGCGCGCGCTCAGGATCGACACCAGCAGGTCACGCTTGCGGGCGACGTCGACCGGATGGGCGCGATGCGTGATCGTCTGGACCACGGCGTTCTGCGCGGCAACCTGCACCTGCTTCGGCGAGCTCATGAACTCCATGGCGAGCGCCTTGAGCTGCGATTCGAACGTCGCCGAGAACATCATCGTCTGGCGATCGCGCGGAAGCTTGCCGAGGATGCGCTTCATCGCCGGCAGGAAGCCCATGTCGAGCATGCGGTCGGCTTCGTCGAGCACCAGCAGCTCGATCGAATCGAGCTTGACGGTGCCGCGATCCAGATGGTCGATCAGGCGGCCCGGCGTGGCGACGAGCACATCGACGCCACGGCGGAACATCTCCACCTGCGGGCCCATGCCGGCGCCGCCGAAGATGGCGCTGATGTTCATGCGCAGATGCCTGGCGAAGCCGCGCAGGTTGTCGTTGACCTGCACCGCGAGTTCACGCGTGGGCACCAGCACCAGCGCGCGCGGACGACGGAAGCCGTTGGGCGAGGTCTGCTTGGACAGGCGGTGCAGCAGCGGCAGGCCGAACGCGGCCGTCTTGCCGGTGCCGGTCTGGGCGCCGCCCAGCAGGTCGTGGCCGGCCAGCGCCATCGGGATGGCCTGGGCCTGGATCGGCGTCGGAGTGGTGTAGTTCTGTTCGGCCAGCGCGCGCAGCAGCGCGGGCGAAAGCCCGAGGGTTTCGAACGTCATGCGATGTAGCTCCGTATGCGCGCCATCGCGCCGTGCCGGCTGAACGCAGCAGGCACGGACGAAACGTCGCGTGATGCCCCCGGCGTTCCCTGAACCGCGCCGGCGGTGATCGTGTTGGCCGGCGACCGGATGCTCCGGGCCGTGTCTGCGCTACGAAAGACGTGCGGGATAGAAGCCGTTTGCTCGAACCGCAATGCGGTCCACGGCGGGCATACCTGGGAAACGTACCCTTGCGGGGAAGGCAGCCGTGCGCTGAACGGGGCGGACTCTACGCGAAAGCGGCCGGTCCCGCCACCCATGTAGGCTGCGCGGGCCGGTGCGATTCATAATGAGGACGAACGATGGCGGATGTGGGGTCGAACGATCTGGTCAAGGTGGTGGCCCTGCTTGGGGCGGCCGTGGTGGCGGTGCCCGTGTTCAGGCGCCTGGGGCTGGGCTCGGTGCTGGGATACCTGGCCGCCGGGCTGGTGATCGGCCCCTTCGGCCTGGGCTGGTTCTCCGACCCGCAGGCGATCCTGCACGTCGCCGAGCTGGGCGTGGTCATGTTCCTGTTCCTGATCGGCCTGGAAATGCGCCCCTCGCATCTATGGAGCCTGCGCAAGCAGATCTTCGGCTGGGCACCCTGCAGATCGTCGCCTGCACCGCCGCCCTGACCGGCGTGGGCCTGTTGTTCGGCTATGCGCCGGTGGTCGCCTTCATCGGCGCGATGGGCTTCGTGCTGACCTCCACGGCCATCGTGATGCAGCTGCTGGCCGAGCGTGGCGACATCGCCCTGCCCCCGGGCCAGAAGATCGTGTCCGTGCTGCTGTTCGAGGACCTGCTGATCGTGCCCCTGCTGATGCTGGTGGCGCTGCTGTCCCCCGCCGAGCCGAGCGCCGACACCTCGCGCTGGGCCTCGATAGGCATAGGCGCCGGCGTGCTGGCCGCGCTGGTGGCGGCGGGCATCTGGCTGCTGAACCCGCTGTTCCGGCTGCTCGCAGCGGCCCGGGCGCGCGAAGTGATGACCGCCGCCGCGCTGCTGGTCGTGCTCGGTTCGGCGCTGCTGATGCAGTTGGGCGGGTTGTCGATGGCGATGGGCGCCTTCCTGGCCGGCGTGCTGCTTTCCGAATCCACCTTCCGCCATCAGCTTGAGGCCGACGTCGAACCCTTCCGCGGGCTGCTGTTGGGGCTGTTCTTCCTCGGCGTGGGCATGGCACTGGACCTGGCCGTGGTGCGCGAGAACTGGGTGCAGATCCTCGGCGCCGTGCTCGCGATGATGGTGGTCAAGGCGCTGCGCATCTATGCGGTCGCGCGACTGTTGGATTCCAGCCATCACGAAGCCCTCGACCGCGCCACGCTGATGGCGCAGGGCGGCGAGTTCGCCTTCGTCCTGTACTCCACCGCCGCCGCCAGCGGCGTCATCGCGGCGACGCAGAACGCCAACCTCACCGCCATCGTCGTGCTGTCGATGGCGCTGACGCCGCTGGTGACGCTGGCCGTGCGGCCGTGGTTGAAACGCGACGAGGTCACGCTGGGGGACGATGTCGATGTCGCCGACGGCCTGAGCGGCAGCGTGCTGATGATCGGTTTCGGCCGGTTTGGCCAGGTGGTCAGCCAGTCGCTGCTCGCGCGCGGCGTGGACGTGACCATCATCGACAACGACGTGGAGATGATCCGCAGCGCCAGCACCTTCGGATTCAAGATCTACTACGGCGATGGCACGCGCCTGGACGTGCTGCGTGCGTCCGGTGCGCATACCGCGCAGGTGATCGCGGTGTGCATCGACAACAAGGATGCCGCCAACCGCATCGTCGAAGTGGCCAAGGCGGAATTCAGCCAGGCCCGGCTGTTGGTGCGTTCCTACGATCGCGAGCATTCGTTGGAGCTGATCAATGCCGGCGTCGACGTGCAGGTGCGCGAGACGTTCGAGTCGGCGATGAAGTTCGGCCATGCCGCGCTGTGCCAGCTCGGCGTGCCGAAGGAGGACGCGCTGGAGATCGTCGAGGACGTCCGCCGTCGCGATGCCGAACGCGTGCAGTTGGAGTTGTCCGAAGGCCTGCGCGCGGGCACGAGGCTCCTCATCGGCAACGTGGCGCACGGGCCGACGCCGACGCCGTTCACCCGCCCTCGGCATGCGGCCACGCCCCTTACCGCGGAAACCGCGGAGGCGACGCGCGAACCGTCCTGATCGCGCGCGCCCGCATTGCATCCCGGCACACGTGCCGGGATGCGCGCCTCACACCTGCAACGTCAAGCCCGGCCGCGCCAGCGTGGCGTGCACGCCCCAGGCATCGCCGATCTCGCCGGCCAGCGCTTCGCGCGCGCGATCCTCGCCGTGCACCAGCGCCAATGGCGGATGCGCGATGCCCTCGCCGCCGGCGATGGCGCCATACCAGGCCATCAAACCGCGCTGATCGGTATGCGCCGAAAGCCCGCCGACCGTATGTCGCTGCGCGTTCACGCGCACATCGTGTCCATGGATGCGCACCCAACGCGCACCATCGACCAACCGCCGGCCGAGCGTGCCTTCGGCCTGGTAACCGACGAACACCACATGCGTCTGGCGCCGGTCCAGGCGATGGCGGAAGTGATGCAGGATCCGCCCTGCGTTCGCCATGCCGGAGCCGGCGATCACGATCGCCCCGCGCTCGATCCGGTTGATCGCCATGGACTCATCGCGCGTCTGCGTGAAATGCAGATTGGGCAGACGGAACGGCGTGGGCTTGTCGCGCCACACGCGCTGCGCATCCTCGTCGAAGAGGTCGGCATGGCGGTCGTAGATCGCCACCACCTTCTGCGCCATGGGGCTGTCCAGGAAGATGCTCCAGCGCGCCAGGTTCCATTCGTCCCAGTGGCGCGCGAACCAGTACAGCAATTCCTGGCTGCGCCCCACGGCGAAGGCCGGGATCAGCACGTTGCCGCCTTCGCGCCAGGCCGTGTCGAGGATGGTGCCCAGTTCGCGGATCGTCTCGGCGCGATCGCGGTGCAGTCGATCCCCGTACGTCGACTCCATCAGCACCAGGTCGGCGCGGTCGATCGGGGCGGGGTCGCGCAGGATCGGCGTGCCCTTCGGCCCCAGGTCGCCGGAAAAGAGCAACCTGCGACCGTCCGCTTCCAGCTCGACGCTGGAGGAACCGAGGATATGTCCGGCCTCGCGGAACGTGAGTTCGACTCCCGGCAGGATCTGCGTGCGCGTGTCATAGCGCAGCGGGCGCACCAACGCCATCGCCGACTGCACGTCCTCGCGCGTGAACAGCGGCAGCGCCTGCGGTTCGCCGTCGTGGCGGTAGCGGTTGTGACGCTCCGCCTCGCCCTCCGAAATGGACGCGGCGTCCATCAGCATCACCGGCATGAGGTCGGCGGACGCCTCCTGCGCGAAGATCGGTCCGCGAAAACCGCGCGCGACCAGCAGCGGCACGCGGCCGATGTGGTCGATATGCGCGTGGCTGATGACCAGCGCATCGATGGCCGCCGGTTCGAACGGAAACGGCTCGGTATTGCGGCGCTCGGCCTCGGGACTTCCCTGGATCATCCCGCAGTCGAGCAGCACGCGCCGTCCGGCCGCCTCGACTTCATGCAGCGAGCCGGTGACTTCACCGGCTGCCCCGTGAAAATGCACACGCATGTTTCGCCTCGTCGCGTTGTAACCGCGACCAAGCTACCACGGCGTACGGCATGCCTCAGGACGCAGGCGGCACGATGCGTTCTTCGCGCACGACCGTCCCGTCGGCGCGGACATCGCGATAGACCACGCTCTCCGCGGGCCGACCATAGTCGCGCGAATCACGCGGGTATTCCCTCCAGGCCGCAAGCAGATCGACGTTCTGCTTCTCGATCGCCTCCAGGCTGCGCGCGATGCGGCGCAACAAGCCCTTGATGCCGAACACCGCGAACGGCACCAGGATCCACAGGATCGACAGGATCAGGCCGAAGGCGAAGATGCAGAACCACAGGAATGTGTTGGCGTTGTAGGCCGCGTTGGCGACGGTGCTGTCCATCGTGCGCTCCGTGGTGTGGGACGTGACGGTGGAAGTCTTGGTGAGCGCGCGTGATTCCAACGTGCAATCCGGCGTGAGATGTGCGTGACGAAGGATGGCGCGATGGCCACGGTTCAGCCTCCGCATCAACGAAGGCATGCACGCGCGCGGCGCGCCTCATTCGATGGCGTCGAGCGCCTGTCGGATTTCGTCCGCGTGCGAAGGACGCACGAGGCGCGCGACCTCTTCGCCATCGCGCAGCACGATCAGCGTCGGCCACAACTTCACCCGGTACGAACGCCCGAGCGGACGACCGGGACCGTCTTCGACCTTGACGTGGCGAACGTCGTCGCGCGGCGCGAGCACCGCCTCGATGAACGGCTGCGCGCCGGTGCAGTAGCCGCACCAGTTCGTGCCGAATTCCAGCACCGACACGCCGGCCCAGGCATCGACCTGCGCGCGTGCGGGTTCGTCGTCGGTGTAGGTGCGCACGTAGCTCATCGGGCGCAAGCAGACGCGATGGTGCGTTACCTCGCCGTGACGCCCGCGCCGTCCTGCGCGAGCGGGCGCGCGTACTGCACCAGGCTCAGCAGCAGCTTGCCGGGCTCCTCCCACGGGATCATGTGCGAGGCGTTCTCGAACCACACGCCCTGCTTGTATGGCGCCCTGACCTGCTTCAGCCATGCATTCGTGGGCTCGGAAGGCGTGGTGTAGTCGTGGCGTCCCATGAACATCAGCACTGGAATCGGAAAGTCGCGCACGCCGGACATGTCGACCTTCAGGAATTCCGGCAGGATGCGCCCCAGCGTGAACACGTTCCCGCCGTCCACCGCGCAGCGTTCGGCGTCGGTGTACTCCGGCGAGAGCAACGGCGCGCGATAGAAGTAAGTGGATTCGTCACGGTACGCGGTGAGGCCGCCGTAGTACTGCGCCCACTTGCGTGCGGCGATGATGCGCTCGCGCGTGATCGGCTGGTCGCCCGGATACGGCGCGATGGCCTCCATCTCGCGCACCGCCTCGGCGTTGCCCTTGGCCTTCGCGGTGGCCATGGCGTAGTCGAAGCTGATGCGTTCGTTCTCGCGCACGTTGATGACCTGGCCCACGCCGATGTAGGCATGGAACAGATCCGGCCGCTTCAGCGCCGCCTGCATGGAGATGATCGTGCCCCAGCTGTGCCCCATCAGGATGAGCTTGCGCTTGCCGTAACGCTTGCGTACGTCCTGCGCCATCGCGATCACGTCGTCGACGAAGTTGGGAATGTGGATGGTGTCGGCGACCCGGGCCTCGTCGTTGGCAACGAAGGTCCTGCCCGCGCCGCGCTGGTCGTACGTCACCATCGTGAAGTACTCCTCCAGCGGGCGCTGGAACTGCCACAGCGTCGGCGTCAGTGGCGAGGCCGGGCCGCCGTGCACGAACAGGATGATCGGGTTGGCGCGGTCCTGGCCGCGCACGTTCACCCATTGCTCCACGCCGTTGAGGGCGACCTTGTACGACTCCTGCACGCCGTTGGGCGCGACGATGCGGCCCAGGTCGGCCACGATCTTGCGCGCCGGCTCGTAGGCGGCGGTGTCGCGGCAGGTCTGTGCGTGCACGCTCGTGGCGGCGCTCGCAGCAATCAGCACGGCAATCAGGAATCCCTTCACGTTCCAACCCCGGTGTCCGAAGAACGCCGGAGCTTAGGGAGCCGTCCTCACGGCGACAAGTGACGGTCGTCCCGCGACGCGAAGTTCACCGCGGCGGAATGCGGAATCGCGACAGCGTCCAGCGCGTCACGTCCTCTTCCCATTCGTCGCCCTTCATCGGCGTAATCGGCAGCGCGAGATTGGCCACGATCATCCACTCGCCCTGCACCGCCGTGGCGGCCGGGAACAGCAGCCCGCGCGGCGCGCCATCGTGCAAGCCCTGGAACTGCCCGGCACGCACGCGCACGCGGCCGTTTTCGTCCAGCGCCACCACGGTGTCGGTCTGGTTGGAAGCCACCCACAGCAGGCCATCGTGGAAGATCAGGCCGTCGGCGCCGTAGACGCTCTCGGCCAGGACGCTGACGGGGCCCGACGGCATGTCCATGCGCAGCACGCGACCATCGCCGGCATTGTTGATGTACATGCGCGACTCGTCCGTATTGAACGCCAGGCCGTTGGCGCCGAACGGCAGCGCGCCGGTCGTGCCCAGCAGCGGATCGCGCGAGATCGCCACGACCGTGCACGGCGCGCAGGTCGTGGCCTTCTCGATGCGATAGATCGCACCCTGGAAGGAATCGGAGACGTACAGGTTGCCCGCGCGATCGAACACCATGCCGTTGATCGCCGGAAAGCCCTTGGCGCCGAAGGTGATGGCGTCGCGACTGCCGTCGGGGTTGTCGATCTGGCGCGCGCTCGGTTCCGGCGGCGTGAGCGCCTTGAACGACAACACGTCCTGGATCGGCGTATCCGCATCGAAGCGCACGGGAAGTCGCTGGAGTTTCGAAGCGCCGAAGTTCAGTACGTAGACGTGGCCGTCGCGGACCTCCACGCCGGTGAGAGGCGTGGCGCCGAACGCGCGGCTCGCCAGCAGCCGGCCTTGCGCGGAGTAACGCAGCAGACGGTTGTTGCGCGCGCTTTCGGGCTCGCGCGCATCGAAGGTGCTGACGAAGATCTCGCCGGTGGCCGGATCGACGGCGAGGCCTTCGGGCTGGCGCACGCCGTCGGGCAGATCGATGAAGTGCTCCACCGGCACGAGGACGGGCCCGGTGTCGGCCGCGCCGGCCAGGCCTGCCCACGCAAGCAGCCAGGGCAGCATCCACAGACCGTGGCGGCGGATCGGGTTCGAAGCGTGCATGCGGAGCCTCCGGCGGAACCTGCGATTGGGCCGATGGTGGGCCGGTCGAGGGTGGCGGGATTGGACGGCCGTGCGGGCCACGGGCTTTGCAGGATCGGCCGTCCCGGGCGGGAGTGTCCCGCCGCTGTACGAACAAACCCCAAGGCCCCCGTCATCGTGACCTTCGACACCCTCGGCTCGGGACAATCGTGTCTAATGTCGCCCGGTGCCCCGGTCCGGGGCCTGTCCCAACTCACCAATGCCTGCCGGCTGGAGCCCTCCGTGAGCCTCAAGAAACCGCAAGTCCTCGTTCTGTCCCTGGCTGTCGTCGCCGCGCTGACCGCGTGCGGCAAGAAGGAAGAGGCCGCCGCACCGGCCGCCGATGCCGCCAAACCTGCGCAGCCGGCCGCCTACACGCTCGACGAGGGCAAGCTCCCCGGCGTGAACCGCTTCGCCGCGTCCGACCTGGACACCACCAAGAACGCCTGCGATGACTTCGGTGGCTACGTCAACGGCAAGTGGCTCGCCGCCAACGCCATCCCGGGCGACCGCACCTCGTGGGGCGCGTTCGAGATGCTCGATGAGCGCTCCACCGCCGTGCAGCGCCAGCTGGCCGAGCAGGCCGGCGCCGACACCAACGCCAAGGGCGTGGAAAAGATCGTCGGCGACTTCTGGGCCACCGGCATGGACGCGGCCAAGATCAACCAGCAGGGCATCGCCCCGCTGAAGCCGCAGCTCGACGCCATCGCCGCGCTCGACAGCCAGGAAAAGATCGCCGACTACCTGCGCACCAGCGCGGCCAAGGGCGAGAACGTGCTGTTCGGCTTCGGTCCGGAAGCGGACTTCAAGGATTCCCGGAACAACATCGCCTACGCCTCGCAGGGCGGCCTGGGCCTGCCGGACAAGCCGTACTACTTCGACGCCGACAAGAAGGACAAGCTGGCCGCCTACGAGCAGCACGTCGCCAAGGTGCTGGAGCTCAGCGGCATTCCCGCCGCCGACGCCGCCAAGCAGGCCAAGGACGTGATCGCGTTCGAGACGCGCCTGGCGCGCGCCTCGCTCGACAAGAAGACGCTGCAACGCGACGTCTCGCTGTACTACAACCCGATCAGCCCGGCCGATGCCGACAAGCTCGCGCCGAACTTCCCGTGGACGAAGTTCTTCGAATCGCAGGGCGTCGCCACGCCGGCGATGTTCTCCCTCGCCATGCCGGCCTTCCACCAGGAAGTCAGCAAGATGCTCGCCGACGTGCCGGCCGAGCAGTGGCAGTCGTACCTGCGCTTCCACACCGTCGACTCGGCTTCGCCGTACCTGTCGGATGCGTTCGTCGAAGAGAACTTCAACTTCTACAACAAGACCCTGCGCGGTCAGAAGGAACTGAAGGAACGCGGCAAGCGCGTGCTCGACGTGATCGAGAGCGAGGCCGGCGAAGCGCTGGGCCAGATGTACGTGAAGGTGGCCTTCCCGCCGGAGTCGAAGGCGCGCATGGAGGAGCTGGTGAAGAACCTCTCCGAGTCGCTGAAGACGCGCATCGAGCACCTGGCGTGGATGGGCGACGACACCAAGAAGAAGGCGATGGAGAAGTGGGCCGCCTTCACCCCCAAGATCGGCTACCCGGACAAGTGGCGCGACTGGACGGGCCTGGACACCACCCGCGACAGTTACATCGGCAACGTGCTGGCCGCCAACGAGTTCAACTACAAGTGGGAACTGGGCAAGATCGGCAAGCCGGTCGATCGCACCGAATGGGGCATGCCGCCGCAGATGGTGAACGCCTACTACAACCCGCTGCAGAACGAGATCGTCTTCCCGGCCGCGATCCTGCAGCCGCCGTTCTTCGATCCGAACGCGGATGACGCGGCCAACTACGGCGGCATCGGCGCGGTGATCGGCCACGAGATGACGCACGGCTACGACGACCAGGGCAGCCGTTTCGGTGCCAGCGGCAACTTCGAGAACTGGTGGACCGACGCCGATTCCAAGGGCTTCTCCGGCCGCACCGACAAGCTCGTGCAGCAGTTCGACACCTACCGCACCGACGCGGGCGGCAAGGTCGACGGCAAGCTGACGCTGGGCGAGAACATCGCCGACCTCGGTGGCCTGGCCACGGCCTACGACGCCATGAAGAAGGCGACCGAAGGCAAGCCGGACCCGATGACCGACGGTCTGACGCGCGACCAGCGCTTCTTCCTCAACTGGGGCACCGTGTGGCGCCGCAACTTCACCCCGGAAGAGCTGAAGCTGCGCCTGGCCACCGACGAGCACGCTCCCGCCACGTTCCGCGCGATCGGCGCGCCGTCGAACCTGCCGGCGTTCGCCGCGGCGTTCTCGTGCAAGCCGGGTCAGCCGATGGTGCGCGAGGCCGACAAGCAGGTCGTGATCTGGTAATCGTGTAAGCCAAAGCGCAAGACACGGCCGCACTCGTCGTCGGCCGCGCGAAGGCCCGGGCTCCCCGGGCCTTCTTTTTTCCGAAACTGCGATGGCCGCCGCGCGCGCTTCCTTCGCCCCTTCGGCGACCGCAGGGAGAAGGGAAAGGCCGGTGAATGCGGCGATGTCGCGTGAACGGCCCGCCTCACACGTCCATTGCTAGACTCCGGCCACCTTGCCCTCCCCCGGTACGGAGCCGCCATGAACCTTCGTCCGCTCGTCTGCGCTCTGGCCGTCTGCCTGATCGCCATCCCCCACGCCGAGGCCCAGAAGAAGCGCGCCGCCAAGCCCAAGGCGCCGGCCGCGGCGACCGCCTGCAGCGACTTCTACGCCAACGCCAATGCCGACTGGCTGCGCAGCAACACGACGCCGCCCGCGTCGGGCTCGGTGTCGGCGCTGGAGCAACTCGCCGCGCGAGCACGCCAGCAGCAGCTGGACCTGCTCGACGCCGCATCGAAATCGCCGCAGAACAACGTGCAGAAGCTGCTGGGCGATTTCTGGGCGAGCGGCCTGGACGAAGCAGCGGTGGAGCGCGATGGTGCACAGCCGATCGCGCCGCTGCTCGCGCGCATCGACGCGATCAAGAGCGCCAAGGACATTCCGCCCGCGATCGCCGCGCTGCACCAGGTGGGCATCCCGGTGGTGTTCAACTTCGGCGCCGATGTCGACCTGGACGATCTGAACCGCCACATCGGTTACTTCGCACAGGGCGGGCTCGGCCTTCCCGATCCGGCGTACTACGCGCGCAACGACGCCGACACGCAGGCGCTGATGGGGCGCTATCGCAATTACGTCGAACAGATCCTCGCACTCACCGGCACGCCGCAGGCGCAGATCAAGACCGATGCGCAGGCGGTGCTGGATCTGGAGACGCGCATCGCGAGCGCATCGAAGTCCTTGGTCGACCTGCGCGACCCGCGGCGGAACTTCGCGCCGGTCGACACCAAGTCGCTGGCAAAGCAATACAAGCGCCTGCAACTGGGCGATTTCCTCAAGGTCCAGGGCGTGACCGACGACCGCGTGTCGATGGCGAACCCGCAACTGTTCTCGCAACTGGACAACCTGGTCGGCAGTCTCAAGCCGGCGCAATGGAAGGCGTACCTGCGCTGGCGCGTCGGCGATGCGATGGCGCCGTACCTGGCCAAGCCGTTCCGCGATGCGGACTTCGAATTCCGCGGCCGTGTGCTGCGCGGACTCGCTGCCCCGCCGACACGACCGCAGCAGGTGCTCGACGCGATCACGCTCGCCGCCGGCCCGATGGTGGGCCGCGAGTACGCCGCGCGTTACTACTCTCCGGCCACCGACAAGCGCGCCGAAGACATCGCCGCGCAGATCCGTAACGCGCTCGGCCAGGCACTGGATCGCGACACGCGCTTCAGCGCCGCCGCGAAGGCCGAAGCCAAGGCGAAACTCGACAAGCTGAAGATCGAAGTCGGTACGCCCAATCGCGATCTGGACTACACCGTGCAGCCGATGGGTCGCGGCAGTTTCGGCAGCAACATGCTGATCGCCTCGACCTGGCGCCATCGCGAGGAAATGAAGCGCATCGGTCGCGGCAACGCCGACCGTCGCTGGGACGTGTTGCCGCAGGATCCTTCGCTGGCCTACGACATCACGCAGAACCGCTTGATCGTGACCGCCGCGATGCTGCAACCGCCGGTGTTCGACACCTCCAAGGACGCGGCGTGGCTGTATGGCTCCTACGGCGCGCTGGTCGGGCACGAGCTCAGCCACGGTTTCGACAACCGCGGACGTTACGTCGATGCGAAGCAGGAACTGCGCGACTGGTGGACGCCGACCGAAACCTCGGCGTGGGACGCGTTGAGCAAGCGCGTCGCCGCGCAGTACTCGGGCTTCGACTATCCGGACCTGAAGGGCACGCGCGTCAACGGCACGCAGACGGCGGACGAGAACATCGCCGATCTGATCGGCGTGGAACTCGCATCCTCGGCCCACCGCGCGGCCGAGCCTTCGGCAGCGAAGACCGCGCAACAGTCGTTCTACAAGGGCTGGGCCTCGTTGTGGCCGCAGCGGATGACGGCGGAGGTCGCGCAGCAGCGCGCCGCCACGAGCGTGCATGCCCCCGGGCAATGGCGCACGAATGGACCATTGCGCAACGAAGCGCCGTTCGGCGAGGCGTTCGCGTGCAAGGCCGGCACGCCGATGCAGCTGGCTGCGGACCAGCAGATAAGAGTGTTTCCGTAATCCGCCGTCGCTTCAGTCCAGTACTCGAAGCGACGGCGCGCGTTCTTGGACCTCAGCGCACCACGCGCATGCGCGGCGGTCCACCCTTGCGCCGGAACGGCGGCTGCCCGCGCCAGTAGCGGATCAGCAGCCAGCCGAACAGCATGCCGCCCAGGTGGGCGAAATGCGCCACGCCCGGCATCGCGTTGGTGATGCCCAGCAGCAGCTCGATCGCGCCGTAGACGATGACCAGCGTGCGCGCCTTCATCGGGATCGGCGGAATCAGCAGCATCACGCGCTGGTTCGGGAAGAGCATGCCGTACGCCAGCAGCAGTCCAAAGATGCCGCCGGAGGCGCCGACGGTCGGATACGCGGCGCCGCCCTGCGACACCATCCAGACACCGACTCCAAGCTGGCACAGCGCCGCGCCGACGATGCAGACCAGGTAATACGTCAGGTAGCGGCGATCGCCCCACACGTGCTCCAGCGGCGCGCCGAACATCGCCAGCGCCAGCATGTTGAACAGCAGGTGGGCGAAACCGCCGTGCATGAAGCCGTAGGTGATCAGCTGCCACGGCATGAACTCGACGCCGTACAGCTCGGCATCGTTGTGCGGCGGCCACAGCATGAACTGCGCGAGCGCGACGTCGCCGATGGCGAGCTGCAGCACGAACACCAGTCCGTTGGCGATCAGCAGGGCCTTGGTGACGGGGGGAAGGTTGGAAAACATCACGACTCCTCGGGTGCGCTACATGGTAGCCGGCGCGAAGCCGCGCGGGTGCGTGCGGACGATCGTGCGGTGCCGGACGCTCCGGCCTTCGGCCAGCGGGTCAGCGCCCGGCCTGGCGACGCCTGGGAGCGGCCTTCGCGGCCGGCCTGGCGGGCTTTTCCGCCACGCTGCGCCGCGCAGCCGCACGGGGCGCGGGCGTGGGCATGCCCCACATTTGTTCGTCGAGCGTCGCCGCGGCGCGTTGGCCCTTCACGCGGCCGCCCTCGATGCGCACGCCTTCGGCGCGCAGGCGCTGGCTCTGCTCGCGGAATCCGCGCGAACCTTCGGGAAACGCGATGCGCCCGTCCGAACGCAGCACCCGATGCCACGGCAGGTCCGGATCCTCGTTCTGCCCAAGCAGCCTCGCCACGAGCCGCGCTCGGCCCGGCAATCCGGCGCGCCGCGCGACCTCGCCGTAGCCGGCAACCTCGCCTGCGGGGATCGCGCGGATCGCGGCGAGAATACGTCGATGCGATTCGTCGGCAGGCGACTTGCTCATCGCGGTAGCATAACGGCTTCCCCCGGAAGGAGCCGCCCGTGCGCAACTTCGACTCGATCCGCCGCCACCTCCAGGCCGCGAAATTCCGCCTGACCGATCATGACGTGGACGTCGTGTGCATCGAGCTCTCACTCGAGCACGGCACGCGCCACCAGGCGATCTTCCTCTCCGAACTGGACGACGATGACGGCCGTCCCTACCTGCGCGTCAGCACCGCGGTCGCGCCGATCACCGGCCTGGACGCGAAGAAGGCGCTGATCTTCAACTGGCAAAGCCGCGTGGGCTACCTCGCCATCGGCGACCTCGATGGCGTGCCGCATCTGCAACTGTGCGAGAACCGCCCCTACGACGGCCTGGATGCGTCGGAGATCGATCGGCTGGTGCTGGAGATCGGCGGCCTGGGTGATCGCATGGAGCGGATGCTGTCGGCGGGTGGCGACCTGTTCTGATTCTTCGGGATTCGGGATTCGGGATTCGGGATTCGGGATTCGGGATTCGGGATTCGGGATTCGGGATTCGGGATTCGCAGGATCATGCAAACAAAAAGCCCGCCGATGGCGGGCTTTTGCTTTTACGAATCTCCAATCTCGAATCCCGGCGTCTCACGCCCAGCCGAACATCCGGAACATCTCAAAGCACAGATACGCGATGCCGCCGGCGGCGGGAATCGTCAGGATCCACGCCCAGATCATCTTCTCCACCACGGTCCACTTGATGGCGTTGAAGCGCTTGGCCGTGCCCACGCCCATGATGGCGGACGAAATGTTGTGCGTGGTCGAGACCGGAATACCCAGCGTGGACGCGGCCATGATCACCGAGGCCGCGCTGGTTTCCGCGGCGAAGCCGTTGATCGGATGCAGCTTCACCAGCTTGTGGCCGAGCGTCTTGATGA
This sequence comes from Lysobacter sp. FW306-1B-D06B, assembly GCF_038446665.1. Classification (NCBI taxonomy): domain Bacteria; kingdom Pseudomonadati; phylum Pseudomonadota; class Gammaproteobacteria; order Lysobacterales; family Lysobacteraceae; genus Lysobacter; species Lysobacter sp. FW306-1B-D06B. The sequence continues at coordinate 2,165,296 of NZ_CP151802.1, read as the reverse complement.
TGCGCCAGCCGCCCGCGGCGGTGCCGGCGGCCATCACGATGGCGCACGTCAGCTTGATCCACAGGTCGATGTCGTTGTGTTCCAGCGCGTTCTTCGAGGGGTGCAGGAACGCCAGCCACGACGGCAGGTTGTCCAGCGTGCCCGCCGACTGCGCACCCACCAGCGCCAGCGCGATGATGCCCATGGTCTTCTGCGCATCGTTCATGCCGTGCGCGAAGCCCATGCCGGCGGCGGATGCGAGCTGCGCCTTGCCGAAGAACGCATTGACCCAGCGCGGACGCGCCATGCGCGCGAGGATGCCGCCGCTGCGCGCCATGAAGGAAATGATCGCAAACAACAGGCCCATCACCAGGAAACCGGCGGCGAAGCCCAGCAGCGGCGAGGACACCATCGGCACGATGACCTTCCACAGCACGCCGGCGCTCTTGTACCAGGGGTCGGCTGGATGCGACCAGATCACCGAGTGCCAGTTGTTGCTCGCCGCGGCCACCGCCGCGCCGCACAGTCCGCCGATCAGCGCGTGCGAGGACGAGGACGGCAGGCCCTTCCACCACGTGATCAGGTTCCACACGATCGCGCCCAGCAGCGCGCACAGGATCAGCTGCGAAGTGACTTCGACCACGCCCGTGTCGAGCAGGCCGGAGGCGATCGTCTTGGCGACGGCCGTGCCCCACAGCGCACCGAGCAGGTTGGTGATCGCCGCCAGTGCCACCGCCTGCATCGGCGAGAGCACCTTGGTCGCGACGACGGTCGCGATGGAGTTGGCGGTGTCGTGGAAGCCGTTGATGTACTCGAACGCGAGCGCCGCGAACACCACGACCAGGACCAGGGTCAGCATCGGCCCGGCCCCTTACGAGTTCTTCAACACGATTTCGTAGGCGACCACGCCGGCTTCGCGGCAGCGGTCGATGGCCTTCTCCAGGATCTCGAAGAACTCCTTGAGCAGGAACATCTGCAGGTTGTCCAGGCGGCCGGAATAGATGTCGCGGTACAGCTCGAGCATCAGGCGGTCGGCTTCGTTCTCCAGCGAGCGCAGCTGGTCGTTGAGCGCCTTCATCGGCTCCAGCTTGAGGTGGCGCAGCTGCTGCACCATCTGCACGACCACGGCCGAGGCCTGCTCGAGCATCGCCGCGCGCGGCGCGAAGTCGATGTGCTCCAGGTGGCGCGTGGCGAGCGAATAGCGGTCGGCGAACTTCTCGACCTGCTTGGGAATCTTGTACAGCGCCGAGGCCAGGGCTTCGATGTCCTCGCGCTCGATCGGGGTGATGAAGCTGTTGACCAGCTCCTGGCTGATCTTGTCGGAGGCGTCGCGTTCGCGCTGGCGGGCCAGCTTGAAGGCGTCCAGCGCGGGCTGGCGATCGGCGGCCTTGAGCATCGCGTGGAGGGCCTTGGTGCTGTCGTGGGCGGCGACGGCGGCCTCCTCCAGCAGCGTATAGAACTGGTTGCCTTGGCCGAAGATCGTTTGCAGGGAGAACATGCTGAGGGGGCCTCGTGATGCCGGAACGCCCGGCTCGGTGGGGACTGCGGGGCGAATTATGACGGTTTGGCGTCAAAGGCGCGCGCCCATGCGGCGGTTGAAATTGGCGGGCCTGCTACCATCCCTTGGCTTTCCCCCTCCTTGCCCCCTTCAGATCTGATGGACGACGACCCAGAACGGCCGCCCAGCGCCGCCACGCCCCCTCACGGCGCGTGCACTCCAGCCTGCCATCCTGAGGTACGGACCGCATGCTGGAACTCCTGATCGTCATTGCCCTGATCGTCCTCAACGCCTTCTTCGCGATGTCGGAGATGGCGCTGATGACCTCGCGCAAGATCAAGCTCAAGCAGATGTCCGAGACGAGCCGCGGCGCCCAGGTGGCGCTGGAGCTGGCTGAGCACCCCGACAATCTGCTGTCCACCGTGCAGGTGGGCATCACCTCCATCGGCATCCTCACCGGCACCTTCGGCGGCGAGTCCATCGGCCTGGCCATCGCCGGCTGGGTGCAGGGCGCGTGGCCCAATGCCGCCCAGTACGCCCGCCCGATCGGCCTGGGCACGGCGGTCACGCTGATCACGGCCGCCTCGGTGATCTTCGGCGAGCTGATCCCCAAGCGCCTGGCCCTCACCGCGTCCGAGCGCATCGCCTGCGCGGTCGCGATCCCGTTGTACTGGCTGTCGCGCATCGCGCGCCCCGCCGTCGCGGGCCTGGGCGCGATCAACCGTTTTTTCCTGCGCATGTTCGGCGTGAAGGACGACGCGCGCAGCGAGATCAGCGAAGAGGAAATCCGCCTGCTGGTGAGCGAAAGCCACGAGCAGGGCGTGATCGACAACGACGAGCGCAAGATGATGAACCGCGTGCTCGGCCTGGGCGACCGCACCGCCGAAAGCCTGATGACGCCGCGCACGCGCATCGCCTGGCTGGACGCGTCCGTCGACTTCGCGCAGAACCTGGAGTCGATGCGGCAGACGCCGTTCTCGCGCTATCCGGTGTACCGCCACAACGACAGCGAAGTGCTGGGCATCCTGGAAGTGAAGTCGCTGCTGGACCGCCTCGACGAGAAGGCACCGGACCTGTTCAAGGAGCTGCGCGAGCCGTTGTTCGTCTCCGAGTCCACGCACGCGATGAAGCTGCTGGAGATCTTCCGCGAGGAACAGCAATCGCTCGCGCTCGTGGTGGACGAATACGGCGACATCAGCGGCGTGGTCACCATCGCCGACCTGATGGACGCCGTGGTCGGCCGCGTGCATTCCGTCGGCGTGCCCGGCGGCGAGGCCGAGGACGATAACAACGCGCCGGTGGTGGAACGTCCGGATGGCTCGTTCCTGCTCGACGGCTCGCTGCCGGTGGAAGACCTGCGCGAGCTGATCGGCGGCGGTCGCCTGCCCGACGAGGATGAGCACGACTTCCACACCGCGGCGGGCATGGTGATCGCGCATTTCGGCCGAATTCCCTATGTCGGCGAGCATTTCGACTGGGCGCAGTGGCGTATCGAAGTCGTGGACCTGGACGGCCCGCGCATCGACAAGCTGCTGCTTTCCCGACGCCCCGAACCGGAGCCGGTGACGGATGACACCTCCGGCTGACCGCGATCGCCACGAATACCGCGAGGCGGGTACGCGGGCGTTGCTGGACGTGTTCGCCGCGGGTGATCCCAACGAGCAGCTGCGCATGGGCGACGTGCTGCACGGCCTGGGCGACCGTTCGTTCGGCATGCTGCTGTTCGTCTCGACGATCCCGGCGTTCATTCCGATTCCCGGCGTCGGCGGCGCGGTCAGCGGGCCGCTGGTGATCCTGATCGGACTGCAGTTGCTGATCGGCCTGCGCCAGCCGTGGTTGCCGAAGTTCCTCGCGCGACGCGGCCCGCACCGTCATGCGATGGCGCGCTTCCGCGATCTGCTGGCGCCGTGGCTGACGCGGCTGGAGAAGGTCGTGAAGCCGCGCCTGCCGGTGCTGCTCGACCACCGCCTCGCCGATTTCTTCACCGGCCTGCTGCTGTTGCTGCTGGGCCTGCTGCTCTCGCTGCCGATTCCCTTCACGAACTATCTGTTCGGTGCATTGCTGCTGCTGTTCGCACTCGCATTGCTGGAGCGCGACGGCTGGCTGCTGTGCGCGGCGTGGGGTGCGGGCGTCGTGGCGATCACGGTGTTCGGCGTGCTGTCAGGAAGCCTGGCCGCGGTCGCCGCGCGTTGGATCGACATGCTGTTCTGACTTCAGTGCCCTCTCCGCCCACCGGAGAGGGGTTGGAGTGAAAGCAAGCCAGCCTCGCTGACAGCCAACCCTCATCCGCCTGCCGGCACCTTCTCCCGCAAGCGGGAGAGGGGCTTCATCTGGGTGGTTGTCGTAGCGGCCTCGAACTTCTCATCCAACAAAAAGGCCCCGCAATGCGGGGCCTTTTGTTCTTTCGATCGACGCTTCGCTTACGCGAACGGATCCTGCAGCACCATGGTCGCGTCGCGGTCGGGGCCGGTGCTGACGATGGCGATCGGGCAGCCGGCCAGTTCCTCCAGCGCGCGCAGGTAGGCGCGGGCGGCGGGCGGCAGCTTGTCCCACTCGGTGACGCCGTGCGTGTTCTCTTCCCAGCCCGGGAACTCCAGGTACACCGGCGTGCACTCTTCCCAGCCGGCGGCGTCGAGCGGCGCGTATTCGGTGCGCTTGCCGCGGTATTCGTACGCGATGCAGATCTTCAGCTTCTCCATGCCGTCGAGCACGTCGAGCTTGGTGATGCACAGGCCGGTGATGCCGTTGACGGCCACGGCACGACGCAGCGCGACGATGTCCATCCAGCCGCAGCGACGCGGACGGCCGGTGGTAGCGCCGTACTCGGCGCCGCGGTCGCGCAGGCCCTGGCCGACTTCGTCGTCCAGTTCGGTCGGGAACGGACCGCCGCCGACGCGCGTGGCGTAGGCCTTGGCGATGCCCAGCACGTAATCGACCGCGTCCGCGCCCACGCCGGTGCCGGCGTACGCGCCGCCGACGGTGGTGTTGCTTGATGTGACGTACGGGTAAGTGCCGTGGTCGATGTCGAGCAGCGAGCCCTGCGCGCCTTCGAACAGCACCTTCTTGCCCTGCTTGCGCAGGTCATGAAGGATGCCGGCGACGTCGGACTTCATCGGCTCGACGTATTCACCGAAGGCCAGCGCTTCATCCAGCGTCTGCTGGAAGTCGACCGCGTCCACGCCCAGGTACTTGGTCAGGACGAAGTTGTGATAGTCCATCGTTGCGCGCAGCTTCTCGGCGAGCTGCTGCGGGTAATGCAGGTCGGCCACGCGGATGCCGCGACGCGCGACCTTGTCTTCGTACGCCGGGCCGATGCCGCGACCGGTGGTGCCGATGGCCTTGCCGCCGGCGGCCTTCTCGCGGGCCTGATCCAGCGCGATGTGGTACGGCATGATCAGCGGCGTGGCCGGGCTGATCTTCAGGCGCGAACGCACTTCCACGCCGTTGGATTCGAGTTCGGCGATTTCCTTCTGCAGCGCCGCCGGCGACAGCACGACACCGTTGCCGATCAGGCACAGCGCGCCTTCGCGCAGGATGCCGGAGGGAATCAGGTGAAGGACGGTCTTCTTGCCGCCGATGACGAGGGTGTGGCCGGCGTTGTGGCCGCCCTGGAAACGCACCACCGCCCCGATGTCCTGCGTGAGCAGATCGACGATCTTGCCCTTGCCTTCATCGCCCCACTGGGCACCGAGAACGACGACTGACTGACCCATTTCGAAGCTCCTGACTCGAGATCGCTGACTAGCTGCATTGATGGCCGCGGGGGCGGGGCTGCCGCGGGGCTCGCGCATGGAGCCCCCGCAAACAGCAAGAAAGCCGGCGGGGCGCTGGGCCCCGTCCGGCTTTTGTGCATTATCCGGGTTTTGGGTGGGCGGGACCACCCCGGCGGGCGGTCTCCCGTTCAACTTCGTGCGATTCCGACCGATCCGGTCAGGCCGTGGCGCGTGAAGGCCTCAGGAACGGATCCACCACAGCGACAGCAGGCCCAGCCCGACCACGATCGCGCCCACCACCCGCAGGTGGCGGTCCGGCATGGCGTGGAGCTGTTCGGCGGCCCGTTTCCAGCCGCGGGGGGCGACGAACAGGAACAGCCCTTCCAGCACCGCCACCAGGCACAAGGCCGAGACCAGTTCGAGCATGTGGGCCGGTCAGCGGTCCGAACGCAGGTACTGCAGGAACGGGTCGTCGCGGTCGAGCACGACCACGCCGTCGCCATCCGCGAACGCCTTGCGGTACGCCTCCAGGCTGCGTTGGAACGCGTAGAAACTCGGGTCCTTGTTCGCGGCCTGCGCATACAGGCGGGTCGCCTCGGCATCGCCCTCGCCGCGCAGCTTCTGCGCGTCGCGCTCGGCCTCGGCCACGATCACCTGCTTGTCGCGATCGGCCTGGGCACGGATGGCCTGTGCCTGCTCCACACCCTCGGCGCGCAGCTGGCTGGCCACCTGCAGGCGCTGGCTGCGCATCTGGTTGTAAACCGAGCCGACCACGTTGCTGTCCTGCGGCAGCTCGATGCGCTTGATGCGGATATCGACGATCTTCACGCCCAGCGTCTGGGCGCCTTGGTTGATGGCGTCGAGCTGGCGACCGATCACCGAAGTGCGGTCGCCCGACACCACCTGCTGCAGCGTGCGCGAGTTGATCTCGTTGCGCAGCGAGTCGCGGATGATCGGCGCCAGGCGCTCGACTGCGGTGGTCTCATCGCCGCCGGTGGCGCGGTAGAAAGCGCGCAGGTCATGGATGCGGCCCAACGCGAAGAAGTCGACGCTGACGTTCTGCTTGTCGGCGGTGAGGTAACGCTCCGGTTCGGCATCGAGCACTTGCAGTCGACGATCGAACACGCGCGAGGTTTCCACCAGCGGCCACTTGAAATGCAGGCCGGGGCCGATGTCGGTACGCACCACGCGACCGAGGTTCAGCACGATCGCGCTGTGGCCTTCGCCGACCACGAACACCGAGCCGAGCAATGCGAACAGGGCCGCGACGACGGCGGCGATCCACAGGGAGAATTTCATCGCGTCACCTCCTCGCGTCCGGTCGGCCGGGGCGAGCGTGCGGGGCGTCCCGTGTCAGCGGGCTCGGGGGTGATGGTCGGCGTCAGCAGGTCCGGCGTGAGCAGCGGCGAGCTCGGTGTCGCGGGCGCGGCACGCTTGTCGCCCATCGGCACGTAGATCAGCTGGCGCGAATCGCCGCCGATGATCGTGCGGCTGCCGGCGAGCACGTCCTGCACGGTGTCCAGCCACAGGCGCTTGCGCGTGACCTCGGGGGCGTTCTTGTACTGGTCCACCAGCAACGAGAAGCGCGTCGCGTCGCCCTCGGCGCGGGCCACCGAAGCCGCCTTGTAGCCCTCGGCGGCGGCGCGTACGCGCGAGGCCTCACCGCGCGCTTCCGGCACGATCTGCTTGGCGTACGCCTGGGCCTGGTTGATCGCCGTGGTCTTCTCGGAGGCGGCGCGCTGCACTTCGTCGAACGCGTCCTTCACCTCGTCCGGCGGACGGGCGTTGGGCAGGTTGAGTTCGGTCACGACCAAGCCGGTGCGGTAATCCTGCAACGAAGCCTGCAGGCGCTGGCGCACCGTGGTGGTGAGCTCGGAGCGCGCATTGAGCACGGTGTCCAGGTCGGAGCGGCCGACCTGTTCGCGCACGGCGCTCTGCGCGGCTTCCTTCAGGACACGGTCGGCGTCGCGCGAACCGAACAGGTACATCTGCGGATCGCCGATGCGGTACTGAACGTTGATCTCGACGTTCACCATGTTCGCATCGCGGGTGAACACCGGGACGGTGTCGCTGTAGGCGTTGCTCTGCGTGGCGTTGACCTTGGTCACGCGCTCGATCGGCCACGGCGCCTTGAAGTGCGGTCCGGGCTGCAGCACGCGCGAGAACTGGCCGAAGCGCAGGACCACGCCGCGCTCCTGCTCGGTCACCAGGACGAAGCAGTTGAACACCAGCCAGAGGCCGAAGACGATGCCGACCCAGCGCAGGATGCTGCCGCCGCCACCGCCACCACCGCCGCCTCCGAAGAGGCCGCGCAGCGGATCGAGCAAGGCGTCGAGGCCGCGCCCACCGGGCCTGCGGCGCGGGGTTCGTCCGTTCGAACCGCCGGAATTGTCACTGCCAGGGGTGTTCCAGGCCATGCCTGCTCCAAGAAGGGGGTGCGCGTCCGCATTCAGGCGCGCTGACGTGCGTCGATTCTAGGTGGGGGTGCGGTGTGCCTCAAGCAAGGCGCGTCGGAACGCGCCCAAGCCGCTCAGGCCGCATCTTCGTCGTCCTGCTCGGGCAAAAGCGGCCGCAAGGCTTCGCCATGCGCCTGCACGAACAGCCGCTGCGCATCGGCCAACGGCAGGTCCACGCGGATCCGCCAGCCGTGCTCGTCGTGATCCTCGCCGCGCACCGCGCCCAGATCGTGCAGGCGAGCGCGCAGTTTCGCGGCCTGCGGCGGCAGGCGCACCTCACCGACGACGTGGCGCAGCTCCAGGGCTTCGGCCAGGGCCTGCCGCAGCAGATCCAGGCCGGTGCCGTCGCGCGCGGACAGCCATACGCGCACCCGGCCTTCGGCCGGGCGGTCGATGCGCGGCTGCACCGGCTCGCTGCCGTCGCCGTTGCCGAGGCGGTCGATCTTGTTGAACACCAGCAGTTGCGGCAGATCGCCGGCGCCGATGTCCTTGAGCACTTCATCGACCTGGGCGATGCGCTCGTCGCGCAGCGGATCGGCCGCGTCGACGACGTGCAGCAGCAGGTCGGCCTCGCGCGATTCGGAAAGGGTCGAACGGAACGCCGCGACCAGCTCGTGCGGCAGATCGCGCACGAAACCGACCGTATCGGCCAGCACCACGCCGCCGCCGGAGAGCTCGATGCGGCGCACCGTCGGGTCCAGCGTCGCGAACAACTGGTCGGCGGCGTAGGCATCCGCGCCGGTCAATGCGTTGAACAGGGTCGACTTGCCGGCGTTGGTGTAGCCGACCAGCGCCACGCGCGGCAGCTCGCTGCGCACGCGCGCGCGACGCATCTGCGTGCGCTGCACTTCCACTTTTTCCAGGCGCTTCTGCAGCTGTTCCAGGCGCTTCTGCAGCAGGCGGCGGTCGGTTTCCAGCTGGGTTTCGCCGGGACCGCGCAGGCCGATCGAACCACCGCGCTGACGCTCCAGGTGGGTCCAGCCGCGCACCAGGCGCGTGGACATGTGCTTGAGCTGTGCGAGCTCGACCTGCAGCTTGCCGTCATGGCTGTGGGCGCGCTGGGCGAAGATGTCCAGGATCAATCCGGTGCGGTCGACCACACGGCGCTGCAGCGCCTTCTCGAGGTTGCGCTCCTGGCCGGGCGACAGCGGGTGGTTGATGAGGATGAGGTCCGCGCCGGTGGCGTCCGCGGCGGCTTTCACCTCTTCCAGCTTGCCGCTGCCGATCAGCATGGCGGCGTTGGGGCGGTCGATGCGCGCGGTCAGCACCGCGGCGACCGTGGCGCCGGCGGAGCGTGCGAGGTCGGCGAACTCCTCCAGCAATCCCTCGTCCGGCGGACCGCCAGCGTGGGGTTGGATCAGGAGGGCGTGCTCGCCTTTGCGGGATCGTTCGAACAAACGGGTCAACCTGTGCGGGGGCAGGATGACAAGATGGGCGCCGACCCGCGGCCGCACAAGGGCCGCAGGTCATCGGCAAGCCGGCGTACGCCGCCGGCCCGCCCGGGCGAGGCCTTATTCGGCCTCGTCGGAGCCCTCGCCGCCACCTTCGGCGGACTGGACGTAGCCGCCACCCGGCCCCACGCGCACGTTGCGCGCCGGCACGACGGTGGAAATGGCGTGCTTGTAGACCATCTGGCTCACGGTGTTGCGCAGCAGGACCACGAACTGGTCGAAGGATTCGATCGTGCCCTGCAGCTTGATGCCGTTGACCAGATAGACCGAAACCGGCACTCGTTCGCGTCGTAGCGCGTTCAGGAAAGGATCCTGCAAAGACTGTCCCTTGGACATACGTAGTTCCCCAACTCGTTCTAGTTATAAGGGTCGGCGCGCGGGACGCCGTATCGCCGGCTGTCCCCGCAGCGGCGACCGCCCGATGGTAGCGCAAACCCGGTTCGGTGCACGCGCACCGGATTCAACCCCTGGTCGAAGCGGCGGCGCCGTGCATGAAAGCCGCCCGCGCCGCCTCCAGCGACTCGCGCTGGCGCAGCGGATCGAACCAGCGCGCGTCGAGTTCGCCGCGCAGCCAGGTGAGCTGCCGCTTGGCGAGCTGGCGGGTGGCATAGACGCCGCGGTCGCGGAATTCCGCCGGATCGGTCGCGCCGTCCAGATGCTCCCAGGCCTGGCGATAACCCACGGCGCGCAGGGCCGGCAGGTCCAGCGGCGCCGGGTGGTCGCGCAGCTGCGGGATCGCGCGCAGCGCCCTCACCTCGTCGAGGAAACCGTCGGCCAGCATCAGGTCGAACCGCCGCGCGATCCGCTCGTGCAGCTCCGCACGATCCTCAGGTGCCAGCACCAGCTTGAGCACGCGGACCGGCAGGCGCGGAAGCTGCGAGACCTCCCGCCGCCAGTCGCTGATGGTGCGGCCGGACAGGCGGAACACTTCCAGCGCTCGCTGGATACGCTGGGCGTCGGTGGCGTGGATCCGCGCCGCGGCGTCGGGATCGATCTGCGCCAGTTCCGCATGCATCGCCGCCCAGCCACGCGACTGCGCCTCGGCCTCGAGCCGGGCGCGCATGTCCGCGTCGGCCTCGGGCATGGGCGACAGGCCCTGCAGCAGCGCGTGGAAGTACAGGCCCGTGCCGCCGGCGAGGATCGGCAATCGTCCCCGGGCCAGGATGTCCGTCACGGCGCGGCGCCCGCCCTGGGCGAACTCCGCCGCCGAGTACGGCTGCCACGGCTCGCGCAAGTCGATCAGGTGGTGCGGCACGCGCGCGCGCTCGGCCGGTGTCGGCTTGGCCGATCCGATGTCCAGCCGCCGATACACCAGGGCCGAGTCCACACTGACGATCTCGCCGCCGAAACGCTCCGCCCAGTCGAGCGCGAGCGCGGTCTTGCCCGAGGCGGTCGGGCCCATCAGGGCAATCGCGAGGGAGCGCGTGTCGGCGGGCATGTCGGGCGCGGCGTGTCGGGGGCGTAGCCTCGCACAGCCGCCGTCGTCGGGGAACCTCGCCGCGCTTTCCACACAAGGTGTGGAGAACCGCTGGGGCAAGGCTGTTGATAACGTGCTGCAGCCCTGATGCCGCAAGGGCTCCCGGGAGTCTGGCGAAATTTTGGCCAACCCTCGCCCGCTATCCACATTGCCTGTGGACAAGCCTGCGGACAGCGGTGTGGAGAGCGGCCGCATAGCTCGGCGTGGCGCGGCCTCGTGCAGGTCTGGCTAAAAAATCACCAGCGATGAGGCTTGACGAACGCCGCACTTTCGGCCGTGTCGTCGACATCGACCCCGCCCGGTTTCGGATGCAACCAACGCGACTATCCACACAGCCTGTGGACAAACCTGCGGACAGTCGTGTGGAGACACGCCTGCATCCCTTGCGACACAAGCATTGCAAGAGGGTTGGCGAAAAATTGATCGCAGAAATCGTTTGACTCGCGTGTCGATTTCGGCATCACCGCATGCGCTATCCACACGCCCTGTGGACAAGCATGCGGACAGCCGTGTGCGTATCACGCTGCATCCCTTGCGCACCAAGGCAGGCAGCGTGTTTGCTCAAAAAATCGCCAGGCGACGGATCATTCGTCGTCGGGCCACTTCGGCATCGACGACGCCGGCTTCGCCCGCGGTATCGCCTGCGAAGCGACGGCGTTCCACACCTTCAACGCATCCACGGTCGCGGCGACGTCGTGCACGCGCAGCAGTTTCGCGCCGCGCTGCGCGGCGATGAGGTGCGCGGCGACCGAGCCGATGGCGCGATCGCGTGGATCGCTGCGCCCCACCAGTTCGCCGATGGTGCGCTTGCGCGACAGGCCCGCCAGCACGGGCACGCCCAGTTCGACGAAACGCTCCAACTGCGCGAGCAGGACCAGGTTGTGCTGTGTGTCCTTGCCGAAACCGAAGCCGGGATCGACGACGATCTTCTTCTTCGCGATGCCCGCCATCTCGGCGGCGAAAATGCGCTCGGCGAGGAAGCGGTGCACCTGCGCGACGACATCGTCATAGTGCGGCGCCTCCTGCATCGAACGCGGTTCGCCCTGCATGTGCATCAGCACGACCGGCACGCCGAGCGCGGCGGCCGCGTCGAGCGCGCCGTCGCGGCGCAGTGCATAGACGTCGTTGATCATGCCCGCGCCGGCTTGCACTGCGGCACGCATCACCTCCGGCTTGGAGGTGTCGATACTGAGCGGCAGTTGCGTTTCCTTCGCCAGGCGCTCGATGACGGGAATCGTGCGGCGGAGTTCTTCCTCGACGGACACTTCGGCTGCGCCCGGACGCGTGGATTCGCCGCCGACATCGAGCAGGTCCGCGCCCTCCTCCGCCAGCTTCAGGCCGTGCGCGACCGCGGCTTCGAGCGTGTCGTGCGCACCGCCGTCGGAGAACGAATCCGGTGTGACATTGACGATGCCCATGACGCGCGGGCGGTCGAGGACCAGCGGTCGGCCGTTGCAGTCGAGAGTGAGCGTAGTGTCGAACATGGGCGGGATTCGGGATCGGGATTCGGGGGAATCGTATCGCTTCCTTCGGGCTGCGATCCGCACAAAGAAAAACGGCACCGTTGCCGGTGCCGTTTCGAATCCCGAATCAGGAATCCCTGCTGTCAGGTCTGCGCCGCAGGTCCGCCAATGGCGCCCGGACGCTCGCTGTCGTCCTTGGACGTCTTGCCCGACTTCGACCAGTCGGCCGGCGGGCCCGGCGTACGCCCGGCCATGATGTCGTCGATCTGGTGCGCGTCGATGGTCTCGTACTGCAGCAGCGCATCGGCCATCACGTGCAGCTTGTCGAGGTTGTCCTGCAGGATCTGCTTGGTGCGCCCGTAAGCCCTGTCGAGGATGTTGCGCACGACTTCGTCGATGCGGCGCGCGGTCTCGTTGGACACGTTCTTGTGCTGCGTGACCGAGCGACCCAGGAACACCTCGTCCTCTTCCTCACCGTAGGCGATCGGACCCATCTCGTCGCTCAGGCCCCACTTGGTGACCATGTTGCGGGCCATCTTGGTGGCGCGCTCGATGTCGTTGGACGCACCGGTGGTGACCTTGTCGACGCCGAAGATCAGTTCCTCGGCAACGCGACCGCCGTAGAGCGAGCACAGCTGCGATTCGATGGCGACCTTGTTCATCGAGTACTTGTCGCCTTCCGGCAGGTACATCGTCACGCCCAGCGCGCGACCGCGCGGGATGATGGTGACCTTGTAGACCGGGTCGTGCTCGGGAACGACGCGGCCGACGATGGCGTGGCCCGCTTCGTGGTACGCGGTGAGCTTCTTCTCGTCCTCGCTCATCGCCATCGAGCGACGCTCGGCGCCCATCAGGATCTTGTCGCGCGCCTTGTCGAAGTGCTCCATGCGCACGTCCTTGGCGTTCTCACGCGCCGCGAACAGCGCCGCCTCGTTGCAGAGGTTGGCCAGGTCGGCACCGGAGAAGCCCGGCGTGCCGCGCGCGATGGTCATCGGCTCGACGTCGTCGTGGAGCGGCAGCTTGCGCATGTGCACGCGCAGGATCTGCTCACGGCCCTTCACGTCCGGCAGGCCCACCACGACCTGGCGGTCGAAGCGGCCCGGACGCAGCAGCGCCGGGTCGAGCACGTCCGGACGGTTGGTCGCGGCGATGACGATCACGCCCTCGCCACCCTCGAAGCCGTCCATTTCGACGAGCAGCTGGTTGAGGGTCTGCTCGCGCTCGTCGTGACCGCCGCCCAGGCCGGCGCCGCGATGGCGACCGACGGCGTCGATTTCGTCGATGAAGATGATGCAAGGCGCGTGCTTCTTGGCCTGATCGAACATGTCGCGCACGCGGCTTGCGCCGACGCCGACGAACATCTCGACGAAGTCCGAGCCGGAGATGCTGAAGAACGGCACCTTCGCCTCACCGGCGATGGCGCGCGCGAGCAGCGTCTTGCCGGTGCCCGGCGGGCCGACCATCAGGACGCCGCGCGGAATCTTGCCGCCCAGCTTCTGGAACTTGGAGGGATCGCGCAGGAACTCGACGAGCTCGCCGACTTCTTCCTTCGCCTCGTCGCAACCGGCGACGTCGGCAAGCGTGACCTTGACCTGGTCCTCGCCCTGCAACTTGGCGCGCGAACGGCCGAAGCTCATCGCGCCCTTGCTGCCGCCCTGCTGCATCTGGCGCATGAAATACACCCAGATGCCGATGAAGAGCAGCCAGGGCAGTACGTTGATGATGATGTACAGGATCGACGGGCCGCTCTGCGGCGGCGCCTGCTCGATCGCGACCTTGTGGTTGATCAGGTCGTTGATGAGGTCCTTGTCTTCCTTGGGCTTGTAGGTCGTGAACTTCGAGCCGTCGGTGCGCAGACCGGTGATCGTCGCGCCATCGTCGGCGATCTTCACTTCCTTGACCTTGTCCTGCTGGACCTGGTGCACGAACTGGTCGTAGGCGAGCGGGTCGCTGCTCGCGGCACGCGGCCCGAACGCCTGGAAGACCACCATCAGCACGACGGCGACGATCACCCAGAGCAGCAGATTCTTGGCCAAATCGTTCATTCAGTTCCTACCTGGCGCCGGTGGCGCGTTGCAGCGGGGGCGGCGCCCTGCCGTGGATCGGCGGTCGCCGTACAACAATGGGGTCCGTTCCAACCTTACTTCATTACCGCACGCTTGCCCTGTGCCAGCGCATAGACCTCGGGCGACCGCTTGCGCGAGGCCTCCGGTTTGCGGATCACGACCTTGTCATAGCGCCGGCGCAGCTCCTTGACGTATTCGTCGAAGCCCACGCCCTGGAACAGCTTGATCAGGAAGTTGCCCCCGGTGCGAAGGTGCCGGTCGGCGAAGTCCATCGCCAGTTCCGAGAGGTACATCGCCCGGGGCATGTCGACAGCATCCACGCCACTCTTATTGGGGGCCATGTCGGACAGGACAAGGTCCACGGTCTGGCCGTTCAGCGCGGCCACCAACTGGGATAGGACCGCATCCTCCCTGAAATCCCCATGAAGGAATTCGACCCCGGCCAGAGAGGGCATTTCCAGGATGTCCAGGGCGATGACCCGCCCGGGGCGGGCAGCATCGAGACGGTCGAGCTCCTGGCGGACCCACTGCGACCAGCCGCCGGGAGCCGCGCCGAGGTCGACCACGACCATGCCCGGCTTGAGCAGGCGGTCGCGCTCGACCAGTTCCTCCAGCTTGTAGGCCGCGCGCGAGCGCAGGCCTTCGGCCTTGGCCTTCTTAACGAAGGGGTCGGAAAAGTGTTCCTTGAGCCAGCGCTGGCTGGATTTGCTGCGGCTCGCCATCGGCCGGCGTCGGGGGTGAGCGTGGGGGCCGTCATGATACCCTGCGCGGCCCCCCTGAGTTTTCAGTATCCCGATGCAAACCGTCCTGACCGCCACCCAGACCCGCTTCCTGCGGGGCCAGGCCCACGACCTGAAGGCGATGCTCCAGGTGGGCGGCAAGGGAATCACCGATGCGCTGGTGGCCGAAATCGACCTGGCGCTGGAGCATCACGAGCTGATCAAGGTGAAGGTGGGCGCCGAGGACCGGGACGCCCGCGACGCAATGATCGATGAGATCGCCCAGCGTACGGGGGCCGCCCTGGTCCAGCGTATCGGTCACACGGCCGTGCTGTACCGGCCGAGCAAGGACAAGCGCCAGATCGTCCTGCCGCGGGCCTGACGGCCGGCGCGGCGGCCCCGGGTTGGCGCCCTGCGCTCCCGTCCCCATCTCGCCCCCATGCAGCTCAATCTCGAACACCCCGATCACGAGTTCTACCTGCGCGGCGCCGACGGCGTCTCCGCGCGGGTGAACGAACGCACCCTCGCGTCCAGCTTCGTCCTCTCGCCCAACCGCCTGCTCGAAGACTGGCCGGTGCGCGACGTGAAGGCGCTGACGCCGTCGGACATGGACGCCGTGCTCGCGCTGGAGCCGGAAGTGATCCTGCTCGGCAGCGGCGCGACACAGGCTTTTCCCCCTGCCTCGGTGCTGGCCGCATGCCTGAAGCGTGGCGTGGGGCTGGAGACCATGACCAATGCCGCCGCCGCGCGCACTTATAACGTGCTGGCGAGCGAGGGCCGGCGCGTCGTCGCCGCGTTCGTCCTGGCCGGCTAGTCGCCCAAGCGCGGGGCGAATGGCAACCGCGCCCAGATTCCGAAATGGTCCGACGCCCACCGCCCGTCCGCATCGGGCGTGTCGAGGATGCGTCGCGCCTGCGCTGTTCCGAATGCACCTTGCTGCGCGTGGATCCGATCGATCCGCGCGGGCGGATTGAAACGCGCGTTGAGCGTGGCGTGTGCGTCGCCTTCCACCGCGACTCCCGCATGCGCGGCCGCGTAGGCATCGACGAAGCGAGCGCGCAATGGCGCCATCTCCGCCGTTCCCACCGTCGTGTTGAAGTCGCCGCCTATCACCACCGGGGCGTCGCCGCGCGTGACCTCGACGAACGCCATCAGATCCGCGATCTGACGCGCCCGCGTGGCGCCGCTGCGATCTTCGAAATCCAGGTGCACGACGTACAGATTGACGGGATGTCCTTGCACGTTCGTGCGCACCCAGCCTGCGATGCGATAGGCGCCGTCGGGTTGCAGGCGACGGAAGCCGCGCAGCGTCGCCGGCTCGCGGGTCAGGATCGCATTGCCGTAACGGCGCGCGCGGTCGGTCGCATCCACCGACACGAAGAACGCGTGGTAGCCCAGCGCATCGGCCAGGGCCTGCGCCTGGTTCGGCAGCCTTTCGTCCTGCAGGACCTCCTGCAACAAGATGACGTCGGGCGAAAGCCGGCGCAGTTCGGCCTCGATCATCGCTTGGCGATGCGGCCAGTCCTCGCGGTCATGCCAGAGGTTGAGGGTGACGACATCGAGGGCCGGCGCTTCATCGCGCGGCGATGTCGTCGCCGCACACGCGGCGAGCATCCACGCCATCGCCACCGTACACGCGCACTTCCACGCCTGCCGCACGAAGCCCGAGCGGTGAACTGCGTGTCCGCATTGCGCGGACGTCGCACTCATCGCTTGGGCAGGTACTGCAGCGGATCGACCGGCTTGCCGTTGTAGCGCACTTCGAAATGCAGCATCTCGCGCGGCGCGCCGCTGCGGCCCATCTCGGCGATCTGCTGGCCCGAGCGCACCAGCTGGCCTTCGTTGACCAGGCGATTGCGGTTGTGCCCGTAGGCCGACAGCCACTGCTCGTTGTGCTTGATGATGATCAACTCGCCATAGCCGACCAGGCCCGAGCCCGAATACACCACCACGCCGTCGGCGGCCGCGCGCACCGGCGCGCCGCTGGCGCCGCCGATGTCGATGCCCTGCTTGGTCGGCTCGCCGGTGACGTAGCGGCCGATCAGTTCGCCGTCGGCCGGCCAGCGCCATTTGATGTCGCTCACCACCGGCGCGGCGGGCTTGGGTGCGGCCGGCGTGGTGGCGGGCGGCGCGGTTCCGGTTGCAGGCTTCGTCGGCGTGCTGGCCGGCGGACGCGTCGTGGCGGTGCTGCCGCCCTTGCCCGCCGGATACAGGCGCAGTCGCTGTCCGGGATAGATGGTGTACGGCGGATCGATGCCGTTCCACGCCGCCAGGTCCTGCGCGCGAATGCCATTGCGCGAGGCGATGGCGAACAGCGTCTCGCCCCGCTTCACCGTGACGGCGACGCCCGGTCGCGGACGCGACGGCGCCTGCGAGGATGCGCCTGGCTCGCGGTAGACCTTCGCGGTCCCGCAGCCGCCCATGACGAGGGCGATCAACGTGGCGGCAACGATTCGCGATGTTCCGGTCATGCGTCCTCTCATCCGAACTGCGCCTTCCACACCAGCCATCCGATCACGGCCACCAGCAGCACCAATGCGATCCAGCCGATCGGCTCGATGTAACGCCGCAGCGCCGCCTCGGCGCGCACGCCGCCGATGCGGATCACCAGCGCGATCAGATACACGCGCTTGCCTCGACCGATCAGCATGCTCAGCACGTACTGCGGCATCGGCACGCCGACGATACCCGAGGCCCATGTGAAGACCTTCATCGGAATCGGCGCGAACCCGCCCACCACCAGCAGCCAGAACACCGCCCAGGGCGACTCGGCCATCTTGGCCTGCACCGTGGCGATGCCCGATTCGATGCCGCCCAGCATGCCCATCGCGGCAAACAGCGGCTTGACCGCCTCGAACGCGAAGTGGCCCAGCGCGTAGCCGACCAGCGCCCCCACCATCGAGCCGGCCAGGCTGATCGTCGCGAACCAGAACCCGCGCCGCGGCTGCGCCACGCACATCGGCGCCAGCATGACCTCGGGCATCACCGGGAAGATGATCGCCTCGATGAAACTCAGCCCGACCAGATAAGCCGGTGCGTGGCGATGGCGGGCCCAGACGAGCGCCCGTTCGTACAACGGTCCGAAGATCTTCAAACGGCGGCCCCTGCTGGTGTCGTCGGTATGCGGTGGTCAGTGTCTTGCGTCGATGCGGAACACGGCCTGTCGGTGCGTCAGTCGACCATGCCCGACAGCAGCGGCACGAACACCACCGGCGCCAGTGATTCCTGCGTGACGTTGCCGTCGGCGTCCTTGCGCAGCTTGAGCAGCGACTGCGAACCGGCCCCGCCGACGGGCGCGACCAGCGTGCCGCCCGCGGCGAGCTGGCTGGTCAGGGCTTCCACCAGCGCGGGCGCGGCGGCGGTGACGATGATCGCGTCGAACGGACCGTTCTCCGGCCAGCCGATGCGGCCGTCGTCGTGCTTGCTGCGCACGTTCATGCCGAGCTGACGGAAACGCTTGCGCGCGGTGCGCAGCAGCTCGCCGATGCGCTCCACCGTGTGCACTTCCAGCCCCAGCGCGGCGAGCACGGCGGCCTGGTAGCCCGAGCCGGTGCCGATCTCCAGCACCTTCTTCGGTTCGGTTTCCAGCAGTGCCTCGGTCATCTTCGCCACCACCCACGGTTGCGAGATGGTCTGGCCGTGGCCGATGGGCAGCGCCGTGTCTTCGTAGGCACGCGTGGCGAGCGCTTCGTCGACGAACAGATGGCGCGGCACCGTGCGTATCGCGTTGAGCACGCGCTCGTCGCGGATGCCGTTTTCGCGCAGGCGGTCGACCAGCCGGTCGCGCACGCGCTGCGAAGTCATTCCGGAGCCGATCGCCTCCGGCTGCAACCGCATGCGCAGCGTCATGCGGTGCGCTCCGGGTTGCGACTGGCGGGATGGCCGAGCGAAGTCGCCAGGCCGTCGACCCAGCTCGCCACCTGGTCCAGCGCGTGATAGCGCGTCAGGTCGACCTGGATCGGCGTGATCGAAATGTGGCCGGTGCGCACGGCGTGGAAATCGGTGCCGGGGCCGGCATCCTGCTCGGCGCCGGCCGGGCCGATCCACCACCACTGGCGTCCGCGCGGGTCCTGCTGCGGGATGCAGGCCTCGGCGCGATGGCGGTTGCCTAGGCGCGTGACTTCGAAGCCGCGCACCTCCGACCAGGGCACGTCGGGCACGTTCACGTTGAGGATGGTGTCGGCCGGCAGCGGGTCCACGCGCAGGCGGGCGATGATTTCCGCCGCCGCACGCGCCGCGGTTTCGTAATGCTTGCCGGTGTGGTCCACGGTCTGCAGCGACATCGCCACCGCCGGCAGGCCGAGGAAGCGCCCTTCCATCGCCGCGGCGACGGTGCCGGAATAGATCACGTCGTCGCCCAGGTTGGCGGTGTTGTTGATCCCGGAGACGACGATGTCCGGTTCCGTCTCGAGCATCCCCGTGATGGCCACATGCACGCAGTCGGTGGGCGTGCCGAACACGCGCCAGGTCGAACCGTCGAGCTGCTGCACGCGCACGGGCGCGTCCAGGGTGAGTGAGTTGCTGGCGCCTGAACGGTCGCGATCGGGCGCCACCACCAGGACTTCGTGGCCCGCCGCACGCAGCCCTTCGGCCAGGACGCGGATGCCCGGCGCGTCGACGCCGTCGTCGTTGCTCACCAGAACTCGCATGGACTCCCTTGTTGCGCTTGCCGGATCGTGAAGCCGGCGCGAGCCTGGCCCGCGCCGCGCGAGGGCCCATCATAGCCGATGCCGCCCACCGCTCCGGAGGCCGCCGGCACGGTCTGAAGCACGGTCTGCGAATGGCTTGCGGTATGGGCCGACGACGCTAGGCTTGTCGCATGTCCGAACGACGAGACGATGACGAAGACGACGCCGCGCTGTTCCGCTCGGCGATCGGGCCGGTGCGGCCGATGCGCGACACCGCACCGCCGCCGTCTGCGCCCCGGCCACGTCCTCGCGCCCGCATGGCCGAGCGCGACGAGGCGCGTGCGCGCGAGGAGTTCCGCCATGCGCTGGAGGACACCCTGCTGGAAGCCGGCGATGCCCTCAGCTACCGTCGCGACGAGGTGACGCCGCGCCTGCTGCAGAAGCTCAAGCGCGGCGAGATCGCAGTGCAGGAGGAACTGGACCTGCACGGCGCCGATTCGCGCGAGGCCGAGCAACTGGTGCGCGCCTTCCTGCACGACGCCCGCCAGCACGGCGTGGGGTGCGTGCGGATCGTGCACGGGAAGGGATTGCACGGCGCCGCCTCGATCGCATCCGGCGGCATGCCGGTACTGAAGAACCTGGTGGACCGCATGCTGCGGCATCGCGCCGACGTGCTCGCGTTCCACTCCGCGCCGCCGGCGCAGGGCGGCACCGGTGCGGTGTTGGTGCTGCTCGCGCCCCGCCGCCTGCGCTCGCCCTGAACCGTCTTGTCCGGATCAGGCGGCGGCTATCGCCGTCGGTGCGAGGCCGAAGGGCGCCGAGCAGGGTTTACTTCGGCTGTCCGGATTCCTGGGCAATCTGCGCAGCCGACTTGCGCGGCAAGTTCACCCAGACCACTTCGAGGCCGCGGCGACGGGCGACGCGCTCGACATAGGCCATGTACTCCTCGTCGGCGTCCATGATCGACGGCGAACGGGGTTCGGGAACGTAGGTGCTCTTGGCTTCCATGCCCGCGCAGGCGGACAGGCCTACCGCGGACAGCAACACGGCCATGCGTAGCGATGCGTTCATGACGACATCTCCATGACGTGGTCGCCGCATCCCTCGGATGCAGCGGCAGCGCGCGCGAGCACGCTGCAATTCCGGCTTATACGCCCGCCCTCGAATGGGACCAGTGCCGCCAGGTGCTTTCCGACGAACGGTTGGAAAGCCGGCGTGAAGCGTGCTTCAGCCCGCGCGCCCGACGGCCTGGACGTCGCCGAGTTCGGCCAGCACTACCGTGGCGTAAGCGCCCGGCGGGAGCGCGAATACCAACTCCAGAACGCTTTCCTCACGCCATGCCCACGTCAGGTCGGCGGGCTTCAGGCGCAACGCGCGCCGCTCCTGGCGCAGCCCTTCGGCTTCCAGGCCGGTTCGCAGCGCCAGCGCTTCCTCATCGGCGAGCGCCGCCTGCTCCAGTTGCGCCGCCGTTCCGGTCGTGCGCGATTCGCCGCAGCCCCACAGCGGGCCGGTCGGATGGATGTCGAACGCGGCCAAACGCTGCGCCAAGGCGTCGTCGAACGGCTCGGGGCCGAACACGCTGCGGCTGCCGTCGAGCATCCACACCTCGCCGTCCAGCGGCGTGTCCCAGCATGCTTCGCGCACGCGCTGCGCGAGCACGCGGTTGAACAATTCCGAACGCGCCGCCGACACCAGCAACGTGCGCTGCTCACGACGCACGCGACGACCGGCGAACATCGCCCGCGCGTTGGCGACGTTGTCGCCGTCGCGGCCGAAGCGCTGCTCGCCGAAGTAATTGGGAACGCCGCGCGCGGCGATCGCATGCAGGCGTTGCTCGATCGCGCCGCGTTCGCCCACCACGTCGCGCAGCGCCAGCACGAAGCGATTGCCCGCCAGCGCACCGCGCGGCAGCTTCTTCGCATGCCAGGCGTGCTCCACCACCGTCAGCCGCTCCTCGCCTTCGGCGAAGTCCAGCGTTGCCAGGTCCGGCGCGACTTTCTTGGGCAGGTGCACGGTGAAGCGCTGGCGCGTGACCGCATGGCGGTCCTTCAGGCCCGCATAGCCGATGCCGACCTCGCCCACGCCGGCCCATTGCGCGATGCGCTTGGCGGCGAAAGCAGTGTTCATGCCGCGCTTTTCGATGGTGAGCAGCAAGTGCTCGCCGCTGCCGCTGGGCTCGAAGCCGGGCAGCTCCTCAACGAAGAAATCCTCCGGCGCCACGCGCATGCGCGCGGTCAGCACCGCATCGCCGTGCGCGCGCGCGAGTTCGTTGCCGCGATCGTTCACGGCTTCACCAGCAGGCACACGGCCATCGCCGCGATGCCCTCTCCGCGCCCGGTGAATCCCAGCTTTTCGCTGGTGGTCGCCTTGATGCTGATGGCCTCGATATCCACGCCCAGGTCCTGCGCGAGCAGCTCGCGCATCGCCGCCGCATGCGGGCCGACCTTCGGCCGCTCGCACACCACGGTCACATCGCAATTGCCGAGGCGCCAGCCACGCTCGCGCGCGAGCGCGTCGCAGTGGCGCAGGAAGGCGCGGCTGTCGGCGCCCTTCCATTGCGGGTCACTGGGCGGGAAATGCTTGCCGATGTCGCCCAGCGCCAGCGCACCGAGGATCGCATCGCACAGTGCGTGGATGACCACATCGCCGTCGGAATGCGCGACGACGCCGCGATCGTGCGGCACGCGCACCCCGCCGAGCACGACGTGGTCGCCTTCACCGAAGGCGTGGACGTCGTAGCCCTGGCCGATGCGGATGTTCATTTCGACAACAGCGCCTTGAGCATGCGCTCGTGGTTGATCATGCCACCCAGTCGCGACATGCCCACCTGCACGTCCGGATTCTCCACCACTCCGCCCATCGCCAGCTCGCCCAGCGTCTTGAAGGCGTTGCCGAAGCCTTCGGAACCTTCGCTCACGATGGTCTGGCGCGCCAGCGCGGTGCAGTCCACGGCGATCAGGCGCTCGAAGATGGCGGCTGCATCCTTCTCCAGCTTGGCGCGATCGTCGGCGTCGATCCGCGTCATCGCCTGCAGATCAGGATGCACGGAGATCGCCGCGTAGATCCATTGGACCAGCACGCGCCGGTCGTCCTGCGTGGCCGAGGTCTTCAGGCAGGCCGACAAGGCCTCGCCGGACTGCCCGGCCTGCGCGGTCGCGCCGCACGTTCCCACCAGCAATAACAGCGTCGCAATGATTCGCTTCATACGGACTCCCCCTGTTCCGTCGTGTGGTGTTTCCGGATTTCGAACAGCAATTCCATCAGGCGCAGATCGGTAGGCGTGGTGACCTTGAGGTTGTCCTCGCGGCCTTCGACCAGAAGCGGGCGCACGCCGGCACGCTCCATCGCCATCGCTTCGTCGGTGACGACGACACCGTCGGCTCGCGCACGTTCCAGCGCGGCCGTGAGCGCGCCACGGCGGAACGCCTGCGGCGTGAATGCACGCCACAACCGCTCGCGCGGTTCGGTGGACTGGATGCGGCCGCTCTCGTCGGCACGCTTGAGCGTGTCGCGCACCGGCGCGCCGAGGATCGCGCCATCGCCCTGTTCGGCGATGGCGATCAGTCTGTCCAGATCGACCGCGTGCAGGTTGGGGCGCGCGGCGTCGTGCACGAGGATCAGCGTGTCGTCGCCGACGCCCGCCGGCAATGCCTGCAGCGCGGCCAACACCGAATCGGCGCGTTCTCCGCCGCCCACACAGCGCAGCACCGGCTTGCCTTGCAACGAAGTCCAGCCCGGCCAGTGCGCGTCATGCGCCGACAAGGCGACCATCGCGCCGGCCACGCGCGGGTGCGCGAGCAACGCGTGCAGTGCGTGTGCGATCAACGGCTGGCCGGCGACTTCGAGATACTGCTTGGGAATCTCACCGCCGAAACGCGTGCCGCGGCCGGCGGCGGGGAGCACCGCCCAGATCACGGTGCCGGCGCCTGCGCGTCGTCGCCGGAAGGCGGTGCGTCGGCGGGCTCAGTCGAGCCCTCGGGCTCGACCACGCGATAGAACGTCTCGCCGGGCTTGATCATGCCCAGCTCGTTGCGGGCGCGCTCCTCGACGGCGGCTTCACCGGACTTGAGGTCCTCCACTTCCGCCGCGAGCGCGTCGTTGCGCTGCTGCAATCCCGCGTTCTCGCGCGTCTGCTGCTGCACCTGCGTCTCCAGGCGGGCGACCGAGCGGCTGCCGCCCTCGCCCACCCAGAGCCGGTACTGGAGGAACGCCAGCAACCCGGCTAGCACCACCAGCAGCAGTCGCAACCAGCGCATGCGCGCGAGCCCGGGCCTTAGCGCTTGATCGAGACGAAGGCGTCGCGGCCGGCGTACTTCGCGGCCGAACCGAGCGCTTCCTCGATGCGCAGCAGCTGGTTGTACTTGGCGACGCGGTCGCTGCGGCACAGCGAGCCGGTCTTGATCTGCGTGGCCGTGGTGGCCACGGCGATGTCGGAGATCGTCGTGTCCTCGGTCTCGCCCGAACGGTGCGAGACGATCGCCGCGTAGCGGTTGGCGTCGGCCATCGCGATGGCTTCCAGCGTCTCGGTCAGCGTGCCGATCTGGTTGACCTTGATGAGGATGGCGTTGGCGACGTGCTGGTCGATGCCTTCCTTGAAGATCTTCGGGTTGGTGACGAACAGGTCGTCGCCGACCAGCTGCACCTTCTTGCCGAGCTTGTCGGTGAGCTGCTTCCAGCCGGCCCAGTCGTCCTCGGCCATGCCGTCTTCGATGGTGATGATCGGGTACTGCGCGGCCCAGTTGGCGAGGAAGTCGACGAACTGCTCGCTGGTCAGGCGCTTGCCTTCGCCGGTGAGGTTGTACTTGCCGTTCTCGTAGAACTCGCTGGAGGCGACGTCCAGGCCGAGCAGGATGTCCTCGCCCGCCTTGTAGCCGGCCTTGCCGATGGCTTCCAGGATGGTTTCCAGCGCTTCCTCGTTGGAGCGCAGGTCCGGCGCGAAGCCGCCTTCGTCGCCGACGGCGGTGCTCAGGCCGCGGCCCTTGAGCACGGACTTCAGCGCATGGAACACCTCGGTGCCGGCGCGCAGCGCTTCGGCGAAGTTGTCCACGCCGACGGGCAGGATCATGAATTCCTGCAGGTCGACGTTGTTATCGGCATGCGCGCCGCCGTTGATGATGTTCATCATCGGCACCGGCAGCACGGCCTCGCGGTTGCCTGCCAGGTACTTCCACAGCGGAAGCTTCTTCGATGCGGCGACCGCGTGCGCGTTGGCGAGCGACACGCCCAGCAGCGCGTTCGCGCCCAGGCGGCCCTTATTTTCCGTGCCGTCCAGGTCGATCATGCGGCGGTCCAGGCCGGCCTGGTCGTCGGCATCGAAGCCGTCCAGCGCCTTGGCGATCGTCACGTTGACGTTCTCCACCGCCTTGCGCACGCCCTTGCCCAGGTAGCGGGTCTTGTCGCCGTCGCGCAGTTCCACGGCTTCCTTGGTGCCGGTGGACGCGCCGGACGGCACGGCCGCGCGGCCGACGCTGCCGTCGCTCAGGGTGACTTCGGCTTCGAGAGTCGGGTTGCCGCGGCTGTCGAGGATCTCGCGGGCGTGGATCTTGGCGATGGTCGTCATGGGTTCGTCGTAAGGGCGAAAGGCGGTTTGGACACGGATTAAAGCAGAACCGGACCGGGGCGGCATCGCGCCGCGCGTGCGCGACGCCTGCTGGCCGGTGCGGATGTCAGACGGTGGATTCGAGGAACCCGTTCTTCTTGGTGACGCGGTCGATCTCCATCAGTGTCTCCAGCAGCGCGCGCATCTTCGGCAGCGGCCAGGCGTTGGGGCCGTCGGACAGGGCTTCGTCCGGCACCGGATGGGTTTCCATGAAGATGCCGTCGATGCCGACCGCCATCGCCGCACGCGACAGCACCGGCACGAATTCGCGCTGGCCGCCGCTCTTGCCGCCGGCGCCGCCGGGCAGCTGCACCGAGTGCGTGGCGTCGAAGACGACCGGGCAGCCGGTGTCGCGCATCACGCTCAGCGAGCGCATGTCGCTGACCAGGTTGTTGTAGCCGAAGGACACGCCGCGCTCGCAGGCCATGATCTGCGTGTTGCCGGTGGCCTTGGCCTTGTCGGTCACGTGCTTCATTTCCCAAGGCGAGAGGAACTGGCCCTTCTTGATGTTCACCGGCTTGCCGGCGCGGGCCACGTTCTGGATGAAGTTGGTCTGCCGGCACAGGAACGCCGGCGTCTGCAGCACGTCGACGACGGCGGCGACCTCGTCCATCGGCGTGTACTCGTGCACGTCGGTGAGCACGGGCACGCCGATCTGCTTCTTCACCTCGGCCAGCACCTTCAGGCCTTCTTCCAGGCCGGGGCCGCGGAAGCTCGTGCCCGAGGTGCGGTTGGCCTTGTCGAAACTCGACTTGAAGATGAAGTTGATGCCGAGCTCGGAGGTGATTTCCTTGAGCTTGCCGGCGGTGTCGAGCTGCAGCTGCATCGACTCGATCACGCAGGGGCCGGCGATCAGGAAGAAAGGTTGGTCCAGGCCGACTTCGAAACCACACAGGTTCATGCGTTGCTCCCGTTGATCGTCATCCCGGTGGAGACGCGGACCCGACCGGCGGATCCAGACTCCAGAGAATGATCGTCGCTGCAAAGATCAAAATGGATCCCGGCTTTCGCCGGGACGACGGGCGGGAGCGCGGCTCCCGCCCGATGCTGCGTCAAGCCGTCGCTTCCTTTAGCAACCGCCCGCCGGCCTGCGCCCGGCGCTCGCGCGCGGCGCGGATGAAGCCGACGAACAGCGGATGGCCGTCGCGCGGGGTCGACAGGAATTCCGGGTGCGCCTGGCAGGCCAGGAACCACGGATGCTGCGGCCGCGGCAGTTCGACCATCTCCACCAGCAGGTCGTCCATCGACTTGGCGCTGATCACCAGGCCGGCGTCTTCCAGTTGCGTGCGGTAGCGGTTGTTGAATTCGTAGCGATGGCGATGGCGTTCGGCGACGACGTCCTTGCCGTACATCTCGCGCGAGAGCGTGCCGGGCTTCAGGCGCTGCTCCTGCAGGCCCAGGCGCATCGTGCCGCCCAGGTCGCTCTCCTCGCTGCGGCGTTCGATCTCGCCGCTGGAGGTGCGCCATTCGGTGATCAGACCGATCACCGGGTGCGGGCTGGCCTTGTCGTTCTCGGTGCTGTTGGCGCCGCCCAGGCCGGCGACGTGGCGGGCGTAGTCCACCACCGCCGCCTGCATGCCGTAACAGATGCCAAAATACGGCAGGCCGGTCTCGCGGGCGAACTTCGCGGTGAGCACCTTGCCTTCGAAGCCGCGATCGCCGAAGCCGCCCGGCACCAGGATGCCGTCGACATCCGCCAGCGCATCAACGCCCTGCTGCTCCAGGTCGGTCGATTCCAGCCACTTGAGCTTCACGCGCGTGCGCTGGCGCAGGCCGCCGTGCTTGAGCGCCTCGGCCACGGACTTGTAGGCATCCTGGTGGTCGACGTACTTGCCGACCACAGCAATCGTGACGGTATCGACCGGATGCTCGCTGGCATCGACCACTTCGTCCCACTGCGACAGGTCGGCTGGGCCGGCGTTGATGCGCAGGCGGTCGAGCACGATGGCGTCGAGCCCTTCCTCATGGAAGCGGCGCGGCATCTTGTAGATGTTGTCCAGATCGACGGCCGAGATGACGGCGCGCTCCGGCACGTTGGTGAACAGCGCGATCTTGCGGCGCTCGCTGTCGGGCAGCGGCTGCTCGCTGCGGCACAGCAGGATGTCGGGCTGGATGCCGATGGAGCGCAGTTCCTTCACCGAATGCTGCGTCGGCTTGGTCTTCAGCTCGCCGGCGGCGGCGATCCACGGCACCAGGGTCAGGTGCATGAAGATCGCGCCCTCGGGGCCGCGCTCGCTGCGGATCTGGCGAATCGCTTCCAGGAACGGCAGCGACTCGATGTCGCCGACCGTGCCGCCGATCTCGACCAGGCCCACGTCGAAGCCGTCGGTGGCCTCCACGATGCAGCGCTTGATCTCGTCGGTGATGTGCGGGATCACCTGCACGGTGCCGCCGAGGTAGTCGCCGCGGCGTTCCTTGCGGATCACGTTGTCGTAGATCCGGCCGGTGGTGATGGAGTTCTTGCGGGACAGGCGCGTGCGCAGGTAGCGCTCGTAGTGGCCCAGGTCGAGGTCGGTCTCGGCGCCGTCGTCGGTGACGTACACCTCGCCGTGCTGGAACGGGCTCATCGTGCCCGGGTCGACGTTGATGTACGGATCGAGCTTCATCATCGTCACGCGCAGGCCGCGCGCTTCGAGGACGGCCGCCAGCGAGGCTGCCGCGATGCCCTTGCCAAGAGAGGACACCACGCCGCCGGTGACGAAAATCAGGGGAGTCATGGTTTTGCTGCCGCTGGAAAGCCGTAGTTTACCGACTCGGCCGGTTCTCGGCGAGCCACGCGGCGGTCGCGGCGACGGCCGGATCGACACAAATGCCGATGGCGCAAGGGTTGCGGCGGATCGAAGGGCGATCGACGGAAGGCTTCGTTCCGGCCATGTCGCCAACGGCGATGCGCCGGAACGAAAAACGCCCCGCGATGGCAGGGCGTTCGGGGTGACGCGAAGGGACGCTCAGCGCTCGTCCTCTTCCTCCGGCTCACGGGTCGGATCGGCCTTGGCCTTGTCCTTCTTGCCGGCCTTGGATTGATCGGCCTTGGGCGCGTCGGCCTTCTGCTCGGCCTTGCCGCGCGAGTCCTGTGCCTGCGCGCGCTTGGCGGCGTCGGCCTGCGGATCGGACTGCTGCTGGGCGAGCGCCGGCACGGCCAGGGCCATGGCGATCAGGGCGGGAAGCACGAGTTTGCGGATCTTCATCGGGGAACGACCTCCAGGAACGGGAGAACGGCGGGGACCGGCGGGGCCGGGAGCGCCAGGCGGCACCCTACCCCATGGCGCCCAGCCTGCACTGAACGGGGCGCTCACCGCCCTCAATGGGGGCGCGGGGCTCCAGCGCAAGGCGGTGATCGCGACGGCGAGCCCGGTCCTGCGAGGCCGCTTGCGTCCGCGGTTGTATTTCCGGCGCCGGCCGCCGACCATCCCCGCTCCCGCCTCGTCGTCGCAGAAAAATGAGTTCCCGTTACAACGCCGCAGACATCGAAGTCCTTTCCGGCCTTGACCCCGTCAAGCGCCGCCCCGGCATGTACACCGACACCTCGCGCCCGAACCATCTGGCGCAGGAGGTCATCGACAACGCGGTCGACGAGGCCCTGGCCGGCCACGCCCGCACCATCGAAGTGACGCTGCACAACGACGGCAGTTGCTCCGTATCCGACGACGGCCGCGGCATGCCGGTGGACATCCACCCGGAGGAGAAGATCCCCGGCGTCGAACTGATCCTCACGCGCCTGCACGCGGGCGGCAAGTTCAGCAACAAGAACTACACCTTCTCCGGCGGCCTGCACGGCGTCGGCGTCAGCGTGGTGAACGCGCTGTCCAGGCACGTCGAGGTGAAGATCAAGCGCGACGGCAACGAATACCGCATGACTTTCAAGGACGGCGACCGCGCCACGCCGCTGGAGGTCGTCGGCACCGTCGGCAAGAAGAACACCGGCACGCGCGTGCATTTCTGGCCCGACGCGAAGTATTTCGACACGCCCAAGTTCAACCTGCGCGCCCTGCGTCACCTGCTGCGCGCCAAGGCCGTGCTGTGCCCGGGCCTCACCGTCAAGCTGTTCGATGAAGCCAGCGAAGAGCGCAACGAGTGGTATTACGAGGACGGACTGCGCGATTACCTGCGCGGCGAATTGGCCGAACGCGAGCTGCTGCCGCCGGAGCTGTTCGTCGGCAAGTTGACCAAGGACACCGAGACCGCCGACTGGGCCGTGGCCTGGGTCGTCGAAGGCGAGCTGGTGCAGGAAAGCTACGTCAACCTGATTCCGACCGCGCAGCACGGCACGCACGTCAACGGCCTGCGCACCGGCTTCACCGATGCGCTGCGCGAGTTCTGCGACTTCCGCAACCTGCTGCCGCGCGGCGTGAAGCTGGCACCGGAAGACGTGTGGGACCGCGTCGCCTTCGTGCTCAGCATCAAGATGACCGACCCGCAGTTCAGCGGGCAGACCAAGGAACGCCTGTCCTCGCGCCAGGCCGCGGGCTTCGTCGAAGGCGCGGCGCACGATGCGTTCTCGCTCTGGCTGAACCAGCACGTCGAGATGGGCGAGAAGATCGCGCAACTGGCGATCGAACGCGCCGCCGCGCGTTTGAAGACCGAGAAGCAGGTCGTCCGCAAGAAGGTCACGCAGGGCCCGGCCCTGCCGGGCAAGCTGGCCGACTGCGCCAGCCAGGACCTGTCGCGCACGGAACTGTTCCTGGTCGAAGGCGATTCGGCCGGCGGCAGCGCGCGCCAGGCGCGCGACAAGGATTTCCAGGCGATCCTTCCGCTGCGCGGCAAGATCCTCAACACCTGGGAAGTCGCCTCCGGCAGCGTGCTCGCCTCGCAGGAAGTGCATGACCTTGCCGTCGCGATCGGCTGCGATCCGGGCAAGGACGATCTGTCGGGCCTGCGCTACGGCAAGGTGATCATCCTGGCCGACGCCGACTCCGACGGCCTGCACATCGCCACGCTGCTGAGCGCGCTGTTCCTCAAGCATTTCCCGTCGCTGGTCGCGGCCGGGCACGTGTTCGTCGCGATGCCGCCGCTGTTCCGCGTGGACATCGGCAAGCACGTGTTCTACGCGCTGGACGAAGAAGAGAAGCGCATCCTGCTGGAGAAGATCGAGCGCGAGAAGGGCGATCGCAAGAAGGGTTACAGCGGCCAGGTCAACACCACCCGCTTCAAGGGCTTGGGCGAGATGAACCCCTCGCAGCTGCGCGAATCGACCATCCATCCGGACACGCGCCGCCTCGTGCAGCTCACCGTGGACGACGACACGCAGACGCATTCGCTGATGGACATGCTGCTGGCGAAGAAGCGCGCCGGCGACCGCAAGCAGTGGCTGGAGACCAAGGGCGACCTGGCGACGCTGGAAGTGTGATTCGATAGCGCCGGGGCGGGGAGCCCCATCGCGATAACCGCCTGCGCATGAGGCCGGGCGGACAATCTCATGGAACACAAGGGGGAGCTTGTGCATAAGAGAAATGGACGAATCCTGGCGACGCTGGCCGTCGCCTTCTCGGTGGCCGCCTGTGGTGGCGGTGGTGGCGGGGGCGGCGGCAATCAGAGCGTCCCGCCGCCCGCACCGACGCCGACCCCTTCCACGGCGACGGTGACGATCACGCCCAAGGGGCCGATCGTGCACAACGACTACACCGGCGTCTCGTTCACCACGATGGCCGAGGGCACGGTGGCGGCCACCAACCTCGCCCCGGGCGAGAGCATCTACCTGCGTCTGCGCGACACGAACAACACCCTCGCCATGCCGGCGACGCAACCGGTGACGCCGAACCAACCGTTCAAGTTCGCGCTCGGGCCGAAGGGCGAGCTGATGCCCAGCGACTACTCCGGCCAGATCGAGTTCACCGCCTGCCGCGACGCCCAGTGCACCAGCATGTACGGCCCGCCGGTCAGCGTGGCCTACAGCCTCGACATCTGGACGCTGGGCGAATGGGAGACGATCCAGCGCGATGCCACGCATGCCGGCTTCGTGCCCACGACCATCGACACCACCCGCCTGAACCTGATCTGGGATTGGCGTCCGCCGGCCCCCACGGGCGCCGTGCTCGACACCTTCATCACGCGTCCGGCCACCGACGGCGACGGCGTGGCCGTGCTCGCCGGCTATAACCGTCCCAGCGGCCCGCAGGAGGCCGCGCTGTACTCGATCCATGAGCACAGCGGCAAGACGCGCTGGTCCTATGCGATTCCGTCGGGGACGTATGCGCAGGCACCCGCCACCGGCGTCGGGCAGGTCTTCCTGCAGACGCTCAACAGCCCCACCCTGCTGACGTCCTTCGACCCGCACACCGGCGCCGTGAAGTACTCCATCGGATCGGGCGCAGGCACGGGCACGCAGACGCTGGCGCCTACCAGCTACGCCAACCTCAGCTTTTACAACGCCGGCCCGAACGGATCGGAACTCCACTCGATCGATAACGTCAGCGGCACACTGCGCTGGTCGCGCCCGCGCACCACCAACCTGCAGGCGGGCACGCCGACGGTGCGCACGGGCGAGGTGATCTACCAGAGCGGAAACAAGATCGAAATCGTGGACATCCTGACCGGCGCGCCGCGCGGCACGATCAACGATCCCAGTTCCGACGGCGCCAGCAGCGCGTTTGCGCGTTCCATCGTCGCCCTGGGTTCGCGCGGCAATGCGATCGCCGTTTCGTACAACAGCGCGACCGGTGCGCATCCGCTGTCGAGCTTCAACCTCGACGGCCGGCGTTGGGAGTGGTCGACCTCCGCCTCGTACCGCAGCTTCGCGGTGTCCGACGGCATGGTCTACGCGTACCGCGAAGGTGCGCCGGTGCCTACGCTCGATGCGATCGACGAAGCCACCGGCACGGTGAGCTGGTCGTGGAGCCCGCAGGCCATCGACGCCCAGGTGCGTACGACGGGCAACATCATGCTGACGCAGAACCTGGTGTTCATCAGCACCGAGGGCAATGGCGGCGACAGCTACGTCTGGGCGATCGATCGCGCCACCCGCCTGCCGGCCTGGCGCTATCCGGGTGGTGGCTACGTGATCATGTCCGGCGGCCGCACGATCTTCGTGCTGACGGGTCCGGGCAATGGCCGTCCGCCCGAACTGCTGCGTGCATTCCGGGTGCAATGAGCGCGCTACCCGCCCCGGGCGCCGCGCGCATGATCGGTGCCGCCCGTGGTGCATCGTGCGGTCTGCGCGAATCGGTAAAGGCCGCATCGCCTGCGGCCGCAATGCAGGCTGCATCGATGAAGTTGGACGAGCGGTAACGCGGTATCGGGGCCGGGGGCCCCTCGTTGAACCGTCCGAGCATGAAGCCGGCTGTGGATCACTTATGGACACAAGGGGGAACGGGTGAAGTTGAGGCATGCATTGGGTGCGACGTGCGTCATCGTGTCGCTGGTCGGTTGCGGCGGCGGTGGTGGCGGCGGCGGAAATGACGGCGGCGCCAACAACGGCCAGCCCAGCCCGGGCGGCACGCCGCCCACGGGAACGCTAGCCAGCGTCGATATCGCGCTGACGACGCCACCGATCCTGGAAACCTTGCCCCTCGGGTACATCAACACGGTGACGGTGGAAGGCACCTGGACCGGGCGCAACCTGGGCAACGGCGCCGTCTACGTGAAAGTCACCGACGACGCCGGCGCCACCACATACAAGATGCCGGCACCGCAGGCCGCACCTGGCGGCACGTTCCAGATCCTGCTGGAAGTCCCGGCGTCCCACTCGGTCGTGGAGCGATCCGGCACACTCTCGTTCACCGCCTGCGGCGACGCGAACTGCGCCACGCCGTACACGGGCGTGGCGGGCAAGCTGGACTACCGCGTGCTGTTCTCCGACATCGGCGAATGGGAGACGATGGGGCGCGACGGCACGCACCGCAGCTATGTTCCGATCACGATCGACCCGACGCGCATCGAGGAGGCCTGGGAATGGACGTTCCCGAAGGACGCCGCGGCACGCCAGGCCATGCTCACCCGACCGGCCACCATCGTCGGCACGGTATTCGTCACCGGCTTCAACTTGACCAACGACCGCAGCCAGTACGGCCACACCCTGTTTGCGCTGGACGAGGCGACCGGGAAGGTGAAGTGGTCCTTTCCGGTGGAGGGACATGCACTTGCGCCCGGCGCGGCTCGCGGCCGCGTCGTGCAACCCGCACTCGACAGCAGCGCCATGCTCACCGTGCTTGATGCGGCGCTCGGAAAGAAGCGCTTCACGCACGGACAGTCCACGGCGAACGCGTCCACGCTGGTGCCATCGTTTTACGACCGCAAGGCGTTCTTCATGGGCGGTGACACGGGCAACGAAATACGCAGCATCGACCTCCACACCGGCGCGCTCGACTGGTCGCGCCCGCGTATCGGGATGCAGACCACCACGCTGGCCGTGGACGGCGCCCATGTCTACTACCACACGGGCTCCGAGTTGGAGATCCTCGACCGTGGCTTCGGCTCCCGGTATGCCCTGATCACGGACCCCGCCTCGGATGGGGCGTTCGTTCCCGGCCCCACCGCTCCGATGCTGGGCTCGCAGGGCAATGTGATCGTCCGCTCCTGGCACGGCGCGACCCACACCGCCAAACTCACCAGCTTCGACATTGCAAGCCGGCAATGGGCGTGGTCGACGGTGGACTCGTACACGACCCCACTCGCCGTCGGCAAAGACATGGTGTACGCCTACCGCGAAGCGATCTCGATGCCCCTGGTGCATGCCATCGACGAGAGTACGGGCAACGTGATGTGGAATTGGATACCGCCCGCCCCGAGCCAGACCAATGTCGCCGGCAACCTCGTCGCGACCGACAACCTGCTGTTCGCGAGCACCTCTGGCGCCTACTCAGCCTGGACATGGGCCATCGACCTCAGCACGCGCCAGGTCGTGTGGCAGTATCCGGCCAGTGGCTATGTCGTCATCTCTGCCAACCGCATGATGTACCTGCTGGCAGACAAGCCAAACCTGGGAACGCCGGAAAAGATCGTGGCATTCCGCCTGCGCTGATATGCGTGGGGCGCTGCCCTTACGGGACAGCGCCCGTTGTTCAGGCCAGCGTCGCCGCCAGCAAGCGACGCAATAGGGCCTGCAGCACCGTCGCCTTGCCGGACTCGTAGGCGAACGTGTCCTCGTCCATGTAGTTGCGCTGGCTGATCTCCAACTGCACGGCCTCCACGCCACGCGCGGGCTGGCCGTAATGGCGCGTGATGTAGCCGCCCTTGAAACGGCCGTTGACGACGTGGTCGTAGTCGATCTGACCCGACAGCACGGCTTCGAGCCGCTGCTGCAGCGCCGGCGAGCAACTCGCGCCGCTCGACGTGCCCAGGTTGAGGTCCGGCAGCCGTCCTTCGAACAGGAACGGCAGGTCGCTGCCGCGGATCGAATGGCCTTCCCACAACACGACACGGCCGTGCTGCGAGCGGATGCGTTCGATCTCGCCGGCCAGCGCATCGTGGTACGGGCGCCAGTAGCGCTCCACGCGCTGTGCGACCTCGGCTTCGTCCGGCGCCTGGCCGTCGAGGTAAACCGCTGCGCCCGTGAACTGCACCGCCGGGCACAGGCCGGTCGTGTTCTGGCCGGGGTACAGCGAGGTGTCGTCCGGCGGGCGGTTCAGATCGACCACGTAGCGCGAATGGCGCGGCACGATGACCGACGCGCCCAGCTCGCGCGCGAAATCGTACAGCACCGATACGTGCCAGTCCGTGTCCGGCGCGCGACGCGCCGAGGGCACCATGCGCGCTGCCAGTTCGTCGGGAATGTGGCTGCCGTCGTGCGGCAGGCTCACCAGCAGCGGCGCGGTGCCGCGATGCAGGGTGAAGATGTCGGAGTCGTGTGGAAGGTTCATCGTGTCGTGCTCGATTGCTGGCGTTGCGCGGCATGCTCAACGCATCAGCACCACTTCCTCGGCGCTGGTCGGGTGGATCGCGACAGTGTCGCGCAGATCGTCCAGGGTGATGCCGCGCCGCAGCGCGACGGCAAAGCCCTGCAGTATTTCGTCCGCCGCCTCGCCCAGCAGGTGGATGCCAACCACCCGGCGTTCGGCGTCCACGCACACCAGTTTGAACAGGCTGCGCTGCGGGATGTCGGCCAGCGCGGCGAGCATCGGCCGGAAGCCGGCGCGGAAGACCTGCACCGCGTCGCCGTGCAGCGCGCGCGCCTCCATTTCGGTCAAGCCCACCTGCGCCAGCGGCGGATGCGAGAACACCACGGTCGGGATGTTTCGTGCGTCGAGCAGCGCGGTGGCACCGCCGTACAGGCGATCCATCAACCGGCGCGCGGCGGCGATGGCGACCGGCGTCAGCTGCGCATTCGAGGTGATGTCGCCGACGGCGTAGATGCCCTCGACATTGGTCGCGTGGCGCTCGTCCACCGCGACCTGGCCGCCGGCCTCGGTGACTACGCCGGCGCGTTCCAGCTGCAGCCGCTCGCTGTTGGGGCGGCGGCCGATGGCGAACAGCACGGCGTCGAACGCCTCGCTGAGCGAGCCGTCTTCGCAGCGCACGCGCGTGCGCGCACCGTCCTTCTCCAGCGCGGAGACCGAATGGCCGAAATGCAGGCGCAGGCCGGATTGCCGGTAATCCTCGGCGAGCTGCTCGGCCAGTTCCTGATCGAAGCCGGCCAGCAACCGTTGTCCGCGCCCGAACAGTTCGACGCGACTGCCCAGCCCCTGCAGCAGACCGGCGAGCTCCACCGCGATGTAGCCCGCGCCGACCACCGCCACGCGCTCCGGCGCGGCGCGCCACTGGAAGAAATCGTCGGACACCGCGGCCAGGTCGGCGCCGGGGATCTCCGGTCGCTGCGGCCTTCCGCCGGTGGCGATGAGGATGCGCTGGCCGCGCAGCAGCGTGCCGTTCTCGCATTCCACCGTGCGCGCGTCGACGAAGCGCCCGAAACTGGGGACCACCATGATCCCGGCCGCATCGAGACGGCGTCGGTAACTGGCATGGATGCCGGCGATGTAACGCTCGCGGTGGACGATGAACTCCGGCCAGTCCAGCGTGCAGGCATCCGCCGGCCCGACGTCGAAGCCGAGCGTGTGCGCCAGGCGCAGGCGACCGGCGACTTCGGCCGCCAGCCACATCGCCTTCTTCGGCACGCAGCCGACATTGACGCAGGTGCCGCCGAGCAGGTGCGGCTCCAGCAGCGCGACACGCGCGCCGTGCTCGGCCGCGCGAAACGCGCCGGCCAGGCCACCGGAACCACCGCCGATGACGATCAGGTCGAAGCCGCTGGCGTGCGCGTTCATTCCAGGCGCTCGAGTGCGTAGGGCGAAGGATCGATCGCCGGCGTGCGTCCGGCGATGAGGTCGGCGACCAGCTGGCCCGTCGCCGCGCTCATGCTCACGCCCATCATGCCGTGCCCGGTGGCAGCGATCACGCGCGGGTTGCCCGGCACGCGGCCGATGATGGGGACGTCGTCGCAGCTCATCGGCCTCCAGCCGAACCATTGTTCGTGCTTCTGCGCCCCATAGGGTTCGTGCAGGTATTCGGCGGCGCCGCGTTCGAGCGCGGCGAGCCGTCGCGGATTGAGCGAATCGTCATAACCGCTGAATTCCATGGTGCTGCCCAGGCGGAACCCGCTGTCCCAGGCGGTCACGCAGACCTGGCGTTCGCGCAGCACCAGCGGCCGGCGCGGCACGCGTGAGGGGCTGGAGTACGTGATCGAGTAACCCTTGCCCGGCTGGATCGCGCCCTTCAGTGCCGGCGCGCCGATCGCATCGGCCAGCTTGGGCGACCATGCGCCCAGCGCCATGACCATCTCGCGCGCCATCACGTCGCCCTGCGCGGTCGATACGCGCACGCCCTCGCCTTCCTCGCGCACGCCGGTGAAGGCGCAATGCTCCACGACGGTACCGCCGCGTTCGCGCACCACGCGTGCGAGTTCGCCGACGTAGCGATCCGGACGCAGGACGGCGTCGCCGTCGAAGCGGATCGCGCCTGCGACACCGGGCTTGAGCGCGGGTTCCATGCGCTCGTAGGTGCCGCCATCGACCACGTCCACGCGCACGCCCAGTTCGCGCAGGAAATCGATCTCTTCCTGGGCGTGCTGGAATTCGTGCTCATCGCGGAAGACGTAATCCTCGCCCGAGGGGGCGAACTCGCAGGCGAGGCGGTAGTCGCGAACCCAGTCGGCCAGGCGCTCGCGCGAATCGTTGAGGATGGCCGACTTCGCGCGTGCGCTGCTGCGCCAGTCGCGATCGTTGCACCGTCCCGCGAAGCGCAGCAACCACGACCACAGCCGCGGATCGAACCGGGGGGCGACGTAAAGCGGTGCGTCAGGCGTGAGCATCCAGCGCAGCGCGCGCAGCACCACGCCCGGCGCGGCCAGCGGTGGCGCGTGGCTGGGCGTGATGGTGCCGCAGTTGCCGTGCGAACTTCCGCCGCCGACGCGGCCGGCGTCGATCACGCGGACACTGCGTCCGCTCTCCAGCAGAGCCAGGGCGCTGGCCAGACCGATCACGCCTGCGCCGACGATCACTACATCTTCGCGCTGTTCCATGAGGCGAGTTTAGAGGCTGAGGGCGGCCGCGGGCCGCATCGGTGGAAATCGCCCATAGGTGCAAGCCCGCCACAGCCATTCCACGGGCCCGAAGCGGAAGCGCGCCAGCCACCAGCGACTGGCCAGTACCTGCAATGCGAACACGACCACCACCCCGAGCAACTGCCAGCGGCGCGGCACCTGTTCCCACAGGCCCAGACCGTAGCCGTAGAACACCAGCGTGCCGATCACGGACTGCAACAGATAGTTCGTCAGCGCCATGCGGCCGGCCGGTGCCACCACGCCGAGGAGGCGAGCGCCGGTGGCGGTGGCCAGCGCGCGGATCGTCCATGCCAGGTAGCCCAGGCTCATCAGCGGCGAGGCGAGCAGCATCAGCGACGCCGCGATCATCGAGCGGGCGCCATCGCCTTCCCAGTCGAACGTCACGGTGATCGACGCGCTCACCAGCGCCATCGCCACGCCCGCGGGGAACGCGACCCAGCGCAGGCCGCGATGCAGCCGCGCATGCGCAGCGGGGCTGGCGATCGCGCCGCTGCGCAGCAGCCATGCGCCAAGCAGGAACATGCCGACCGCGAAGGCCTGGAACACCAGCGTCTCGTCCAGGTTGTGAAGCAAGTACCGCGCGCGCATCTGGGTCGCGTCCCACCACGAGCCGGCCGAGTACGCGGCGATCTCGGCGGCGCGCCATGCCTGTTCGTTGGCCAGACGCGCGGCCTGGCCCGGCTCGTCGCCCGGCGACGCAGCCGACCCCAGCCCATGCATCAGTCCGCCCATCAGCAGCAGCGACAGCGCCGGCAGTCCGTACAACGCCGCCCCCCAGCGCCCCTGGCGTTCGGGTTCGGCGTCGCGGAACCAGAGCAGGGCGAACGCGCCGATGGCGTAGCTCACCAGGATGTCGCCGGCCCAGATCAGCAGCGCGTGCACCAGTCCGATCACCATCAGGCCGATCGTCCTGCGCAGGTACAGCGGGCGGAAATTGCGACCGGCCGCGCGCGCACGTTCGTCCATCAGCGCGAAGCCCATGCCGAACAGCAGCGCGAACAGCACCCAGAACTTGCCCTGCACGAACACATAGACCAGCCACGACAGCGCGTGGTCGAGCGGCGCCTGCGCGGGATCGATGCCCGCGCCCATGTCGGGCAGCGGGCGGCTGAAGTACTCCACGTTCATCAAGCCGATGCCGAGCAGCGCCAGCCCGCGCAGCACGTCCAGCGACCGCAACCGATCCGGCGCCGGCGTCGGCGCGACCGCTGCATCCCGCGAATGCGTCATTCCCATCCCGCTCTCACCCGCATGCCGTCCCCCGTCGCTTTGCGATTAGAGCATGCGGCTTTCGCTGGATCCTGCGTCGAATCTCCGCTGGGCATTGGGAACTGCACGCGGCGTCGTGTCGGAATCCACCGCGTCGCAGAGCGCCGCCACGGATCATGCCGCCGCAAACGCAGACGGCCCGCTTGCGCGGGCCGTCGGGTGTCGCGGTGAGCGAAGGCTCAGTGCTGGTGGCCGCCTTCGCCGTGCACGTGGCCGTGCTCGATCTCTTCCGCCGAGGCTTCGCGCACGTCGGTGATCTCGATGGCGAAGTGCAGGTCCTTGCCGGCCATCGGGTGGTTGAGGTCGACGTCGACCACGCTCATGCCGACCTTCTGGATGGTGACGGCGCGCGGACCGAAATTGGTCGGCAGCACGGCCTGCATGCCCGGCTCCAGGCGGGCGCCCTTGAAGTGCTTCTTCGGCACGCGCTGGGTCAGGCCCTCGCGGCGCTCGCCGTAGGCTTCGGCGGCGACCACGTCGACTTCGAACTTCTCACCGGCCTCGCGACCTTCCATCGCCTTCTCCAGGCCCGGAATGATGTTGCCGTGGCCGATCAGGATCGCCAGCGGCTCGCGGCCCTCGGAGGTTTCCAGCGGCTCCTGGCCGACTTCGGAAACGGTGTAGTGGAAGAGGACGACGCGGTCTTTCTCGATCTTCATGGAATGGAACTCGGCTGTTGGCCGCGACGGCGGCGGCACGGGTGCGGCGGCAGGCTTGCCGTCGACGACATGAACGGCCAAAGTACCGGCCGTGACGAAAGCTCGGCATTATCCCGGCAAGCTCTTTCCCGCGCCAGCACGCGGCGTCTCCTTCTTTCTATTGGCCCTGGTCGTGGCCGCTCTGGCCGGATGCGGCGGCGGGCGCGAGACCGTGCGCCGCGCCCCACCGCCGGCGCAGCGCGCCTGGCCGGTCGTGTCGCCGGAAAATCCGGCCGCGGCCAATGCGGTCCTGATGCGGGCGATCAGCCTGGTCGGCACGCCCTACCGGTACGGCGGCAACACGCCCGAGAGCGGCTTCGACTGCAGCGGGCTGGTCAACTACGTCTACCGCGACACGCTGGCGCTGAGCCTGCCGCGGACCTCGCGCGACCTGGCGGCCTTCCAGGGCCCCAAAATCGTGCCCGACCGCCTCGCCGCGGGTGACCTGGTCTTCTTCGGCCAGAGCGGCAACGTCAGCCATGTGGGCATCTACGTCGGCGAAGGTCGCTTCGTCCACGCCCCCAGCACCGGCGGTACGGTCCGCCTGGACCACCTGGACGGCAGCTACTGGCGCGACCACTACACGGGCACCAAACGGGTCCTGCGCTGAGGCTTCCCGGTGATCGGCCAGTGAAGCCGCTGGCACGATTTGTGACCTGGCGCGAATTCACGTAACGAAAAATTTACGAAATACGAACGACATTCGTCGCTTAGACAGGCATCATCCCCGGCGACTCGATGTGTGATGACTGCGTGATGCCCCATTCGACCCCAGGCGCCAACCTCGCCCCGACCAGCCGCAACCGGCATTCCGCCCGGTTCGCGCTCGCTGCGGCACTGGCCCTGCTGGCCGCTCCGGCTATCGCGCAACAGATGCCGTCCTCGTCCCTGGCCGGCGATTCCGCCGACGGCCCGGCACCCGTCGCTCACACCGCGCTGCCGGAATCGATGAACCTGTCCGACCGCGCCCTGCTCCTGGCGACGGACCTGAACCGCCTGCTGGCGCCCACCGCCTCGGCGAACGATCCGGTGGCGCAGCTGCCGGCCGAGAAGCAGAGCAAGATCAAGACCGTCCTGACGCGCGCCATGGCGCTGCTGGGCACGCCCTACCGCTGGGGCGGCAGCGACCCCGACAAGGGTTTCGACTGCAGCGGCCTGGTCGGCTACGTGTTCCGCAACGCCCTGGGCATCGAACTGCCGCGCGTTTCGCGCGAGATGGCCAAGAGCGGCGAGCTGATCGCCGATCGCGCCAAGCTCAACGAGGGCGACCTGGTGTTCTTCGGCCGCCGCGGCCGGGTGGACCACGTCGGCATCTACGTCGGCGAAGGCCGCTTCGTCCATGCCCCCAGCCGTGGCAAGGACGTCCAGGTCTCCAGCCTGG
Source organism: Lysobacter sp. FW306-1B-D06B (assembly GCF_038446665.1). Taxonomy (NCBI): domain Bacteria; kingdom Pseudomonadati; phylum Pseudomonadota; class Gammaproteobacteria; order Lysobacterales; family Lysobacteraceae; genus Lysobacter; species Lysobacter sp. FW306-1B-D06B. The sequence goes on along the minus strand of NZ_CP151802.1, from coordinate 2,124,409 downwards.
AAACCGGCTACTGGAGCCAGAAGTTCATGGAAGCGCGCCGGATCGAAGGCATCTGACGCTTCCCGCTACCGAATTCACGAAGGCCGCCCTGGGGCGGCCTTTTTCTTGGGCCGTATCAGGCGGCGTCGTTCACCGCGGCCAGCCGTTCGACGGTCTGCTCGATGCCCTTGCTCAGCTCCATCACCTTGAGCGCGTACTCGGCCAGGCGCTTGTCGTCGTCGTTGACCGGCGTCCAGGCCGGCACGGGCGTGGGCTTGCCCTCCACCGCGTCCAGCGCGACGAAGACGATGATGCAGTGGGTGCACAGGCGCTCCTGCTCCGGCCCTTCCATCGGGTCGCGCGCCTTCACGTCGATGGCGAAGTGCATGCTCGATGTGCCGGTGTGGACCAGCTTGGTGTGCACGGTCACCAGATCGGAGATGCGGATCGGGGCGACGAAGCGGATGCCGCCCACCGCGACCGTCACGCTGTAGCGGCCGCTCCAGCCGACCGCTGCGGCATAGCCGGCCTGGTCGATCCATTTCATCACCATGCCGCCGTGGACCTTGCCGCCGTAGTTAACGTCGGTCGGCTCGGCGAGGAACCGCAGGTTGAGTTCACGCTGACGTCCGCTCATGCCACTGCTCCCGTCGGGTTGTTCACGTTCGCGCCTGCATGGCGCACCACTGCCGCACCGACGTTGTGCACGCCGGCACGCAGCCGGTCGTCGGTGAGGACGCCGTAATCGGGCAGCTTGTCCGCCGCCTGCCCCACCGCCACCTGCTGCGGCACCACCAGCAGGCCGAGCTTGGCCAGCGCATCGCGCAGCACCAGCAATGAACGCAATCCGCCCAGCGGACCGGGCGAGGCGGAGACGATTCCCGCCACCTTGTCCTGGAACAACGACACGCCCGTGCGACCCGATTCGGTCGGCCGCGAGATCCAGTCCAGCGTGTTCTTCACCAGCGCGGGCATCGAGCCGTTGTACTCCGGCGTGCTGATCAGCAGGCCGTCGTGACGCCCCATCAGCGATTGCAGCGCGCGCACGGCATCGGGGACGCCGCTGGCCTCGATGTCGCCGTCGTAGATCGGCAGCGGGTAGTCGCGCAGTTCGATCAGCGTGACCTGCGCGCCGGCCCGGCGCGCGCCTTCGGCCAGCACGTGCACCAGGCGCCGGTTGTACGAGCCCTGGCGCAGGCTGCCGGCGAAGGCGAGCAGGCGGGGCGGGTGGTCGGACATCGCGGGCTCCATCGCATGGGGGCGTTCGATTATGCGCGGCGACCCGTGCTTGCGGCGGGCACGTTGCGGCGGGCGCGCTTGCTCCCGGCCCGCTTGCGCGCGATCCTCGCCGCCAACGAAGCGACGGACGGGAGACGCCGCGATGGGACGCACGATCCTGGGGATGCTGGTCGGCGTGGTGCTGGCGATCGCGGTCATCGCGGCGGTCGAAATGCTCGGTCACCGTTTCTGGCCGCCTCCGGCGGGGCTGGATCCCACCGATCCGGCCAACGAGGCGGCCTTCGCCGCCTTCATCGCGGGCATGCCGTTCGCGGCCAAGCTGACGGTGCTGGTGGCCTGGCTGCTGGGCACGTTCATCGGCGCGCTCGCGGCGGCGAAGATCGCCCGCCACCAGACCGCCGCCGCGCTGCTGGTCGCGCTGGTGGTGCTCTCCGGCGTGGTGGGGATGATCATGAAAGTGCCGCATCCGACCTGGTTGTCGGTCGCGGGCCTGCTCCTGCCGATCCCGGTCGCGCTGCTCGCCATGCGCCTGGTGTACCGGCGCTCGACGTTGCCGCGCGTGCCGTGATGCGAAGCGACGCCTGAGAACGCGTGCGGCCTCGCGGGAGCGGCTTACACTGTGCGCTCCCCCTTCGCGACACCTCGACGCATCCATGCGCCCCGCTTCCATGAGCCCGTTCGCTGCGCCTCTCGTCCTGCTGACTGCCCTCGCCTTCCCTTCCCTGACGTACGCCGCAGAACCGCTGCTGCCGGAAGCCAAAGCCTATACATCACGCGATTCCTGGCGCCGTCCGATCGCGCCGTTCGCGTTGGCCGATCGCACGTCCTACATCGGCACCGAAGGATTGGGCGCGGTGCTGATCAAGACCGACGCCGGCGCCGTCCTCATCGACGGCGGATTGCCGCAGGCGGCGGACATGCTGCTGGCAAACATGCGCGCACTCGGCGTCGCACCAAAGGATCTCAAGCTGATCCTGCTCAGCCACGCGCACATCGACCACGCCGGCCCCACCGCCGCCATCCAGCGCGCGACCGGCGCGCGCCTGGTCGCCAATGCCGAATCGGCCGTGCTGCTGCAACGCGGCGGCTTCGACGACCTGCACTTCGGCGACGACATGCTGTTTCCGCCGGCGAATGCCGACCGCATCGTGATGGACGGCGAAGTCGTGGAACTGGGCGGCGTCGCGTTCACCGCACACTTCACGCCCGGCCACACGCCGGGCAGCACGAGCTGGACCTGGACCGACACGAAGAACGGCAAGCCGCTGCGCATCGCCTATGTCGACAGCCTCAGCGCGCCGGGCTACCAGTTGGTCGGCAACGCCCGCCAACCGCGCATCGTCGACGACTACCGCCGCGCGTTTGCCGAAGTCCGCACGCTGCCCTGCGACCTTCTGATGACACCGCATCCGGACGCCTCGGGCTGGAAGCTGGGCGAGTCCACCGCGCCGACCACGCTCACCTGCCGAGCGTATGCGGACCGCGCCGAGAACGCGTTCGACAAGACGCTGCGCGAGCAGCGCGCCGCCGCGAAGGACGCACGCTGATGCCGTACATGCCCATCGTGGCCACGCTCGGCTACGTGCTCTCGCCCGACGGCCGCGAAGTGCTGATGGTCCATCGCAATGCACGGCCCGACGACCACCAGCTCGGCAAGTACAACGGCCTGGGCGGCAAGATCGAACGCGACGAGGACGTCGTGGCCGGCATGCGCCGCGAGATCCTCGAGGAAGCCGGCATCGAGTGCGAAGCGATGCAGCTGCGCGGCACGATCAGCTGGCCCGGCTTCGGCAAGCACGGCGAGGACTGGCTGGGCTTCGTGTTCGTCATCACGCGCTTCAGCGGCACGCCGCACGCGAGCAACCCGGAAGGCACGCTGGAATGGGTGCCGATCGAGCGCCTGGACGAGCTGCCGATGTGGGAAGGCGACCGCAACTTCCTGCCGCTGGTGTTCGACGACGACCCGCGCGCGTTCCACGGCGTGATGCCGTATCGCGATGGGCGCATGAAGTCGTGGGCGTATTCGCGGATCTAGCGCCCTGCCCTCATCCGCCTGCCGGCACCTTCTCAGCTCTGCAGAGAGGGGGTGGGCTGAGGGTGTCGGAGCGGCAATCGCTCAGGTCGCTGCGTTCCCGTTCTCGACCTGATATTCCATGTTGATCGAATACGGCGTCTCGACGAAGCCGTACTTCGCATACAGGAATTTCGCATCCCCATCGGCCACCAGCGACACCACCGCAGACACCGGCGCGTTCGCACGCAGCCAGTCGTTGAGCGCGGCCATGATGCGCCGACCCAGCCCGTGCCCCTGATACTCGGGCACGACGGCGATATCGACCACGATGAAGAAGCAACCGCCGTCGCCGATGACGCGACCCATGCCGACCACCACGCCTTCGTCGAGCAGGCTCACGCCGTAGAGCGTGTGCGGCAGGCCAAGCCTTGCGGCCTCGACGGTCCGTGTCGCCATGCCCGCCTGCGCGCGCAGGCGGCAGTAATCCTCCGCGCCGGGGAACCGTTCGACCAGTTCCACCTGCGCCGCGTCCATCAGCCGGCGTCCCGCGCGCCGCGCACTTCGGCCTTCTCGCCTTCGGCGATGCCGAGGTTGCTCGAGGCGGCTTCGTACACGTCGCGGTCGAGCAGGCCCGATTCCTTCGCCACCAGCACCGGCACCACCATCTGGCCGGTCACGTTGGTCATCGTGCGCATCATGTCGAGCACGCGATCGATGGCGACCAGATAACCGATGCCTTCCAGCGGCAGACCCGCCGCCGACAGCACCAGCGTCACCATCACAATCGCGGTGCCCGGCACGCCGGCGGTGCCGAAACTGCCGAGCACCGAGGCGATGAGGATGGTGATGTACTGGCTCGGCTCCAGGTGCAGGCCGAAGTACTGCGCGACGAACATCGAGGTCAGCGCGGGATAGATCGCGCCGCAGCCATCCATCTTGATGCTCGCGCCCAGCGGCACGGCGAAGGCGGCGTAATCCTTGTCCACGCCCAGGTTGTGCGTGACCGAGCGGATCGCCGCCGGCATCGCCGCGAAACTCGACGAGGCCACGAAGGCCACCTGCATGCCCGGCGCCGCGCCGCGGAAGAACTTCAGCGGATTGAGCCCGTGCGCCGCCAGCAGGCTGCCGTAGACGAACACGATGTGGATCGCGCACGCCAGGTACAGCGCGAACACGAACGTGCCCAGCGGCAGCAGCTTCTCGAAACCGTATGCGCCGACCAGCGAGGCGATCAGGCCGAACGTGCCCAGCGGGGTCATCTCCAGCACGAAGCGCGTGACCTGCACCATCGTGTCGCTCGCCTCGCCCACCAGCTTGCGCAGGCCGGCGACGCGTTCGCCCAGTTTCACCAGCGCGAAACCGACCAGCCCGGCGAACACGATCACCTGCAGGATCTTGCCTTCGCTCAGCGCCTTGAACGGATTGGCCGGCACCACGTCGAGCAGCACCTGGAGCGGCGAAGGCAGCTCGCGCACGCTGTAGTCGGGCGCGACGGTGAGCCCGGTCAGACCGCGGCCGGGCTGCAGCAGCCAGCCGATCGCCAGCCCCACGCCGACCGCGAGCGCGGCGGTGATCGCGAACCAGAGGAAGGTGCGCCCGCCCAGCGCGGCCACCGACTTCTGCCCGTGCAGGCTGCCGATGGCGTTCATCACCGCGAAGAACACCAGCGGCACGGCGACCATCTTGATCAGGGTGACGTAGATGGTGCCGAGCGGACCGAACCAGACCTCGGCCGAATGCCCGAACGCCCAGCCCGCCAGCGCGCCCAATACGAAGCCCGCCAGCACGCGCTGCCAGAACGGAATTCGCAACCAGGCGGACACCACCTTCATCAGGACCTCTTTACACAAACGGGCGACTTTGCACGATAGCCCACGACATTTGGGGTGGCGACCCCGTGAATGCAACGCCGGTGTCCCAGAGCTGCAATAACGCGCCTCATAATCGCGCATTGCCTTCCGACGACGCCTCCCGAATGTCCCGAACGCCCTGCACCGTCCTCGCCTTCGCCACCACCCTGCTGGCCTGCGCCTGCGCCAGCACCGGCGGCGCATCGCCCGATCCGGCAAAGCCGACCGCGCTGGAGGTCGAGGTCCCGTCGATCCGCCACCCCGCCGGCGAAACGCCGCAGTGGTGGTTCCGCGACGGCGCCGCGCAGGCGGCCGCGCGTGGCGCGATGTCGGGCCGCGCGAAGAACGTGATCCTGTTCGTCGGCGATGGCATGAGCCTGACCACCGTCGCCGCCGCGCGCATCCTCGACGGCCAGCGCAAGGGCGGCCCGGGCGAAGAGAACCGGCTGAGTTGGGAGAACTTCCCGTCCACCGCGCTGAGCCGCACCTACAACACCGATTCGCAGACGCCCGATTCGGCCGGCACGATGAGCGCCATGGCGACCGGCGTGAAGACGCGCGCAGGCGTGCTCAGCATCGGCCAGCAGGCGCCGCGCAAGGATTGCGCGCAGGCGTTGAAGGCGCCGGTGCTCACGCTGTGGGAACTGGCCGCCAGCCGCGGCTTCGCCACCGGCGTGGTCACCACCACGCGCGTCACGCACGCCACGCCGGGCGCGACCTTCACCCACACGCCCGAGCGCAACTGGGAGAACGACACCGAACTCAGCGACGAGGCGCGCGCCGACGGCTGCGTCGACATCGCCCGCCAGCTGGTCGAAACCCCTTACGGCCACGGTCCCGACGTGTTGATGGGCGGCGGTCGGAAGAACTTCATGCCCGTGTCCGAGCGCGACCCGGAGTACGACGACAAGGTCGGCGAGCGACTGGACGGCCGCGACCTCATCGCCCAGTGGAAGCAGCGCCATCCCGAAGGCACCTACGTCTGGAACGCGCAGCAGCTCGCCGACGCGCCGGCGCACGGCCCGCTGCTGGGTCTGTTCGAACCCGACCACATGCAGTTCTCGCAGGACCGTCCGCGCGACGGCGCGGGCGAGCCCACGCTGGCGGAGATGACGCGCGCGGCGATCGCGCGCCTGAAGCAGAACGACAAGGGCTTCGTGCTGCTGGTCGAAGGCGGCCGCATCGACCACGCGCACCATTACGGCAACGCGTACCGCGCACTCACCGACACCATCGCGCTGAGCGAAGCGGTGCAGGCGGCGGTGGATGCGACGTCGGCGCAGGACACGCTGATCCTGGTCACGGCCGACCACTCGCACACGCTGAGCTTCGTCGGCTATCCCAAGCGCGGCAATCCGATCCTGGACAAGGTGCGCGGCAGCAGCGGCGAGGACGACGGCAACGGCAGCTACGCGCTGGACCAGCTCGGCCTGCCCTACACCACGCTGAGCTACAGCAACGGTCCCGGCTACATCGGCGCCAGCGCACAGCAGCCGGAAGGCCCGAAGCGTTTCCTGCACACCGTGAGCGGCGTGCAGATCCCG